>JAZUSR010000036.1:0-10519 GCA_045606765.1 Treponema sp.
GATTAATGATTTTTTGAATCAAGGATATGTTCATGAAAGTAGCTTGGTTGAATACAAAGAAAAAATTAATCTAAAGTATTTAAATAGTGTCATAAAAACAAAAGATGATAAATTTCTTTTCTTTTACAAACGAGTATATAAAAAACAATTTAAATCGTCTACAGTTGAATTTATACCGACAAAAGATTTTTCAAAAGATAATAAAGAAGTTTTTATGTATGCAAAAATTTATGATAAATAATATATTTTTTTAGAAAATCGAACTGTTGTAGAAAATAAAATAATTCAAAACAAGTTCATTTTAAAAAGTAAAAAGCACTAACTTTTGGATTGTAGCCTTTTTTGTTCCAAATTAGTTAGTGCTTTTTTACTGTTAGTAATTACAAATTATTTAATATTTGTATTAGTTTTTTTCTGTTCTGAAGGTTTTTTCTTTGCTTCTGCAACTGCTGCTTCCATTCTTGCTTTTGCAGCTTCCATATTATTTACCATATGGTTTGGTTGTCCAGTAGCATCAAGAGTATCTCTCCATAATGAGCCTTCTGGATCAACAGCATTGCGGTGTTTAGTTACCATTTTAATTGGTAAGTGAACAAATTTGTCATGAACAAGACCAATAACAAGTTTTGTTTTTCCTGCCATAGCAGCGTGTACAGCATTGTTTCCAAGTCTTTCACAATATACTGAATCAGCAGCAGTTGTAACAGAAGCTCTAACTTGATAAGAAGGGTCAATATATTTTAAGTTAATTTCGATATTTTTTTCTTTAAAGTATTTTTCAATTTCAGATTTTAAGAAAATACCAATGTCTGCAAGTTTTTTGTTTCCAGATGCATCTGTTGCATTAGTTGTTTTAAGTAAGTCCTGACCTGCACCTTCAGATACAACAATAACAGCGTGTCCTCGTTTTGCAAGACGTCGTTCAAGGCAAGCTAAGAATCCTTTTTCGCCTTCCATTTCGAATGGAACTTCAGGAATTAAACAGAAGTTTGTTTCGTGACTTGCAAGAGCAGCTTGTGTTGCAATAAATCCTGCTTCTCTACCCATAAGTTTTACAAGTCCAACACCGTTAATTTGGCTTGCTGCTTCCATGTGAACAGCTGCGATTGCTTCTTTTGCTCTTTGAACTGCTGTTTCAAAACCGAATGAACGGTCAATAAACATTAAGTCATTGTCTACTGTTTTTGGAATGCCAACAACTGCACATTTGATTCCTCGTTTTTCAATTTCACAAGCGATGTCATATGAACCACGCTGAGTTCCGTCACCACCAATGATAAAAAGCATATTGATTCCATCTCTGTCAATACAATCAACAATTTCAGAAACTCTTTGTCCGCCACCACGACTTGTTCCTAAGTAAGTTCCACCAATTTTGTGAATTTCATCGATTAAGTAACGATCTAATTCAATTGGTTCATAACCACTTTCTGCAAAAAATCCGTGAAAACCAAATTGATAACCTTTTACTGTTTTTACTCCATAACGAGTGTTCAAACAACGAACTACCGCACGGATTACATCATTTAGACCTGGGCAAAGACCACCGCAAGTACAAATTCCTGCTTTTGCATGTGCAGGGTCAAAGAAAATCTTTTCGCGAGGGCCTGCTTTTTCGATTAAATTTGTTGAATCAAGAATAATCGGCTTTGTTTTATCATAAACATTTACATTGTTAATTACATATGAATCATCACTTACATAATTAGCTGTCATATCACCTTGAACACTTGAAAGCTTAATTGGTGATTGAATAGTACAAGGACCTAATGTATTAATTGTAAAATCTAAAGAATCGTTTCCCATTGAAAACTCCTGAAAATGCTTTAAATATAGTAAGATTGCATATTAAGAATATACATAAATACCAATTTATTCAATACTAAAGTAATGAAGTTTTTTGTATGGTCAATGCAGTGAAAAATGGTTGACCAATCTAATATATTTTTTTATTTTTAATAGTAGAAAGAATTTTTAATTATATTTGGAGGATTTTAAATGGAAACTCGTGGTAAAAAAATTTTAATAACGCTTGGGGTTATTGTATGTATTGTTTTTATTTTGTTTAAGTTTTTTGGTGGAACTTATAATAATATTGTTGCACTTGAAGAAGATGTTAATGCTCAATGGGCTCAAGTTCAGAACCAATATCAGAGAAGAATGGATTTAATTCCTAATCTTGTTAGTACTGTAAAAGGTTATGCTTCACATGAATCAGAAGTGTTTTCTCAAGTTGCTGATGCTAGATCAAAAGCAGGTGGAGTTGTAAATGTTGATTCTTCAATTCTTGATGATCCAGAGGCATTTAAAAAATATCAACAGGTTCAAGACAGTTTAAGTTCAAGTTTGCAGCGATTATTGATGGTTACAGAAAATTATCCTCAGTTAAAAGCAGATCAAAACTTTTTGGCTTTACAAGATCAATTGGAAGGAACTGAAAATCGTATTTCAACAGAAAGAAATCGTTTTAACGAAGCCGTTGGAATTTATAATAAATTTATTCGCCAATTTCCAAAAAATATCATTGCAAATATGAATGGGTTTAGAGCTAAATCTTACTTTGAAGCATCTAGCGAAGCTCAATCAGCTCCAAAAGTTGAATTTTAATTAATTTAATTCGAGGGAATAATGAAAATAAAATCAGTTATTAAAAAATTAAAATTAGATCAAAGTGGTTTTGAAAAAATTCAAAAGACTGTAAAAGAGGCTGAAAGCAAAACTTCTGGAGAAATCTGTGCTTGTCTTGCAGCTGAAAGTTCAGATTATGCGGTTTGGGAATTATTTGCAGGAATTGTTTGTTCTGTTTTGTGTTATGCAATATTGTTACCTTTTTCAGGAGCAATTCGAATGTTTTTTGAAAATTCAAATTGGTTGAGCCCTGAATGGTATTTACCTGCAACTTATGGAATTGCTGCATTTTTGTCGATTTTAGTTTTTTTCTTTGTTTTTAATATTCCATTTTTAGATAGATTCATTATTCCTCGAGAATATCGAAATAAGTTAGTTAGTAAAAGAGCGTTTGAAGCATTTGCTGAAACTGGTGTTTATTGTACAGAAAATCATAATGGGATTTTAATTTATGTTTCATTTTTAGAACGCCAAGTCCGAATTATTGCTGATAAAGGGATTTCTCAAAAAATTTCTGAAGATTTATGGCAATTAATTGCTGATGAACTTTCGAGTGAATTAAAAAAAGGAAATGGTGTAGATGCTTATTGTGATGCAATTTTAAAATGTGGTGATTTATTGAGTGAACATTTTCCAATTAAAAAAGATGATAAAAATGAATTGCCAGATGGGCTTTTGATTCTAAACTAGGATTGAGGTTGTGAATGAAAAATAAAATTAATTTTGCTAACTTAAAAAAAACAATATTTGCTTTTTTGTTTTTTGTTATAACTTTTTCTTCATCATTTGCTTTGACTGTTCCAGAATTAACTGGACCTGTTGTGGATCAAGCAAATCTTTTGTCAGCAGAGCAATATAATTTGTTAGATTCGCGACTTAGGGCAATTAGTGATGAGTCTAGCACACAAATTGCTGTTTTAACTATTCCGTCACTCGAAGGTGTTGATTTAGAAGTTTATTCAATGCAGGTTGCCGATGAATGGAAAATTGGTTCAAAAGAAAAGGATGATGGTGTTATTTTATTAGTTGCATTTAAGGAAAAGAAAATCCGAATTGAAACAGGTTATGGAGTTGAAGGTTCGTTGACAGATGCAAAATCAGGGTTGATAATTCGTTCTGTAATGGCTCCGAAATTTCAGCAGGGGGAATATGGCCAAGGAATTATTGATGCGGTAGATGTTATTGCAGGAGTTATTGGCGTAGGGGATGTTTCTTATGCAACACAAATGCTTAATGCCGAAAGTGATCCTGATGATACAGCAATTCCAATTGTAATATTTTTTGTGATTTTCTATATAATAATGGTTTCTGGTGCGCTTGCAACTAAATTTCCTGGGCTTAGATGGCTTCCTTGGTATTTTTTATTCAAAGGAAATTCCTCTGGTAATTATCGTCACTATTCTGGAAATGGTTTTGGTGGATATTCTGGCTCAAGTGGATTTGGAAGTGGGTTTTCTGGAGGGTTCTCCGGTGGCGGCGGAGGTTTTGGCGGCGGAGGAGCTTCTGGTGGTTGGTAAAAGATTCTTAATTAAGATGTGAATATAAAAAGGGTAAGTGTTTTGATAATTTAACTTTAATTTTCAGAACACTTGCCCTTTTGTTTTTACAAAGTTTTAATTTCTGTTTGGAAAAAATTATTTATTATATTCATTTCCTGCTTCGAGAACTCCGTAAAAAGCAGGTTTTGTCTTATGATTTTTTGTAAAGAGTAAAGGATATTGTTTTACAAAATTTAACCAAGGTTGTTGAGATTCTGAATTGAGCCAAGTTTCATCATCTGTAAGACCCCAAATTGTAACACTTGAAATGCCATTTTTTTCGTTAGTCTTAGCATATTTTAAGTACAAATTGTAAGAATCTTTATATGCTTGTTTTAATTTTTCAGCATCATCAGCATCTTGTTTTGTTTTTGCTCCAATATCAAGTTCTGTAATGTGAATGTCTAAGCCTGTTGCTAAATATTTTTTGATTGCGTTTTCGTAATCAGAAAATAGTGGGCTTGCATATTTATTGTGGGATTGCATACCCATTACATCAATTCGTGTTGGGAGAAAATCATCATCTTTGTGCGAAATAATTGATTTAAGAATTTTTAAAATCATATTTCTTTTGTTGTACATACATTCATTGTAGTCATTATAGGCAAGTAAAACTTCTTTTGGAGCATATTTATTTGCAAAACGGAAAGCATTGATAATGTATTCATCACTTTCGTAAATCATATGCCAATGATTGTTTGCTGCTCTAAGTTGTGTTCCACTATCATCTGCTGCTTCGTTTACAACATCCCAACAGTAGATAAGTCGTTCATTATTATTATTTTGTTTTTCCCATTCAGCGATATGAGAAAGAACTGATTTGATATACCATTCTTGGCGAGCAGTCATTGTTTTTTTGTCTACTAATTTTTTTGAGGAATTGTAGTCTTCTTTAAAAAACCAATCTGGTGTTTGTGAGTACCAAACTAAAACATGTCCACGCATTTTTAAATTATGTTCTTTACAAGCGGTAAGACATTTGTCTACAATATCAAATTGTAAATGATTTTTTGGAACTTTGATTGTTGTTCCAAAAGAGTCTGTAAAATCTTCAAAAGATTGAGGTACGCCTTTTGTGTATGTTCCAAGAATTGAGTCAGGTTTAAATTCATTTCCCATTGTAATTGATGTAAAATGTTTTTCTAACCCTTGTAAAATTTTTGGTGAAGCAAGTTCATGTTTTTGAGAAGGCCAAGCAATGTATTGAACAGACATTCCTATGTGTTCAATTTTTCCTTTGTAAGCATCTTTTAGAGCAGGCGCTTTGAGCCAATTTTCATTTGTTCCATTTGAAAAAGCACAAGTTGAAAAAATTGCTGTGCAAAAGGTAATCGAAATTATTTGTTTGATAAAATTCATAAAAATCTCCTTATTTAATATTTGATGTGATAAAATTTATTTTAATAATTAATAACCTGGGCGAACAAAAACATTTTTGTTATTTGGATCACTAGCAGATTTATAAACTTTTTCATCCCACTCATTTTGTGGAACATCTTCAATCGAAACTGAAAAATGTTCAATTTCACGATTTAGTTCTTCACTAGCAGTTTTAGCAAGTGCTTTTGCAAGCCGTTCTTTTATTTCGTCATTTCGACCTGGGTACATTTGAACAGTAATATGTGGCATATGTTTTTCCTCCATAAAAAGCAGTTTGTTTTGTAATTAAAAAATTATTTTAATTATATTAAATTTCTATTTGGAAAACTAGTGCAAAGTATTTGTATGTTATTTTTGTGAGATTAACAAAAAAATCTTTCATTTTATAAAATAGTAGGATAAAATTAAAATATTATTTTGTTTTAGGAGTTTAAAGTGAGACGATTGATGGAAAAATGGAATAGGCTTTCTTTAATTTGTAGAATTGCCTGTGGTCTTGTACTTGGTGTAATTTTGGGATTATGTTTCCCAAATGCCAGTGTAATTGGAATTCTTGGTGATATTTTTGTTGGTGCCTTAAAATCAGTTGCACCAATTTTGGTATTCTTTTTGGTAATTAGTGCTGTTGCAAACGCAAGTAATACAGTTTCAAAAAGATTTAGAACAGTAGTATTTTTGTATATATTATCGACTTTGCTAGCATCGGTGTTAGCAGTTGTTGCAAGTAAACTTTTTCCTGTAAGTTTACAATTAGTTGCAGCAGTTTCTAACGAAGCTCCAAAAGGAATTGCACAAGTATTTAAAAATCTTTTAAATAACATTGTTCAAAACCCAGTTTCTGCAATTGTAAACGCAAACTACATTGGAATTTTAGCTTGGGCAATTGTACTTGGCTTAGCTTTAAAGAAAGTAAATCACGAACCAACAAACGAAATAATGTCAAAAATTTCAGATGCAGTTTCAATTTCCGTTCGCTGGATTATTAATCTTGCTCCATTAGGAATTTTGGGCTTAGTTTTTGTTGCAATTTCTACAAACGGAATTTCTGTATTTGTTGATTACGGAAAACTTTTGCTTGTTTTAGTTGGTTGTATGTTGTTTTTGGCTTTAGTTGTAAATCCTTTGATTGTTTTTTTTATGCTAAAGAAAAATCCATATCCATTAGTTTTTAGATGCCTAAAAGAAAGTGGAATTACAGCATTTTTTACAAGAAGTTCCGCAGCAAACATTCCTGTAAATATGGAACTTTGTAGAAAGCTTGGCCTTGATAAAGACATGTATTCAATTTCTATTCCTTTAGGGGCTACAATCAACATGGATGGAGCTGCCATTACAATTGCAATAATGACTTTGGCAGCAGCGAATACATTGGGCATTTCGGTAGATATTCCATCTGCGCTTATTTTGTGTGTAATGGCAACATTAGCTGCATGTGGTGCTTCTGGAGTTGCTGGCGGTTCATTGTTATTAATTCCTATGGCATGTTCACTTTTTGGAATTGGAAACGACATAGCAATGCAAGTTGTTGGTGTAGGATTCATTATCGGCGTAATTCAAGACTCATTAGAAACAGCCCTGAATTCTTCAGGCGATGTGTTATTTGCTGCAACAGCCGAATTCTATGAATGGAAAAAACAAGGAAAAGAAATTAAATTCTAAAATATTTTGAGCAAAAAAAAACATCCATTTGAAAAAATGGATGTTTTACTGAGCTACACAGGATTCGAACCTGTGACCCACGCCTTAAAAGGGCGTTGCTCTACCTACTGAGCTAGTAGCCCATGCATTATTTACGAATGCTTTGATAGAATACAAATTATTAAAAAAAAAGTCAATATCTTTTTTGTGAATAAACTGAATTTTGTAAAAAAAACTGGCGCATATTATAATCATAAAGTATAATGTAAAATATGAAAGAACATATAGTAAAGCCTGATACATATATTCCTGAAACAGGAATTGAGTATCCTTCTAAACCTGATGAACATATTTTAAATCGAAAGAAAATTCGTGATATTGTAGTTGATAAAGATTATCCTTTTTTTGATAAATCTTTAAAAGGCCGTTTATTGAATTGGTCAGTGTATTTAGGAATTTTTACGATTGTATTTATTATTCATCCGATAAAATATGGATTGAAAATTGTAGGAAAAGAAAAACTTCGCAAAAATAGAAAGTTATTTAAAAATGGAGCAATGACAGTTTGTAATCATGTGTATCGATGGGATTTTTTGGCTGTTGTTCAAGCAATTAAGTATCGAAGATTATGGTTCCCTGCATGGAAAGATAATCTTGAGGGACCTGATAAAAATTTGATTATTGGAGCAGGAGGAATTCCTATTCCAGAAGCTCTTTCTGCTTCAAGAAAGTTTAATGAAACATTTGATTATCTTCATTCGAGAAAAAAATGGATACATATTTTCCCTGAAGCTGCTAGTTGGCCATTTTACCAACCGATTAGACCTTTTAAACGAGGTGCTTTTTCGATGGCATATCGATATGATATACCGGTTATACCTTTTGCAATTTCTTATCGTAAACCTGGGAAAATAGCTTCTTTCTTTGGTAGAAAAGGACCTTTTATTACTTTAAATGTTGGTGACCCAATTTTAGTTGATAAAACTTTATCTCATAAGGAAGCCATTATTAAAATGCGAGATGAAGCACATAAACAAATTTGTTCAATGGCTGGAATTATTCAAAATTGTTGGCCAGCAGAAGCAGATTAAAATACAACTAGATAAAAAGTTTACACTTGACTGATATGGAAAAATTCTTCAGGTGTAGACTAAGAGAGTAGCAAAAATAAATTTTAAAAAGCCTTCATTCCATTGAGGACCCATTCAGCAAATTTTGTCCAAGACCATACAGGATGATTTGGGTCAATAACTTTTGTCTTATGGGTTGCAATTTGGATATAATTCATTCCTGCAAGTCGTGCACCTTCTCCATCTGTATCATCACGGTCGCCGACAACTAAAATGTTTTGTGGATTAACTTTTAGATTTTGGGCAATTTCCAAAAATGGACGAACAGCAGGTTTTTGGCTACCAAAGTCTTCGGCTGAATAAATTCCATGAATTGATTTAATTTCATCGTGAGAAAAATCTAGAGCCTTAATTCTCTGTTTGACACGAGGATAATCAGAAAAAATTGAAATTTTTATTTTTTGTTCATTTAAGAAAGAAATTACTTCGTGAACTTTTGGTCTAACAGGATAATACTTTTTTAATAAAAAAGACATTGTTCCCATATAGCGATTTGAATACCAGTTTAGAGCATCTTTTGGTTTCATATTTGTTTTATGAGCCATTCGCTTAGAATATTCTTCTTTGTATTTTTCGGGAGTTTTAAAATCCATCCCTTTTAAATCTTTGCGAACTTTTCTATCTGCTGCAATTCTTGCAAAATCAGTTGGCAACGAAATGATTAATCTAAATGGAAGAGATTTGTTGTCATATAAAGTATTATCTAGGTCGAAAATAACTGCTTTTATTTTAGAATTCATATTATCCTGTTGTTGTAAATGGGGAACTGAATAAAATAATTATTCAGTTCCTTAGAAAATTTATTTTTTGATTAAATCTTTGAACATTGCATGACGTTTTTCATCTTGCATTAAAAGGTTTAATTTGAACTGACCATCACGAGAACCATTTTCGATACAACGTTTTTTGTATGTTTCGAAAGATTCGTTTTGTAATAAGTGAGTAATTGGATCTTTTACACGGAATGAATCGCGTTTTGCAAGATATTCAACATTAAGAGCTTTAAGATTCTTATCTACAACTTTTGTAAATTCTTCAGCTTTTGCTTGGTCAATTGATGTATCTGCAAATTCATAGTAAAAATGGTAAGTCGATTGTTCAATATCTGCAAAACCTACAAAGAATTTTGTTGGAAGGTTTGTTTCTTTTTCTGCTTGACGAACAGCTTCGATAAATTGTCTTTCATGAAGTTTTTCACCAGTTAAAGAAATAATTCCATTGATTTTTTGAATGAATTGAATTGTTGGAGTTGTTCCGTAGAAGCCTGTTACTTCAATCATGTCATTCATATTATATCGATAAAGTCCTGCAAAAGTTGTTACATAGATGCAATATCTTTTTCCAAGTTCAAGTTCATGGAGTTGAAGGAATTTTGGATTTGGATTTTCAAGGTCTTGGTCGCTGATAAATTCAAAATAGTTCATATGAGGGAAAAGGACTGTGTCGCTTTTTCCATTCATAACAAGACCTGCTCGACATTCAGAGGCAAAGTATCCGAATTCTTGGTGAAGCATTTTTTCTGGGAAAGAATCTTTGAATTTGTCTAAGTAAACATGAGTATTACCACATTTCCATGTTGTTAAAACTTGAATATTTGGCCAATAATGTTTTGGTAATACATTTGTATATTTTTCTTTGAGTTCACGGAGTTCTTTTGCCCTTTGTGGGTTTGGAGAAAATCTTTTTTCGATAATTTCTCTTAATTCTGGTTCAATTTTAATATTTTGAGACAATGTTCCGTTTTCGATATCTTTTACATATTCATCAAAGAATTCATTTACATTGTTCTGCATTTCTACAATTGTAGAAGGGTTTGCTGTTACAAGAAGATGAACATCTTTTTCGATACCTGTACGCATAATTGTATAATAACGGGCTTTGTAATCCGAAATTGCAAAAACTGCATTATCTTCAGCATAAAGATTTTTGATAAAATTTGGACAATCTCGTCTTGTTACACCAGAAACAGAACCACAAACAGTTCCATCTGGAGCTTCTCCTTCAATTGCTTTTCCTACAATCGAAGTACAAACATTTTCAAAAACTTTTGGTCTGTGCATTTGGAATGAATGGAGCCAAAGTTTTGTCATTTTGCTATAAGCATTGTTGTAATATTGGTCTGTAATAGGAATCCATTTTGGTTCTTTTGTAGTTCCACTTGTAGTAGCATACATCATTGGTTTGCCAGGGAAAAGAACATTTTCT
>JAZUSR010000037.1:0-4255 GCA_045606765.1 Treponema sp.
GAAGCATCTTTCCAAGTTTTTTCATTATCTTTTAAGAATAATTCGCTAAACATAAAACGGCTCAATCGAGTTGCTGAGTCAAGAGAAGTTAAAGCAAATACAGAAACTGCCAAAGTAAGTAAAGCTAATACTGTGTTATAAACACTTGACCCTTCTGCACCAAACATAGTTGCAATACCAGAACCAAAAGCAGTTGCAGGAGAACCTTTAAATGACCAAACACCATTATTATTTACAAGGAATTTTGAAGAAACAACACCAACAGCAATCAAAGAAATAATTCCCAAAGCTGATTCAATAAGCATAGAACCATAACCGATAGCTTTAGCATTTTTTTCTGAATCAAGTTGTTTTGAAGTTGTTCCTGTTGCAATTAATGAATGGAACCCTGAACAAGCACCACAAGCAACTGTAATAAACAATGCAGGGAACATAGTTCCAATTCCCTGTTTCCAACCTGTAAATGCAGGAAGATCAAATACAACATTACGAGCTTCTCCAACAAATACAGAAATAACAATTCCTACAAGAGCTACAAACATCATTGCATAAAGCAAGAATGATGAAAGATAGTCACGAGGCTGAAGCATAATCCAAACAGGAACTAAAGATGCAATTGCAATATACAAACCGATAAAAACAATCCAAGAAGTACGAGTCATTGCAAAACCACAATTCAAACCAAGAACGATAATACCAACAATTGCAATAATTCCAAAAATTGTAGCTGGAAGAGTTTTTACACCAAATTTATTTGTAATAATACCATAAACTACAGCAAGTACGATGAACAATACTGAAATCATTGCAGTAGTCTGATTACCAGTAGGATTAAATGTAAATCCAAAAGTTTTTGCAGCATCACTTTTTGTAAAGAAAGTTGAAGCTACAACATTTACAAATGAAGCAATAACAAGAATCAATACAAGTAAAGCAAAAATAATAAACAATTTTTTAGCTTTTGGCCCCATTGAATCTTTAATAATTTCACCAACAGATTTTCCATCATGACGAATAGAAGCATATAAAGAACCAAAGTCCTGGAGTCCACCGAAGAAAATACCTCCAATTACACACCAAAGGAATACAGGAACCCAACCAAATACAGCTGCCTGAATAGGACCGTTAATTGGACCTGCTCCAGCAATTGAAGAAAAGTGATGCCCCATCAAAACAGCAGGCTTCGCTTCTACATAGTCTACACCATCTGCCATTTCTTTGGCAGGTGTTTTTTTTGTAGGGTCAATACCCCACTGTTTTGCTAACCAAGAACCGTAGAAAACATATCCACAGAAAAGCAAAACGATTGCAGCAATAATAATTAATAATGCTGTCATTTAATTTTCCTCCACATGAAAATCATTATTTATGTCAAAGTCAAAATAATTGACTAAAGACCAATTTTATCAAAAAGCTTTGAATAATCCCTCCCATAGAAATTACTAAAAGTTTTTTTTGATTTATTCTCATAAATAGCAAGTTTAAAATTACTAAAGCCATAAAGACCTAACATATAATTTTTTGAAAACTTGATTTTTTTTATACTTTTTTTCAATAGTGCATAATATTTAGAATCATTCATTTGGCCATCTGAATTATCTAAATTAATTTTATCAACTGCGATAATCAAAGTAATATCAGAATTTCTATGACCACTAGAGGGATGAACTTTTTCTAAACCATTTTTCCACGCAATAGAAGATAATTCTTTTACAAAATTCAAATCAATTTCATCTTGAACATAAAAGTATACAAATTCGTTAGAATCAATTTCAGCAATTTTTGCCGATTTTACCAAAACATATCTTTCTGAGTGAGATTTAAAATCAGCCTCTGCAAAAAAAGGTTTTACAGGATTTTCCTTGTTAATTGTATAATATCGCTCAAAACTCTGTAATAACTTTGTAAAAAAATCATTCAAACTCATCATAAAACCCAAAAAAAGATACAACAATTATAAATCTATTCTAATGATACTTCAAGGGAAAAATTATAAAATAACCTTATTAATTCAAAAATAACTTAACTAAAAAATCAAAATTAAACTATATTCACTATTGATTTATAAAATTATCTGAGCTTTAAATTTTTCAAGAAGAATTTGAGGCATATACGACAATTTTGACTGACGAAGCCCCAAATGGTCAATATCACTTTCACGATTGATATATTTTAAATCAGGATATTTATTTTTTAAGTAACGAGCAAATTCTCGATTTAAAATATTATATGAACCACGAATTTTATCATCAGCTTTTTCAAACACAGTATCATAAGCATCTAAACCAAGTCGCTGCCCTACAGTAAAACCTGCAATTTTTCCATTTACATATAAAATAATTCCATCAGCCCTTAAAAATTCAATCTGAGGAACAAAAATTCTTACAGCATCTTGTTCATATAAAAGATTTTCTTTAGCAAATTCATAATCATCTTTTAATTTAGATTCATACCATTTTTCTGAAAAATCAAGTAACGAATTAATATTTTTGTTAGAAATTTCTTCAATTTTCCAATCAGAATATGTAGCCAAAAAACCATTTACATGATTACGCTTTTTTGACAACTTTCTTCCAAAAAGCGTACAAAGTGAATTAATATCATAAAGATAATCAAAATCCCCACGCATAATTTCAAATGAAAATTGACTATCAAAATTTTTCTCAAGAAATTCCTTTTGCTCCAAAGTAATTCGATCAAATACAAGTGTTTTTTTTTCAGAATTTGCAACCTGAATCATTTGCTGAATTGTAGAAATCAATTCTTTTTTTACTAATTCATCTGAAAAAAAATTAGTATTTCCATTCGCAGTTACCATAGGAAATCTATATGCATTCTTTTTTTTCACTTGAATAACAATAGAATTATCAAAATTTAAAACATCAAAATCATATTTTTTTTGCCATACTAAATAACCATAGAAAGAATATTCACTTGCAAGAGAATTCATTGAAAAAAATGTATCGCGTAATTTTAATAATTCATCAGAAAGCAACATACTTGATTATAATAAATAAATTATAAAATAAATGTCAACAAAATATTATTACAAAATTATTGATACTAACGAAAAAATTTAGTAGATTATATAGTATAAAATTGGTTTAGTTCGGAAAACTTTGCTTAACTCCAAAATTTTTGCAAGGAACAACCGAGAAAGTCCAAACAATAAGGAGTTTTTATGACACTTAATGACATTAAACATGCTAAAATTAAGGCATGGGTACAAGAATGTATCGACATGTGTGAACCAGATGAAGTTTACGTATGTGATGGTTCAACAGCAGAATATGACAGATTGATGAAAAAATGTGTTGATGCAGGGCTAGCAACACCTCTTGCTAAAAAACCAAACAGCTTCCTTTTCCGCTCACTTCCAAGTGATGTAGCTCGTGTTGAAGGAAGAACTTACATTTCTTCAAAAACACAGGACGCTGCAGGTCCTACAAATAACTGGATTGACCCAGTTGAACTTAAAGCAACAATGAAAGGTCTTTATAAAGGTTGTATGCACGGTCGTACAATGTATGTAATTCCATTCTGTATGGGACCACTTGGTTCACCAATTTCAAAAAATGGTATCGAAGTAACAGACTCAGAATATGTTGTATTAAACATGGATATCATGACTCGTGTTGGAACAAAAGTTCTTGACGTTCTCGGAACAGATGGAGAATTTGTTCCTTGTCTTCACTCAGTTGGAAAACCATTAAACAATGGCGAAACAGACAACGGAATCTGGCCATGTGCAGATGTTGAACACAAATATATTTCACACTTCCCAGAAGAAAGACTTATTTGGTCTTACGGTTCAGGATACGGTGGAAACGCTCTTCTTGGAAAAAAATGTTTTGCTCTTCGTATTGCAACTGTTATTGCTCGCGAAGAAGGTTGGCTTGCAGAACACATGCTCATCTTAAAACTTACAAACCCAGAAGGACAAGTAAAATATGTTACAGGTGCTTTCCCAAGTGCTTGTGGAAAAACAAACCTTGCTATGCTTATCCCAACAATTCCAGGTTGGAAAGTTGAAACAATCGGTGATGACATTGCTTGGATGAAATTTGGTGAAGATGGTCGTCTTTACGCAATCAACCCAGAAGCAGGATTCTTTGGAGTTGCTCCAGGAACATCTGCTGAATCAAACAAAAACGCTCTTATTTCTGCAGAAAAGAACACAATCTTTACAAACTGTGCTCTTACAGAAGATGGCGATGTTTGGTGGGAAGGAATTGGATATCCTGCTAAAGGTGAA
>JAZUSR010000038.1:0-2273 GCA_045606765.1 Treponema sp.
CGAAGGCATGCGTAGCATGGGGGGATGGAGCGAAAGCGCAAGGGTGGAACAGCCGACCTGCGTGGGAATGGCTAAGACAGGTCCACGCAGGAAACGCCCTTTCAAATTTTAATTTTATGGCGAAGTTATTTTTACTGATAAAAAACTTTAGGTAGTTTTTGAAAGTGGCAGAAAAAAATTAAAAAAAATGAGATGTTAGACATCAACTGTAACAAAACTTCCGACTTGAGATTTTTGAGCATAAATACTGCTAGCATTTTTATATGGATTTTTAAGAGAATCAATTTGGCGACGGATTTCGACGATGTGAGTCTTGAGTAATTCACGGTTTTTTTGATTTTGAAGAAGTACTTTATGTTGTAATTCTGCCAAATCGTTTTGAATTTCGATAACAGATGCTTCGTTTTTGTTAGAGTTTTTCTTTTGATAAATTTCTGACATTGGAACAATTACTTTTTGCAAATTCATAATGTTTGATAATACTTGTTGTTCTAGTTCTGTATGTGCTAAAAGTTTTTCTGAATCTTCTTTTTCGATAGATGTTTCTTGTTTTTCTAAAACTTTTAGGTATTCTCTGAATTTTTCTCTTTGCTGTTCAAGTAATGATCTGAATTTTCGTAATATTGCAACTCTTTCGTTTAATTCTTCTTGTGAAATTTCTGCCATAGTTCTTACCTCTGAATATTTAATGTTTGTTGAGCACCTACTGGTTGTGTATTTGTGCTTGCTGCTGCTTGTCTCCAAGATTCACAAAGTTCGCTCATCATTTTGAGTACAGAATCTATAATTGTTTTATCTTTTTTAATATTGGCATCTGTGAGTTGCTTGTTAAAGAAAATATATAATGACATAAGATTTTTTGCAATTTCACCACCTTTTTCCATATCGAGTGAAACTTGCAATTCTGTTAAAATTTCTTGTGTTTTAAGAATACATTTTCCAAATCGTTCAATATCTTTTACAGGAACTTTTAAATTTTGGTTAAAAAGTGATGATGCTAGTGTAAGTTGTTTTACAGCTTCTTCGTATAAAAGGACAACTAATCGTCCTTGACTTGCTGTTTTTACACTTGCTTCTTTATATGCATTGTAGGCCTGATTATAACCCATATTTCCCCCTTATTTTTAGGCAAGCTAAGTTTAGTTAAAAAAATAGTTTATCCTTTTAATTTTCGGAATTTAAAAATTTAACTTTAATTTTTTTCAAAAATTCAATTAAAATTATTAAGTTTTTCATTTTTATAATGACTAAAATTGAATTTTTTCATATACTTAATATGTATATTTTTAAATTTGTAGGAACTGTGATGAGCGATAAAAAAGATGAAAAAGACAAAAAAAATGATGATAATAATGAAAATTTAGATTTTTTTAAATTTGCAATAGATGAATTAGATGAAAAAAAGGGAAATAATAATAAAAAACCAAAGTTTCCATTTTTAGGAATAATTCTTATTATTATGGTTGCTATTGGAATTTTTAATCTTTTTTCAACAAATAAAACTGATTCGGAAATTGAATTTAGCGAATTTCGTCAATTGATTTCTGATGGAAAGATTGTAGAAGTTGATATTACTGATTTTTATTTTATTGGATACGAGGCAGAGGTTAAATCTGAAAATCCTGCTGATTCAAATCCTTTGGCATTAATTATCAGTGGTGATCCAAGGCAAAATCGTAAATCATATAAAACTATTGGTCACCCATATACAATGGAAGATTTTGTAAGATTCCTTGATGAAAAAAATGTAAAATATAAATATGTTCGTCAGCAAAGTAATATTTTTACTCAACTTCTTTTTAATATTGTTCTACCAATTGGTATTTTCTTTGTAATTTATTTTATTTTCTTCCGCAAAATGAGTGGTGGTGGAATGAGTAGCATTTTTAGTTCTGGTGCTTCTCGTGCAAAAACTGTAGAGGAAGGAAAAGTAAAAACTCGTTTTTCAGATGTTGCTGGTGTTGATGAAGCAAAAGAAGAACTAGTTGAAGTTGTAGATTTTTTAAAAACTCCAAAAAAATATACAGATATTGGTGGAAAAATTCCTAAAGGTGTTCTTTTGGTAGGACCTCCAGGTACTGGTAAAACTTTATTAGCTCGTGCTGTAGCTGGTGAAGCTGGGGTTCCATTTTTTAGTATAAGCGGTTCAGACTTTGTAGAAATGTTTGTTGGTGTTGGGGCTAGTCGTGTTAGAGATTTATTTAAACAAGCTCGGGAAAAAGCTCCTTGTATTGTTTTTATTGATGAAATTGATGCTCTTGGAAAAAGTCGTG
>JAZUSR010000039.1:0-5503 GCA_045606765.1 Treponema sp.
TTCAAACCTAAATCATAATATTCAGTTTTTAAGTCTACAAAAGGAATAAGTAATTCATCTTTAATTACTTTCCACAAAACACGTGTCATTTCGTCGCCATCAAGTTCTGCGATGGCATTTTTCATTTGAATCTTTTCCATAATATTAGAATTATATAAAAAAAAAGGAAATCTTACAATCACAAGAAGTTGCTTATGTAAAATTTCCCTTTCTAATAATTAATTTGGTGAATTTATTTTAAAAAGTTTTTTTGTATCCAGCAATGATTTCGTAATTTACAGATACATCATTTTTAATATTTGATAGACCAATTTGTCCATGAACTTCAAAGTCTCCGTTAGCTAAAGGGAAAGTAATAAATGGTGTTACATAGAGATTAATGTTATCCGAAACAGTTGAGGTAAAATCATCGGTGAATATATCTATAAAACTTTTATCTGTTGCAGAACCGATTAAATGTACACCCAAGTTAATATTGCTTTTCTTTGTGTTGAAAGCATCTGTGGAAAATGAAAAAGCAACTCCTAAAGAATCTTTGAGGTACATCATTTGATTTATTGTTGTAGTTGGCAAACTATAAAATGATAAGCTTGTTCTAAAGTTTTTTGCATAAATTCTTGGCTCAACAATTAAAGAGAAATCTTTTACAGAATCAAATTCTTTTTCAAAATCACCTTTTGAGATTTTAATATTTTGAACACCAGCTTGTAAAAATAATGAATGAGTGTGAACATTACCTAGTAAAAGTGTAATTCCTCCATGTAAGTAAAGAGTATCGATAAGGAGGATTACATCTTCTGCTCCATATTTATTTTGTAATGGAGCTCCAACTCCCAAGACTAAATCGAATGTAACGTATTGAAGAGCCCAAGCTGTTCTTAAGTCAATATTTAACTGGTTAGTATCATCTTCTGCCATATTGAAGTAAGCGTTAATACCAAAAGTTCCTGGAGTTGAGTTGAAATTAGCAGTGTAAGCAAACCCAATTCCTTGATTTTCAAATAGAGGAATTCCAGTGGCAAGGGTTGTTCTATTTTTTGTAATTAGTGAAGTAAATGGATCAATTCCAAATTGTCTTTGCAAAAATTCATCTTGTCCTACAACTTCGTAAGTTCCAAAGTAAAATCCAAAATAATTACTTACTTTATCAGAGTTTTTTGTCAAAACAAGAGAAAGTTCATTCATTTTTAGAATTGCATCTTGGCCAACAAAAATATTTCCATTTGTGATATCTTTTGACGAAAGTTCAAAATTTGCTCTGAAAATACCCCAAGAATCCATATTCAGTTGGAGAGCTGCAAAAGAGTTAAAAGGTAGGCCAAAAGGTTCGTCAGAATTAGTTTTTCCTGCAAAACCAATGCTTCCTCCTGCAAATCCACTAAAATTTACATTTGCAAATAAAGTTGTGGAAAATAAAAGCATAAAAAGTAAAATAAATTTATTTTTTTTCATAAGTAATTCCTTCTATTTGTTTGAATAAAATGTATAGTATCACATCATCATTATCGGCAGAAATTATAGAAAAGTTTAAGAATTTATTCATAAAAAGTTTTAAATTTTTCTCTTGACTTATGGGGTAGAAAGTATAAAATAGTAGAGTATGAGTGATTATCTTGATATAAACAACGAAGAACTTCTCAAAGACTTTTTTACAGAAGCTGAACAGCAAGTAGAAAATTTAGAAAGCAATATTTTGGTAATTGAAAATGATCCTACAAATCGTGAAGCTATTGATGAAATATTTAGAGCTGCCCATACTTTAAAAGGTGGTTCTGCAACTGTTGAAATGACAGAGCTTTCCCATTTTACACATGCTGTAGAAGATGTTCTTGATGAAATTCGATCTGACCGTGTTAAGGTTACTGAGACAGTTGTTGATGTACTTTTAACTTCTATAGATACAATTAAAGAAATGTTAGAAGCCCGTGCGAACGGTTCTGTTTATCAAGAAGATGTAGATGATTTATTAAATAAATTACATGGATTAATTCCTGCAAAAGAACCAAAGGGGTCAAAAAAGGAATCTAAAAAGGTTGCTCCTCAAATTCCAGCCCAACAACCAAAACCTGTTGTTGAACAGCCTTTTGCTTCAAGTGATGCTCCTGTTTTATCAGAAGATGAATATTCTGAATTGACTCAAGTTCTTGAAGATGGTCAAAAACTTTGGTGTGTAACAGTTCAATTTGATGAATCAAATCCTATGAACTCTGTTGGTGGAATCCAAGTATTTGCTGCATTAAAAGCATGTGGAAGTGTATTAAAAACAGTTCCTGATTTTGATGCTTTGTACGAAGATGAATTTTATCCAACTGTTTACTATTATTTAGCATCAGCTTCCTCTGCAGAAGATATTGAAGATGTTGCTTTTTTAAGTGATGTAACTTTAAGTACAGATGCAAAGGTAATTGACTCTAATTCATTAAATAAAAATGGACTTTCTGTTAATGAAGTTCCTGAAACATCTGTTCAAGAAGAAACTCCTTCAAATACTTCGGTACAAGAAAATTCTGTACCTGTTCAGTCTGAATCAGTTCAAATTCAAGAAGTTTCTCAAGAAGAAAAAATAGATGCTGTTCAAGAACAAGTTCAAAAAACTCAGCAAAAAGCAACAAATACTCATATTCAGCAAGGTTCTGTTCTTCGAGTTGATTCTAAGAGAATTGATTACCTTCTTAATCTTGTTTCTGAAACTGTTATTACAAAGGCTGCTTTTAACCAAACAGCAGCTCATATGAGTGATGTACAAGTTCAATTTCAATCAATTGATGCTGCATATCGAGAAAAAATGCGAAGGTTGTTTGATCAATTGCCTCAGTATTTAGAAGAAATTCAATCAGGAATTAGTGTAAAAGAAGTAAAATCGAATATTCTTCAAGAATTTGGAGATGTTGCAAATTATTTTGATTCATTTGAATCATCATTGAAAAATCTTTCTGTAAAACTTCGTTCGTCAACACAGAACTTAGGTAGAATTGCCGGAGAACTTCAGGAAGGAGTTATGAAAATTCGAATGGTTCCAATTAATCAGATTTTCAGTAGATTCCCAAGAGTTGTTCGAGATTTACAGCGTGATTTGAATAAAAAAGTAAACCTTGTTATTGAAGGTGAAGATACAGAACTTGATAAAACTGTAATTGATGATTTGCTTGATCCTGTAATGCACTGTGTTCGTAACTCTGTTGATCATGGAATTGAAGAACCTTCTGTTCGTAAAGAAGCTGGTAAACCAGAAGAAGGAACTTTACTTTTAAAAGCTTCTAACGAAGGTAACCAGATTATTATTGATATTGTTGATGATGGTGCGGGAATTAATGTTGAAAAAGTAAAAGCAAAAGCAATTTCTCGTGGTTTAATTCATCCAAATAAAGTGATTTCAGACCAAGAAGCATATCAACTTATATTTATGCCAGGATTCTCAACTGCTGATAAAATTTCAAATGTTTCAGGCCGTGGAGTAGGTCTTGATGTTGTAAAAACAATGATTGAAAAATTAAACGGAACTGTTTCTGTTACAAGTGAACTTGGAAAGGGAACAAAATTTAGTATCCGTTTACCATTAACTCTTGCAATTATTCAAGGACTTTTGGTTAGAGTTGGAAAAGAAGTTTACTCGATTCCAATTACTTCAGTTATTGAAAGCCAAAGAGTTAAGCCTAATGATATTAGCACAATTGATAATTACGAAGTATTGAATGTTCGTAATGAAGTAATAAGTGTGTTAAGACTTTCTCGATTGTTTAATATTCGTGAAAATACAGATAAAGATTATAATTTTGTTGTAATCGTTGGTTCTGAAGAAAAGAAAATCGGTATTATGGTAGATTCATTAATTGGTGAAGAAGATGTTGTAATTAAACCTCTTCGCGATCAATTTACAAATTCACCAGGAATTGCAGGTGCTACCGTATTAGGTGATGGATCTGTTTCATTAATTATTGATGTGCGACAGTTACTTGAACTTGGTGTTCGTCAAGAATTAAATGCTCAAGAAGCACAAGGTGTCCTTTAAGGAGTGGAGATAGTTATGGAAATTACAAGTTATACAAACATTCCACAAGAAGATGAAATGGAATTAATGCAAGGTACTATTGAAGATAAAGAAAATGTCGCATTAGTTGATTATAAAATGGTAACTTTTTCTTTGGCTGGTAAAGATTATGCAATTGATATTATGCAAGTAAAAGAAATTGCAAAGACTGGCCGTTTTACTTATGTACCAAATACATTACCTTTTGTTCTTGGTGTATATAACCTTCGTGGTGAAATTATTCCAATTATTGATTTAAGATTATTTTTTAACATTGACATTCCTGAGCGCAAAGATAATTCTGTTGAAAATATGCTTATCGTAAGTGTTGGCGATCAATTGTTTGGTGTAGTTGTGGATGTTATTGATAAAGTTGTTGGAATTCAGCGAAGTTCAATTCAGCCACCTCATCCATTGTTTGGTGATATAAATATTAAGTATATTTATGGTGTTGTTGAATGTCATAATCGTCTTTACATTTTGCTCGATATTGAAAGAATTTTCGGGGCTCGTGGAAATGAAAAAGATACTACTGTTAGTCTTGAGAGTGTTTATGTAAACACATCAAAAAATCTTGTTGCTAATTCTGCTCCTGAAAATGCATCTTCTCAATCTCAAGTAAAAGAGGATTCTGTAAAAAAAGAGTCTTCGAAAGAAGATTCTCAAGATACAAATCGAATTGAACAAGAATTTAAGTTTATTGTTGAAGAACTTCAGAATCTAAAAAAATTCTTTGTATCAAATATAAATGATGAATGGGTTAAAGCAAGATTTGATCAATGGGTAAAAACTAAAGGAATTGACAATGCTCAACTTCAGTCTGAAAGTGATGCAGAAGAATTCTTAAAGCCATTTTGGTCAAGTTGTAATGGGACATGGTGGACAAAAGAATATGCTGATGAAGTTTATAAACTTTTACCTGATAATAGTGCAAAACAAATTGTTGTTTGGAATCCAGGGTGTGGAAAAGGTTATGAAACATATTCACTTGCATGTATTCTAAAAAAACGATATCCAGATTCTAGAATTAGAATTTATGCTCAAGATGTGGATTTGTTAAATGTGTCAAATGCACCACTTATTTCAGTTCCTGCATCTTATGCTTCTGATTGGTATGAGCCATATTTGACTCAAAAGGTAAATGGCGAATATACATTTACTCAAGAGATTAAAGATATTATTATGTTTGAATATCATGATTGTGCAAATTCAAATTCCTTACCAATGGTAGATATTGTTTTTGCAAGAGATTTACTTTCTCTTTTGCCAGTTGAATCTCAAACTATTGTTGTTAGTGATTTTGAAGAAAAATTAAAAGGCAATGGAATTATTATTCTTGGTAATAATGAATCTTTGGGAAAAGGCTCTTCATGGGGAGAAAAGACAGTTGGTTCACTAACTTCTTTTAATAAACAGTAATAAAAAAGGTGTTAAGGTAAATTAATTTTTATCTTATAAAATTTGCGTTGCAAATTT
>JAZUSR010000040.1:0-21291 GCA_045606765.1 Treponema sp.
AATATCTTTAACAATTATTATGAAAATTCTTTAATAATTAAAATCAAAGAAATAATAAAAAGTATATGAGGAATAATTGTAAAACACAAAGTAATAATAGGAATCCCAAAACAAATTAGTTTAGATGATGAAAAAATTCCAAGCTTAATCATCATTTCATAAATAATTCCTGCATAAGAAATCAAAACAGCAGTGATTAAACAAATCCAACAAAAACTTCGACTTTTTGACCAAAGTAAAATAGCAAGAAAAGATGAAATTCCACCGAGAACTAATTTAATTGCCCAAAGAACAATTTGATTATCAAACATTATTTTATTCCACTCCACAAATTATTTTTTAACAAAGAAAAAACGCCTTTATCAGCACCATATGGAACAATCGAAGGAATGTTATAATCTGGACTAATAAGCAAGTTACAATTCATACAATGAAGAACAAAGTCATCATATTCGCTTTCATTCACTTTTGGAAAAAGATAAGGTCCTTTTCGTGTAAAATAATTTTTCAAAACAGAATCGTATAAAAACCATTTTTTTTCAGAACGAATTTTTAATTCTGTAATAAGATCGTAAATTGAACGAGCAATTGCCCCTTGAAGAGAACCTGATATTTTTTCTGAATCAAACAAAGGAACAATATCATTACGGAGTGCAAGAATAAATAAATTACTTGTCCACGGAAGAGGTGGGTTAATTAAAACACATTCAAAATCTACAACATTCTGAACATTTGATTTTAAATCATCCTCATCATAAACAAGTCCAATCCATGGAACAAATTTTACAACTTTTGTAGATAATGAAAAAGCAGCTTTCTTTGCCTGTTCAATATCGAAAAAAATATGAGCAACACAATTTGCCTGTAATAAATCAGAAACAGCTTTATCAAGTTGTTTTGAAAAATCAGTTTCAAAAGAACCTGTTAACCCTCTATTTAAAATGTTTTTAAATTTCAAAAACGCGCCAGTTCCATTTTCACCATTATCATTACCCCAACCCAAAATAGCACGACCATTTTCCAAATATAAATCAGTCAAACGAATACCATTTTTAGTATATAAAAAATTTCCACGAGCACGTTTTATTGGACCAAATATATTAAAAATTTCAGAATAATACTCTTCAGTTATCATTAATTAATATTTTATAATATGATTTAAGATATTTCAACAACCTCATATCCTGCATCAACAACAACCTTAGTCAAAACATCATCACTAACATCACTTTCACTTTCAACAATTGCAGTACCATCTTTATGGTCAACAATTGCATTTATACCAGAAATTGAATTCAAAGCATCAGTAACATGTTTTTGACAATGTTCACACATCATTCCCTTAATAATCATTGTTTTTTTCATTTTTTCACCACCTGTATATTTTTTTTCAGTTTGAACAGAATTTAACAATTTATTTTTTTCTTGTAAAAAATCTTCCACTTCAATCTGAGAATTATTCAACTTAATAAAATTCAATCGTAAAGAATTTAATACTACACAAAAACTTGAAAGACTCATAGCAAAAGCACCAAACATTGGTTTTAGAACAATACCAAAAGACGAAAAAACACCAGCCGCAATTGGAATACAAATTGAATTATAAAAGAAGGCCCAAAACAAATTTTGATGAATATTTTTTAAAGTCTTTCTACTAATCTTAATTGCATTTACAACATCAATCAAATCACTTTTCATCAAAACAACATCAGCCGCATCTAAAGCAACATCAGTACCAGCACCAATAGCAATCCCAACAAAAGCGCGTTTTAAAGACGGTGCATCATTTACACCATCACCAACCATGCAAACTTTATTATTTTTAGAAAGATCTGCTATAATTTTTTCCTTACCGTCTGGCTTTACATTTGAAAAAACTTTTCCAATTCCAACTCTTGTAGCAATCGCCTTTGCTGTTTTCTCATTATCACCAGTCAAAAGAACAGTTTCAATACCAAGCTTTTTTAACTCTTTTATTGCAGCTTTACTAGATTTTTTTTCTACATCTAGAACAAAAATAATACCAATGAGAATATTATCGGAAGAAAACAGCAAAGGCGTTTTTCCATCGAGCAAAAATTTTTCAAAAGATGTATCAAGATTTTTACCAAGAACAAAATCGATATTCCCTGCTTTGATTTTTTTTCCTTCAATAATGGCTTCAAGGCCATTCCCTACTACTTCGATAAAATTTTCACATTTTTTTTCTTGAACAGATTTTTCCTTACAAAAGTCGCATACAGATTTTGCCAATGGATGAGAAGATTTTTTTTCGATAGAATACGCAATTGATAAAAATTCTGCTTCATCTATTTTTGAAATTACATCAGTTACAACAGGAGTACCATTTGTAACAGTTCCCGTTTTATCCATTACACAAACATTTATCTTTCCTGTAGATTCTAAACTTGTTGCAGTTTTAAAAAGAATTCCATTTTTTGCGGCAACACCATTACCTACCATTATACTAACAGGAGTTGCAAGCCCAAGTGAACACGGGCAACTAATTACTAAAACACAAATCCCAAAATTAATTGCTGATGAAAAATCTTTTCCCAAAATCAACCAAATTACAAAAGTCAAAAATCCAATTCCTATTACAGTAGGAACAAAAAACGAACTAACAACATCAGCAGTTTTTGCAATTGGTGCTTTTGAACTTGACGACTCAATCACAAGCTGAATAATCTTCCCAAATGCAGTCTCATCTTGAACCTTTGTAGTCTTAATCAAAATATTTCCACTCATACAAAGAGTCGAGGCAAAAACTTCACTTGAAATATTTTTATCAACTGGAATACTTTCGCCAGTCAAATTACTTTCGTTTATACTTGCACTTCCTTGAATTATAACTCCATCCACAGGAATTGATTCACCTGTTTTGACAACTACAATATCTCCAACTTTTACTTGTTCAATATTAACTAAAATTTCTTTTGAATCCTTTAAAATTGTCGCAGTCTTTGGAGCAAGTTTTTGCAATGATTTTAATGCATTTGTTGTTTTACCTTTAGAAAAACTTTCTAACGCTTTTCCTAAAGTAATTAAAGTTACAATCATTGCGGCACTTTCAAAATATAAATCTGGCATCATAAAATTTTCATTAGTCAAATTATATAAAAATTTTTCCTTTGAAAAAATCTGATTTAAAACTATAGGAAATAAATTATAAAAACTATATAAGTACGAAACTCCAGCCCCCAAAGCAATAAGAGTATCCATATTTGCAGCTCTTCTAAAAATCGCTTTTATTCCGTTCGTAAAAAAAATTCTATTGATAAATAAAATTATTAATGCAATAAAAGCTTGAAAAACTCCTACCATAAAAACTTTCGAAATCCCAAGTTTTTCAAACATATCAAAAAATTTGGGTAAGGGGAAATTCCACATCATATGCCCCATAGAAATATACATAAGAGGAATTAACAACAAAAGAGAAATTAGAAATCTATTCAATAGACTCTTTGTCTGAGAATCTAATTTTTTATTTTTAAATTTATTTTTATCCGAAAAATTACAATTTTCTTCAATAACATTTTTACTTAAATTTGAATCAACTGTTGACAAAACAATCTTTGCATCATAGCCAGCTTTCTGAACTGCCAAAATAATTTTTTCAGATAGATTTTGCTCACTAGAAAAATCTCCATCTACTGACATCGAATTTGTCAAAAGATTTACATTTACTTTTTCTACACCTTCAACAGATTCAACTGCTTTTTGAACATGTGAACTGCAAGCTGCACAACTCATTCCCATTACATCAAAATTCATAATTCACCATTTTTTTTTGCGCTCTAATATTAGCAATTGCTAACTTATAAAATAATAATCAATTTTGCCATTTTAGTACAGTAATAAATATAATTATTTTATCTGTAAAAGAAAATCTTTTCGGAGGGAATCCTTTTCTAAAAATGAACCACGCATAGTCATAGTTGTAGTAACAGTTCCTGGTTTTCTAATTCCTCGTGTTGTAACACAAGCATGTTCACCTTTAATTACAACCATCACATCATCTGTTTCTAAAATCAATTGTAAAATATCTGCAATATCAGAACCAATTTTTTCTTGAAGTTGTAATCTTTTACAAACCATTTCTACAATGCGAGGAATTTTACTAAGCCCAATTATTTTTTTATTTGGAATATACGCAACATGAATTTTCATATTATACATCAATGCAAGATGATGTTCACAATAACTAAAAGAATCTATATCAGTTAAGCAAACCATATCAGTATTTTTAGGAACTTCAAAACACTTTCCAAATAGATTTGCAATCTCTTCATTTGAATATCGCATTCCTTCAAACACTTCGTCGTACATTTTAGCAACACGAGATGGAGTTTCTGCGAGAACTTGACTTGAAGGTTCAACTCCCAAGGCGAGAATAATTTCTTTAATTGATTTTTCAATAATTTCAAATTTTTCTTTTGATAAATGTCTAATTTCGTGTTGCATAAAATCATTTTACTCGAAAGGGATTTTTAATTCAATCAGTATTAAAAAGTAATTATTTCATTATAAACTTCAATTGCAAATTGATCTGTCATACCTGAAATAAACTCAATAACACATTTTTCATATGATTCATTATCAAAAATATCAAACACAGTTTTAGTATCATATCTAAAAATTCGCTTTCTATCTTTTTGAAAAACAGGTTGATAATTTGTATACTTTACAAGCCATGTTTCAAATTCTGAAGAAAGTTTTGAAAAATTTTTTAATGCTGTAATTAATCGGCCTTTTTGAACATACATCTGAACTTGCATCAAAGTTTTAAAAATTGTTTCGATAACACACTTTGCATAATGTTGAAATTCTACCAAACGCCAATGTTTATAAATTCTTTCAAAGCTAAACTTTTTAAGCTCTAAAATAAATTTAAAATATTCCTCAGAAAAACATAATCCTTTTTCAGGTGAACTTTGCTCACATAAATCTACAATTAAGTCATTAATTAAAACTGTTGTATTAATTGCTTTACCACTTCTAAAAGCATGTTTTGCCTTACCTTCAAATCCTAAAGTTGAACCAACAATTTCTCTAAGTTGTCGATAAGCACTCATATCCAAAATGTGATACGCTCGAGCATCTTCAATGTCGCGTCCTAAATATGCAATCTTATCTGCAACTTTTACAACACAACCTTCCCATGTATATGGCTGAATAAGCCCCGGACGTTTAATCGAATACAAATCTAAATCATCTAATCGTGGCTTTATTCCCTGTTGATCAATCTCTCCACAATGACAAATCAAACCATCTCGAACAGCATATGTCAAATAAAGATTCTTTTGTGCACCGTTTGGGTCCGGTAATGTTTCGATATAATCTGCAAAAAACAAACTGTTTCGTTCATGCCAAAATTTCTTCGGTGCATTCAAACCTTCTTTTTGACTTAATAACGAATTTAAACAATCTTCTCCGTGGTGTCCAAACGGTGCATGCCCTATATCATGCCCAGTTGCAATAGCTTGTGTAAGTTGGTCATTAAGACCAAGATACTTTGCAACAGTTGATGCAACAGATGCTACATGCTGAACATGTTCCATTCTTGTACAAATGTGATCATTTTGAGGAGCAAAAAAAACTTGAGTTTTATGTTTCAATCTTCGATATGCTTGACAATGAAGGATTCTTGTATAATCTCTTTCAAATTCTGAACGGATATCATTTCCGCGATTGTAAAGACTGTTTTCTCTTTTTATCGAATTTTCCCAATTTTTAGAACCTTCAATACATGAATAGTCTTTAAAAGAATCTTTCATTTTATTTACCTAGGAATATCATTTATAATTTTAGCAATATTTGCCAAAGCCTTTTTATACGCAATCTCTTTTTGAGAAGGTGAATTATCTTGAGCAAAAGAACTTTCTGTTGTATTTTCTGTTAATTTTTCATCAATTCGTCTTTTATAAAGTTCAATAATATTTTCTACGCGACGTTCAATTATTAATAAGTTGAACGGTTTTTGAATTACATCAACAACACCATAATCATATACTTTTTCAACAACATAATCAGTTGCTTCCGAAGTAATAATAAATAAAGGAATTCGTTTCATTATATTATTATTTTCCAATTCTTGAAGAACTGAAAAACCATCCATTTCTGGCATAATAACATCAAGAAAAATTGCAGCTAAATCATTTTCATTTTCATATATTTTATTTAAACCTTCGCTACCATCGTTAGCTTCGATAACATCATATTTTTTTGAAAATGCTTCACTTAAAATAGCTCTATTTAATTCAACATCATCAATGATAATAATTTTTTTCTTTTGTTCACTCATAAACGAACTCCAATTTTTCGATATATATTTTTAAATTATTTAATCAAGTTGATTAATATAGCTTTCTAATTCTTTTCCATTTTTAATCGAAATCTCAATTGCAATTTTTGCACTTTCATAATCTTTAGCTCTAATTGCTTGAACAATATCCGATGTCGATTGAAATAATGTATCAAAACCAAGATTTCCAGCATAGCCTTTTAATGTATGTGCAACAATTTCCATTTCGCTCCAATTATCTTCATTAGCAATTTCTTGCAATTTCTTCCAATTAGCGTCGTTTGGAAATTTTCTTACATATTTTTCAATTAAATCAATTGCTCCAGAAAATCGATTAATTGTTTGCTCTTTTTGTGGAATAATTATGCTAAATATATCATCAAATGTCATACAAATAATTTTATAACGGTTTATTTAATTTTTCAACTAAATATTTTCTGTAGAAAATTAATTTTTGCGCTTTTTTACATTTTTTTCAAAAAAATATAAATCTAAAAAATATTCAGAATGTATATATTCTGGTGGGTAATTTAATTCAACAATTTCTGAAATTCCGGTATCAATTTTTCGAGAAATTGCTCCATTTAATAAAACTATATCTACAATAACAGGAATTAATTTTGAAAGATTTTTTTCTGTAAATATTTTTTTTATAAATTGAATTTGTACTTTTTCAATTTCTTTATGTTTGCAATTTTCTACTGAAATTAATTTAGAAAATTTTTCCTCAGAACAAATATACTCAAAAAATTTTTCAAAAAAAGCAGAAGGTTTTATTCTTAATGTTTTACACATTGTATTAAACCAAGGAACAGCCCTTCCATTGTTATAAAAAATTGTACATCCTTTTGAAATTTTTTCAGCTTGTTTTAATTCCTTAGGTGAAATTTTTTCAGTTTGAATTATATGATACGGAGGATTTTCATCAAAAGTAAGTTTTAAATCCTTTGCTTTATCATACAAATCAGTCCCTGGCAAAACCGAAAGACAAAATGTTTCTAAATTATTTGGATAAAGAGTCATAGCAAAATCAATACTTTCTTTAAATCCTTTTAAAGACTCTCCAGGAAGTCCATAAATTACATCAAGGCCAAAAACAACTCCAAACTCATTTAAATAATTTATATTTTTAACAAATTGAGTTTTATTAAATGGACGATTAACAAGTTTTAATACATTTTCATTTGCACTTTGTAACCCAATTTGTAACGCACAAGGGATTTTTGTAAAAGCCTTTGCTAATTGTTTATCAATAAATTCTGCACGAGCTTCAAAGTAATAAAATGTATTTGGTGTTTTTTGAGCAATTTTATCTATTAATTCTAATGCACGCTTTTTATTTGCGTTGTATGTTGGATCTAAAACGAATATTTGAGAAACTTTTTTCTTAGCAAAAAAATCCAATTCTTTTTCAATTCGTTCCATAGGAAATTGTCTAACATTTTTTTCACCTTTAGATTCATAACAATATGAACATTTAAATGGACAACCTCTTGCAAGTTCCCAAAGTACTCCACCGTATTGAGCAGGATCAAGAGTTCCATCTAAATAAGGAGATGTTAAATAGCATAAATCTTCTGCACCGGATTTTAAGTTTTCTCCTTCCTCCAAAGTTGACTTTTTACCTAAAACATTTTCACTTTGAGTCAGTTGCTTTGAAATTAATTGTGACTGAATTTCTTCGGAAGTTCGGTGTTTTTTTCCAGTTATTAATTCATAAACAGCACTTACAACTTTAGATTCGCCTTCTCCAGAAATAATTTTATCAAAATCAACAAAGGAATACGGCCTTGCTGTAACTTCCGGACCACCACAAATAGTTTTTATACTTTTACTTTGTAATATTTTTGCTACCTTTTCTAAAATAATTCTGTTCCAAACAAAAATTGAAAAACCGACAACATCAGGATTTAATTTTAACAATTTTTCTGCAATATATTCAGCAGAGGTATCTTCGGTTAAAGAATTCTCTATAAATTCAGAATCTTCCTTACAAAATGAAACTAATTTTACATCACAAATATCTTTTGTTAAAAAATTATTTTTTACACTCGAAGCAATACAAGCAGCTCCTAGTGGTAAAGCTTGAGGAGATTTTTCGATAAGTAAAGTTGTAAAAATTACTATTTTTTTATCTTTAGAATTATTCATATCAAATATAATTCTATAATAAATTTTAACGATATTGCGGTCAAGTTTTTTTTAAATACGTCCGGTCAAGGCACGCTTTGCTCAAGGCCTTGACTCGGCCGTTTTTAGGGTTTGTATTAAACCCTAAATAAAAAAAAGCGATAGCCAAAAAGGAGTAAACGGCTATCGCTTCCCGGAGGTTATATTTTTATTTTTCATATTCTTTACTATATAAAAAACCGTCCTCCAAAAAAGTTACAAAAATCACCCAAAAAGAGCTAAAATATTTTCTTTTGCCTGATATCCAACAGAAGATGAAACAACTTTTCCATCCTTAAATGCAACGACAAATGGAATGCTCATAACATTATACTTTTGTGCCAATTCCATCTGTTCATCAACATTTACCTTACAAACCTTAATCTCTGGATGTTCCTCGGCAATTTCAGAAATAACAGGCCCCAACATCTGACAAGGTCCACACCAGGTAGCCCAAAAATCTACCAATACAGGCTTGTCACTTTTTAAAACTTCTTCATCAAAATTATCTTTTGTTAAAATTATTTCACTCATCAAAACACCTCTAAAAATAAACCTATTTTAAATATATATCTTATTCAAAAAAAGACAAGTTTTTTTTAATTTTATATCCAATTAATTGACAAAAAAATATGTTTTATTGTATTTTAGAAAAAACTTATTAAGGATGCTTTTATGAATAAATTTGTAAAACGCTATCTTATCGATGCAATGAGTGGAATGGCGCAAGGCCTTTTTGCTTCTTTATTGATAGGAACAATTATTCGTACTTTAGGTCTTCAACTTGTAAACGTATGGAACATTTCACCATTCCAATTTTTAGTTACAGTTGGAAATTTTGCAATGAATGCAAATGTTGTTGGAGCAGCAATGGCAATCGGTATTGGATTTGCAATGAAAGTCGATCCATTAGTTCTATTTTCCCTAGCAGCAGTAGGTTCTGCAGCTAATGTTACAGGAAAAGCTGGCGGACCTTTAGCAGTTTTGTTTATTGCGATTATTGCAGCTGAACTTGGAAATCTTGTTAGTAAAAAAACAAAAGTCGACATAATCGTAACACCTCTTGTTACAATAATTTCAGGATGTCTTTTAACAGTTTTATTTGCAGAACACTTAGGACTTGCTGCAAGTTCTTTTGGAAAAGTTGTAATGTGGGCAACAACACTTCATCCATTCTTAATGGGAATCATAGTTTCTGTGGTAGTTGGTATCGCACTTACTTTGCCAATTAGTTCAGCTGCAATTTGTTCAGCCTTTGGACTTGTAGGGCTTGCAGGAGGAGCTGCAGTTGCAGGATGTTGTGCACAAATGGTTGGCTTTGCTGTAATGAGTTATAAAGAAAATAAAACAAGTGGTTTGTTAAGCCAAGGTCTTGGAACATCAATGTTACAAATGCCAAATATTATTAAAAATCCATTAATTTGGATTCCGCCAACTTTGACATCAATGATTACAGGTCCAATCGCAACATGTTTTTTTAAACTTGAAATGAACGGTGCTCCAATTTCATCAGGAATGGGAACTTGCGGACTTGTTGGTCCAATTGGAATTATCACTGGTTGGCTTGAACCTTCAAAAGAAGCTATTGCGAACAATACATCATCTATTGTTCCAGGGGTTTTTGAATGGATTGGATTAATTTCAATCTGTTTTATTTTACCTGCAATTCTTTCTTTTGTATTTGGAAACATTTTTAGAAAATTTGGTTTAATTAAAGACGGAGATTTAACTTTGTAAATATTTTAATCCATTGCATTTATTTGCAATGGATTTTTTTATATAAAAAACTATATACATAGGAAATACAATGAGAAAGAAATATAGCAAAAAAGAACATATGTTTATTTTTATTACATCATTTTTAGCTGCAATACTAAGTGGCCTTTATGCTTGGCGAGGATTTATCGAAGGTTTTTCAATCGGCTTATACAGTGTAATTATATTAAACATCCTTTACATAACATTTACATTAATCTTCAAAAAAGACGGTTTCCCAATTTTTTATCTTGTATACACACTTATTATAATATTTGTAATAGCATCAATAAAAACACGACTATCAAATAACTATAGCAGTTTATTAGGAATTTTTATTGTAATTCTTTATAAACCGAGTATAAAACGCCAAGCTATGATTTTATATACTACAGCACTTTGTCTTGCTTTTTTATTAAATGAAGATACATTTTATAATTTCTTGATTCATATAACTAAGTCAATTTGGTTTTATTATGTTTTTAACGAAATAATTACAGACTGTTACCCACATAAAAAATTAATTCTCTTTGATGATGAAATAAAAATACTAGAAGCACTTTCAAAAAAACGATTGCAAAAATCTCTTATTTTTGACGGCATGTCTGAATCTACAATCTACAGAAGAATCAAAGCCGCTTGCAAAAGAAATCATATGTCAAAAGCTGAATTGATTGAAGAATTTAAACGACAACATGATGAAATAAAAAATAATTCAAATTAAATTAATTTACATAATCCTCTCGATCGAAAAGCAAAGAACAAATCTTTTCCGAGAGTATCAAATATTTTATTTCCAAAAAACGCATCAATTGATTTTTTTTCACATGCTGAACAAAAATTAGAAGCCTTAATTTTTTCTAAATAATTGATGACATTTTTAGCATCTGTCTTTTTTACATCTACATAACAGAGTTCTCCCATGTAAGACCAACAAAGTTGCGACAAATCATTTGAAGACGGTAATTCTAGAATTTTTCCACCAAGCCAAACAAATTTTTCTTTTGTATCTGGGATTTTCAAAAATATTTCTTCTTGTTTTTTTTCGTACTTTTGAATCACTGTTCTAACAAATTCTTTTGAAATTGTTGGTCGAGGCATCTTAAAAGGAAAATATGTTTCTACAGGTTTTTCAAATTTATTTAAATGCATCCAATTTTCAAGAGCAACATTCAAAGGAAGTGAATATTTTTCAGATTTTTTTTCTCCTTCAAAATGTAAATCATTTTTTGCAAACTGTTCATCTGATTGTTGAAAAATTTTTAGCTTTGGATATTTTCCTCTTTTATATTCTTCATAAACAGTCGAATGTTTAGTTAATGTAAACTTATGCCAAAAAGCACTGTCTATCAAACCTGCTTCAAACATTTGCCGAAGAGTTTCCATTGAATTAATTAAATCCTGTTCAGTTTGATTCCAAAAACCAAAAATCATATACGAATGAATTAAAATTCCAGCTTCCTTAAAGGCACAGCATGCAAAAATAATATTTTCAATATCAGTGCCTTTATTAACACAATCCAACCCTGTGCTAGTTGCAATTTCAATACCAGCAGAAACAGCCGTCATTCCACCTGCCGAAATCAAATCTGCCAAATCTCTTGAAAAAGTTTTTTCAAAACGAATATTTCCCCAAAAAGTCAATGGTTCAACCACATGATTTTCGTTTGCCTTTAACGAAATATTTCTTAGAGCAAATTGTTGTAATGATATAGGTGGACAAGCTTCATCTACAAAGTGAATTCCATGAACGCCAGTTTTTTTTGCCTGAATACAAAGTTTATCAAACAAATTATTTACATCAGTTAAACAATAATCTTTTACATAATCTAATGAAGTATCACAAAACGCACATCGATGCCAATAACAACCATGAGCAATGTACGCTTTAAGCCATGCCCCATCATTCCAAATTCGATGCATTGAATTTTTATCATCAGCAAGACGTGGATATTTTGAAAAATCAATTAATTCATAATCTGGTGTAATTTGTCGGACTATTTTTTTCTCAACTTGATTTATTAATTCCGATTCTTTTTTTTGAACGATTTTATTCTTGCAACGATATGAACAATTATAATACGAAGTTCCATCAAAAATCGAATCTAACTTTTTAGATTCAGCTTGCAAAATATTTTTTTCAATAGAATCAAACAAATCAATAAAATTTCCATACCCTTTGTCATAACTTAAAAAATCACAGTAATCAAATAATGTTAATTCAGTAATTTCTCGAAGTTCGGTATTTACATATCCACCACCAAAACCTATTATTGAATCTGAAAACTTTTCTTTTCTAATTACATCTGCAGAATAAACAGCAGCTTCAAAGCATCCAGGGAATGGTATTGTAAAACCAAAGAGCGTTGATTCATTTTTATATTTATTAATTTTTTCTAATAGCAATGGTTTATAAAAATCTTCAAGAGATAAAGATGATAATCCCTGTTGAACTTTTTTAAAACTTGAATTACTTGTTGCTAAAGATTCACCATATCGAATAAGTTCAAAATTGTTATCATACACTAACGAAATATAATCTGCCAAATCCGCTAAAGACAAACTTGCCAAAACCTGAGCATCGTCAGTTGTAACATCACGAGAAAGAGAGGATAAAAATTTTTCCATTCGAGCACCACGGGGAACATGAGCTCCTCTTATAAACTCATGAACAAACTCTCGCCCACTTAAACTATTGTTCGAAGGACAAACAATTGAAATAATTATATCAATCCAATTAATCCAACTCTCCGATTGAGAAACAAAACGACGAAGTTCAAAAGCTGAATTTTCATCATTTTGATTTTCAAACTCTTCTGCCATTTTTAAAGCTTTATCAATAGTTTTGTCAAAAATCTTTTTTAAACCTTTTTTTGAAAAAATCGAATGAAAAAAATCATTACTTAAATCAAGCCATTCAACTGAACCAGATAAATTTCTTTTTTCATATTCACTTTTAAAAAATGATAAAAGATATGCCCCACTTGGATATGGAGAATTCAATTGAACAAGCGGAGGCTGAATTATTACTGTATTAATTTTTTTCATAATACTTTATTTAAAAAACTAATAGTGCGTTCTTGTTTTGGATTTTTTAAAACTTCTTCTGGAGAACCTTCTTCAATGATGTAACCACCATCCATAAAAATAACTCGATCTGCAACCTCTCGTGCAAAACCAATTTCATGAGTTACAACAACCATTGTCATACCTGCTTTTGCAAGTTCTTTCATTACAGCCAATACTTCTCCAACCATTTCAGGATCGAGAGCACTTGTCGGTTCATCAAAAAGCATAATCGAAGGATTCATAGCGAGTGCACGAGCGATTGCAACTCGTTGCTTTTGTCCACCAGAAAGTTGTTGAGGATAAATATCTGCTTTAGCTTCCAATCCAACACGAGTCAAAAGAGACATTCCTTTTTCTCTTGCTTCTTCTTTTGAAAGTTTTTTTAATTTTACAGGTGCGAGCATTATATTTTCAAGAACAGTTAAATTTGGAAAAAGATTAAAATGTTGGAATACCATTCCGATATCTTCTCGAACATGATTAATATCTATATTTTTATCATTAATATCAAAACTATTTACAATTATTTTTCCAGCATCTGAAAATTCAAGTTTATTTAAACAGCGAAGAAAAGTAGATTTTCCACTACCAGATGGGCCAATTACACAAACAACTTCACCTTCATAAATATCTACAGAGATGTCCTTTATTACATTAAGTTCACCAAAACTCTTTTTAAGATTTTCAACATGTATCTTAATTTTCTTTTCCATAATTTGTCACCTTACTTTATTTTATAAAAAAAGAATAGTTTAGAAAAGTACTATTTTACTTCTAACTCAAGAGTATCAAAACTTGGACTTACAGAGCCGCCTTTTTTTACAATTTGTTCAAGCAAAGGATATTTTGACAAATTTTCATCAATATATTTTTGAACATCAACATGGCTCAAATTATGAGTCATATGAGTAAACCAAGTATGAATTGGTTCAATTTTTTGACTACATTCAAGAGCTTGGTCAAAATTAAAATGAGTTGAATGAGGTTTTTCCCTTAAAGCATCAATTACAAGATGATCCAAAATCCCTTTATTACGATTTATAATATCAATGGATTTTTCAGAAATATAATTTAAATCTGTCAAATATGCAATCGAATGAACTTTGTTATCAGATTGAACTTGCGAAAAAAGAAAACCTGTAGAATCAATTATTCCATGTTTCATAGGAATAGGAATTATTGACATAGAACCAAACTGAATTGGTTTCTTTTCTGAAAATGAACTAACATTCCATAAATCCACACGAGGCTTTCCACCACCTTTTTGAGTCTTTTTAAAGATGTAGTCAAAATGTGAAAAAATTAATTTCTTTGTTTTTGAATTACAAAATAATTTAATTCCTGCGCCATGTCGATTAAAGAATGAATCTAAATATGAAGATTGTTTATACCACTTACCATCTTGCTTTGTACTAGAGAATTGACGAATATCATCTAATCCATGCAAATGATCAGCATGGCCATGAGTAATAAAAACTCCGTCTAATGACTTTATACCTTGTCTAATAGCCTGCAAACGAAATTCTGGCCCTACATCAATTACTCCGTTTACAATTCCATCTGTAATAAAAGCACTAGCACGATATCTTTTATCTTTAAAATCTTGAGACTTACAAACAGAACATTCACAAGCAACAACAGGAACACCATGACTTGTTCCAGAACCCATAATAGTAAGTTTCATAAAACAATCCCATATTATTATTTTATTCTACTTATTTTACATCTGAACGAGGAAAATATAAATCAGTAATACCCTTTTCTTCTGCCATAGATTTTATTAGTTCTGTAATTTCTAAAGATTTTGCTTTTTCAGCAGCAAGATTGAATAACTTAATAATAAGTTCCATCTGTTTTTCAGAATCTTTTTCTACCGCTGCTTTTGCAAGGATAATGGCATCATAGTCGCCTTTATCATAAGAAATAGTTCCTTTTCTAACATACATTGGTCTAACTTTCCAGAATACATCTTTTTCGTAAGCATAAATTCTCTGTAAAGTTTGATCATTATCTTCGTTTGACTTTAGAGGATAAGCAACAATAGTTCCAGCTTTTAACATAAACTTTTCAAATGCAGCTTTATTTCCCCATGTATGAACAGGAGTATCTTCTTTTAAAACACCAACCACATTACATACATCATCAGATTTTTTACCAGGAACATCGTCATTCAAAATACTTGATTTTAAAACCCATCCTTTTTGACCTTCATAATCAACTTCAACAAACTTTAATTTATTTGTATTTGCCTTGTTATTAATTTTTTCTGGTTCAAACTCATCAAGATAACTAACAACATAAGTTCCACTATCAACAGTTGCTAACCATGTTAAATTATTACCATCTTTTTTATACAAATATGAAGGATCTGCTAAAAGAAGATCACCCCTTAAAACATAACTTTCCATATCATTAAAAAACTCAGAAGGAATACCACTATCTGTATTTCCATCATATTTAAACTCAATTGCCTCTACAACTTCTGTACTAACATCTTTTAATGTTTTAATACGATCCTGACACATTGCAGCTGTAACAGTTCCTGCATCTATTGAAAGCTTATCTTTTTCAACAAACTTTTTACGATACAAACCTTTAGCATCGCCTTCTGGAACATATACTGTAATACAGTAAAAATCAGTAAAGTCATCATCTATATTATGAATAGCACAAATTGAACCTGATGGAATAGTTACATTTGTTATTGTTTTTAACTGATCTTTAGAAAAAAGATTTGCTTCATCAGAAATAATTACACCAGTTTTTGTACCAGAAACCAAATTCGCAGCAACTACATATAATTCAATATTAGAATTAACTGAAGTTTTAACTTTAGCCATTTGAGTTTTTTTTGCATCATCTTTATCACTTGAAAAATTCATTTCATAAGTAAATAAATAATCGTCATCAGCAGTTGCGCCTTTTGCCATCTCTGCAACAACATTCATACCCTTAGGAAAAGAACCAACCCAACGAAGCTTCCCATCATTATTCTTATCTATTTCATAAACACCAGCATTTGAATAAATAGAAACTGCATCAGTCCAGTATTTTTCAACTACAACTTCTTCAACAGTAGGAACTTCTACTTGAACTTCAGCTTCCCCAACGCCTTCAACAACATCTTTTGGTTCAGATTTTTTACAACCAAATAAAACTATTGAACAAATCATTCCCAACAACATTAAATATAAACTTTTTTTCATCTTTACCTCTCTATAACACATAATATAATTAATTGTACATATATATCATTTAAATCATTTTTATTCTATACAGAGATCAAAAAAAACGTGCTCGCACACTCATCAACTTTTTATAAAAAAATACGTACGGTCAAGGCACGCTTTGCTCAAGGCCTTGACTCGTCCGTTTTTAGGATTTGTAATAAACCCTAAATCAGAAATAACACTACAAATAGTGTTCTTTAGAGGAAAATTTATTGACCCAACGCAATATTTGGTATATTATTGTGATGACTAATGACCAGATGCACTTAAAAGCATGGCATTAGCATGCTACAGTCAATGTGATGCCTTATTTTGACTGTCGCAGCTCTCTTAAAACAAGGGGTAAGAATAATGCAATATTCTGAACCAACTAATTTGGCAATCGTTGCCTGTCCAGGAGGCGAAGCATTTGCTGATGAAGTAATAACTCATCTTCGCCATATGTACAAACACCGTTTTACTCTCAAAAACGATGTTATTTCTAAACGCTATCAAGTTGAAAAAGCTGATTTAATCAAACAAATTAACTTCGGGAACGACATTACAACTTCTGACATCAGTCTGCCCGGTTCAATTGATAAGTATCGTCCACCAGTATTCAAAGTAAAAGCAAGATTCACTTACTTTATGAACGGAGAGTTTAAAACTGAACTCTTAGAATGCATCCGTGGAAAAGAAGTATTTATTTTCCAAGATGTAGAAAATCATGAAGTTCTTTCTTTGAATGAAGGAAAAAACAAACTTGCACTTTCTGTAAACGACCACATTATGTCTTTACTTGTTACAATTGATGCTGTTAGACAAGCTGGAGCTTCAAGCATTACACTTGTTCTTCCTGTTTATCCTTACAGCCGTCAGCACAAAAAGAAAGGGCGTGAAGGACTTACAGCAAGTATGCTCGGTCATATTTATGAAATGATGGGCGTTTCAAGAATCATTACTCTTGATATTCACTCAAGAGAAATCGTAAATGCATTTAATTCAATTTCGCTAGAAAATCTTCATGCAAGTTATCAAATCATTCGCGAACTTGCAAAAATTATTGACCTTACAGGAAAAACTGAAGATTTAGTAGTTGTTTCACCAGATACAGGCGCAATTGATAGAAATAAATTTTATGCATCTGGATTAAAACTTCCTTTAGCAATGATTTATAAGGAAAGAGATTATTCAATCGTAACCCAAGATGCACATTCAACAAATATTAAAGCAATTAAACTTCTTGGTGATGTTCGTGGAAAAGTTGCATTCCTTGCAGATGATATGCTAGGAACAGGTGGAACATTATTAAAAGCAATGGCATTCTTAAAAGAACAGGGAGCTACAAAAGTAATTTGTGCAATAAGCCTTCCATTCTTTACAGGAAATGCAATTGAACTTTTTGACCAAGCCTATAAAGATGGTTTATTTTATCGAATCATCGGAACAAACGCTGTTTACCATGAAGAACTTTTAACAAAAGAATGGTACATCAGTACAAATGTTTCTGGCTTATTTGCAAATGTTATTACTCGTGTTCACCACAATCAATCTTTAAGTGATTTACTCGACAATCGTAACATTATTGAAAAGCTTGTTAAACATGACGAAACTCCAGAAGATGACGAAGTATAATTTCCTTTGTATAGACATTGGAACCACTTCTCTAAAAGCAGCACTTGTTTCAGAAACGGGACAGGTGCTGTCCTTTTTAAAAATCAATTTTAATTCAAAAAATATTAGAACGCTTTCGTTTGAATGGATGAATGCAGTTAAAACTGCACTTTTAAAATTAAACAACGAATCAAAAGAAAAAGTAAAAATCGATGCAATTTCAATTTCTGGAAATGGACCTACAATCGTTACAGAAGATGGTCAAACTTTTTTATGGAATGAAAAAATAAAAATAAAAAAATCAATTCAGAAAAAAATAGCACCTTCGCTCTTTTTACCAAGAATATTTTACTTTAAAAATAAATTTCCTGAATCTTTTAAAAACAAAAAAATATTTTCTGGACCTGAATATTTAATTTGGAAACTTACTAACAATCACATTACAATTTTGCCAGAAGATAGATACAAAGCAGCTTACTGGTCCGATGAAAAAATTAAATCTATAAACTTAGAGCCATCTCAGTTTGGCGCTTACATCAATACTGGCGCAATCGCAGGAACATTAGATAAAGTTATAGCAAAAGAACTTTCACTTCCAGAAGTACCTGTAGTTGCAGGAGGCCCAGACTTTACGGTTGCCATCATCGGCACTAATACATTAGAAGTTGGAAAGATGTGCGATTGCGCCGGATCAAGCGAAGGAATAAACCTTTGTACAAATATTCCTGTTTATAAAAAAGGGTTACGGACTTTACCAAGTGTAATTCCTGGACTTTGGAATGTAGCTTCACTTTTACAATCAAGCGGCAGAAAATTTGTAGAATGTAAAATACGCCGAGAAAGAAAGGTCGGTCAAAAATTAACCTACGAACAATACATTGCTCATTGTGCAAAAAATCCAAATTCAAGTGGTTATAAAAAAATGTACAATCTTGGATTCAAAATAAAAAAAGGGTTAGACACTTTACTAAAATGTGCAAAAGAAAATAATTTGCCTGTTTCTGATACAATGATGGTAACAGGTGGACAAGCAAAAAATGAATGGTGGATGCAATTAAAATCTAATATTACAAATTATAAATATTGCGTTACAGAAGTTTATGATAGTGAATTAATTGGAAACGCTGTCCTTTGCGCCTATGCACTTGACTTATATGATTCAATTCAACAGGCTGCAGATAAAATTGTAAAGCAAAAAAAAGTCTATACTCCAAATAATAATTTTAGCAAAAATTCAAAAGGTAAAAAATGAAAATATTTAAAATTCCAACAAACTTAAAGACAATAATTTTTGACATCGATTCAACTTTATACACAAATAATGAATATGCGATTGAACAAGTTGATATTCAATTGAGACATTTTGCAAAACTCAAAAATACGACACCTGAACAAATTCGAAAAATGATAGAAGATTTCCGAACAAAATATAGCGAACAACATAACGGTAAAAAAATAAGTCTTGGAAATACTCTTACGCATTTTGGAATTTCAATTGAAGAAAGTATAAAATGGAGAGAAACTCTTTTAGAACCCAAACTGTTTCTTACTCGTGATGAAAAATTAATTTCAGTTCTTTCAAAACTAAAAGAAAGATTTAATATGATTTGTGTTACAAACAATCCGGTCCTTCCAGCTTTTAAAACCTTACAGGCAATTGGAATTGAAAATTTAATTCCCCAAATCATTGGACTTGATACTTGTCATAAATCAAAACCTGATTCAGAAATTTTAACACTTGCTGCAAAAAAAACAAATGCAAAACTTGAAGAGTGTTTAAGCGTTGGTGATAGATTCGACATAGACTTACGATTGGCTTTAGAACTTGGCATGGGTGGAATTTTAGTTGATGGTGTTGAAGATATTTACACTTTCGATACTTTGCTTTTAAAATAGTTGTCAAAGCCTCGCAATATACACGATATTTACAATTCTGATAAACTACTTATATAACAGCCCACTTTTTCCCATATATTCAAAAAAAAATCATGAAACTTACACTTTTTTAGTATAAATTTCATGACATATAAAATTTATGACCCATATGCGATTCGAACGCACTACCTGTCGCTTAGGAGGCGACCGCTCTATCCAAGTGAGCTAATGGATCAAAAAAAAAATTTCTTTTACTAAAATATTACTTTTTACTCCGCCTTCGCGTTGCAACTTCGTTGCACACCAAAAATTATGTCGCAACTTCGTTGCTTGCACAAGTGGCTCGGGCAATTTCGTTTTTCACCCGAGCACTTTTTTTACTTTTCAATAATCAATTTGTGGTATTCTTGCAAGCTCTTTACTCCGCCTTCGCCACCATGGCCGTTTTTAACTGCGGCAATTCCTTGAACTGCGGCAACTGCTCCGGCTAATGTTGTAACATAAGGCACTTTGTATTTTAAGCAAACTTTACGAATTGTTTTTCTGTCTTCGGCATAGTTGCGTTTTGCTTTTGGAGTGTTGATTACAAGACAAACTTCTTTGTTCATAATCATATCAACAACATCTGGGCGTCCACCACCAATTTTGTTTACAAGTTCACATTTAATTCCGTTTGTATTGTAGAAATCTGCTGTTCCTTGTGTTCCAACCAAAGTAAAGCCTAAATCTTTTAATGTTTTTCCAACTTTTAAAACATCATCTTTTTGACTTTCTTTATTGCTCAAAGAAATCAATACTTTTTTATTTTCCCAAGCAGTTGGAGCGTGTGGTAAATCTGCCCCGGCAGCTTCTTGTGATTTATAGAAACTCAATCCAAAATCACTTGCCATACCAAGAACTTCACCAGTTGAACGCATTTCTGGTCCAAGAATAGGGTCAACACCAGGGAAGCGAGCCCAAGGTAAAACAGCTTCTTTAGCTCCGTAATATGGAATTGTTTTATCTTTAAGTCCAAGACTTGCCAAAGTTTCACCAAGCATCAAACGAGTTGCAAGACGAGCCATTTGTGTATTACAAACTTTAGAAACAAGAGGAACTGTTCTAGAAGCACGAGGATTTGCTTCAATTACGTAAACTTTTCCATCTTCAATTGCGTATTGCATATTCATCAAACCGCAAACTTTTAAGTTTTCTGCAATTTTACGAGTATATTCTTTGATTGTATCAAGATTTTCCTGACTAATGCTAACTGGTGGAATTACACAAGCAGAGTCACCTGAGTGAACACCTGCCAAT
>JAZUSR010000041.1:0-12412 GCA_045606765.1 Treponema sp.
GAAATTGAAGCATTTTTATGCCCGGGAAAGAATTTTTTATGAGCTTTTTCTAATTGTTTATCTGAAACATGGGTATAAATTTGAGTCGTTGCAAGATCAGAATGCCCTAGAAGTTCTTGAACACTAATCAAATCAGCTCCTCCCTCAAGTAAGTGTGTTGCAAAAGAATGTCTTAAAGTGTGAACCTTTACATCAAGTCCTGTAATTGCTTGAATTTGTTTAAATTTCTTCCAAACACCTTTTCGAGAAATTGGTTCACCACGATAATTTACAAAAACTTCTGGCACTATCTTACTACCAACAAGATTTGGCCGAACAAAAGTTAAATATTCTTGAAGAATATTATATGCCTCTTTTCCAAAAGGAATTACCCTTTCTTTTCCACCTTTTCCACTTACTAAAATAAAACATTCATGCATATGCAGATTAATTATTTTAAGGGAACAACATTCTGAAATTCTCAAACCACAAGAATAAATTAATTCAAAAATTGCTTTATCGCGAATTCCAAGGGGTGTAGATGTATCAATAGATTCTAAAAGATACTCAATTTCAGATTGAGATAAAACAGCAGGCAATGAACGAGCAGCTTTTGGACGGTCTAAAATTAATGCGTAATTTTCAATCCAAATGCGTTCTCTAACCAAGAATTCACCAAAACTCCTAAGAGCAGATAAATCTTTTGCAAGAGTAACTTCACTAATTCCTTGAGTTTTTCGCCAAATAGTGTAATAAATTAAATCTTTAGAAATAACAGTATTTAATTCTTTTTTATTTTCGAAAATCCAAAATAAAAATTCTTCCACAGAAATTTTATAAGTTTCTGCAGTTAATTTTCTACTTCGTTCAGCCATTAATAAATCAGAATAAAATTGATCTAAAATATCCTTATATTCACTATATTTTTCTAGTGACATTAATTATCTCTAAGATTAATTTCACGAGTTAAATTATTTCTCCAACAAGCCGGTTGATTAATATCTCCACGACCATTAAAACCATGAGGAGCATTAATTCCGTTTTGTAGTGAATTATTTCTATGAGATGATTCAAGACTTTGTCCAAGAGTCATTTCTGATGAATTATTTTCAGTTGAAACTTCTTCTGAAAACATTTTTGACGATTCATAACTAGCAACGCCAGCTTTTAAAATATCATCAAATTCATCTGCCGAAACAACATCGTCCCTTACTTTTACCTGTGGAATTTCAGCATCTTTTTTTAGGCTATTTTTATTTGCAAAACCTGTAGCAATAACAGTAACCGAAACTTCATCATCTGGCATATCATTATTAACAACATGACCCCAAAACACTTTATGATTAGGATCAGCAGAAGCCCGAATAAGATTTACAATTTCTTGAGTTTCGTTAAGTTTAAGTGTATCATTAGCAACAATATTGATAAGAAGAGTTTTTGCTCCATCAATATTCATATATTCAAGTAAAGGATTATTAATTGCGTTAGTTGCAGCATCAACAGCCTTATTTGCGCCCTTACCAACACCTATTCCAAGCAAAGCATCTCCTTGATTTAACATTGTTGCTTTTACATCTGCAAAGTCAGTATTTACAGCACCATCACCAATAATAATATTAGAAATTCCTTCAACTCCTTGATGTAAAACCCCATCAGCAAGTTGATAAGCTTCTCGCATTGTTAAATCATTATTAGTTTTTAACAATTGTTCATTTGGAATAACAATTAATGCATCAACATTTTCTCGTAATTTTGAAATACCTTCATCTGCAAGTTGCATTCGAACAGGTCCTTCAAATGAAAAAGGAGTTGTAACAACACCAACTGTCAAAGCACCAGATTCTTTAGCAATTTGAGCAACAACAGGAGCAGAACCAGTTCCTGTTCCTCCACCCATTCCTGCTGTAATAAAAACCATATCAGCGCCTTTTAAAACATTTGCTATTGTTTCTCTATCTTCTTCAGCAGCTTTTTGTCCAATTTCTGGATTTCCACCTGCTCCAAGTCCACCTGTTAATTTTTGTCCAATAGGAATTCTTACTTTTGAATTTGATTTATTTAATGCCTGTAAGTCTGTGTTTAATACAATAAAATCTACAAATTTAACACCATCTTTGATCATTCGGTTAACAGCACTTGAGCCACCGCCACCACAACCAACAACTTTTAAAATTGCTGGAGTGGGTTTTGCAAGTTCCCCATTAGTCTGTGTAACAACTTCATGTTCCATCATTTTATCCTCCCACGATCTTCTAAAAAACACAAAATCTTAAAATAACTGTTTAAATATACGCTTAAAAATATTTTCTTTTTTTTCACCTGAAGAAACATAACGATTTTTTACTTCAGATTCCAAATATTGTTTCTTTTGAGATTGAACCAAACCAATTACAGTTGCAAAATCTGGAGAACGATAATTATCATTATCATCCAAACTTTCAGGAATTCCCAAACGAACAGCTGTAGTACCAAACACATTTTGAGCAAGTTCCACAACTCCGCTCATTAAAGCACCACCACCTGTAAGTATAATATTTCCTGACAAACGATGTAAATCAGTTTTATGAACAATTTCACTACGAACAAGTTCAAAAATTTCTTCAACTCTAGGCTGAATAATTTGGCACAAAACATCTTGAGTTGTAACTTCCGGAGGTCTTCCCCCAACACCAGGAATTACAATTTCTTGAATATTTTCTAATGTTTGTAAAAAACAACATCCTGATTGAACTTTAATTCTTTCTGCAACTGCAAATGGAATTCCTTTTACTATTGAAATATCATTTGTAACATGGTTACCACCAACAGGAACTGATAAACTACAAACAGGAGCCCCGTCAATTAAAACCAAAACATCTGTAGAACCGGCTCCAAGATCTATCAAAATTGAACCCATTTCCATTTCATCTTTGTGCATAACAGATTGAACTTGGGCCAAAGTTTTCAACCATACATTGTCTAAGTTATAACCTGCTCGGTTTACACAAGAATACACATTTTGAATTGAAGTTTTTGACGCTGTTACAAGATGAACATCTGTTTCTAGTCTAACACCCATCATATTAATAGGATCTTTAATTCCAGAAACTCCATCTACAGTATAATCACGAGGAATAATATGCAAAAATTCTCTATCAAGAGGAATTAAAGTTGCCCTTGCAGATTCAAGAGCTTTTTCCTTATCACTTTGGGTAATTTCTCTACTTTGTTGATTTTTTGAAAGAATCGCAGCAAGTCCATGTGAATTATAACTTTCAATTTGAGAACCACCGATAGCAGCAATACAATCGATTACATCTACACCTGCTTCTTGTTCCACATCTTCAATAGCAGCTTTTATTGACTCGATAACTGCTTCAATATTGACAATAGAACCGCTACGAACACCATTAGATGGCTTTACAGCAAGTCCTATAACTTGAAGAGAATTATCTTCTAAAATTTCTGCAATAGCAACACGAATATTACTTGTACCGATATCAAGGCCAACAATAATATCAGTCAATTTTTTCTCCTCCCACAGAGTCAACAACAGAAGTTTTATACGATACTGAATTATATCGTAAATCAATTTCTGTAACATTTGGTTCAATTGAATTAACTACATCTAAAACCACTAACATACAATCTAACACTTCTACGCTCAAAAATCTACTGATTAAAACGCGAACTTTTGAATTAGTAGGAATAAGAACTAATTCATAATTTCCATATGTTTTTGGTACAACACAAATCTCAGAAATTCCTAAGAAATACTTTTTAGAAGATTTGTGTAATTCGGTAATTTGGTCAATTAAAACACGGTATTTTGCAGGAATTCTCATTCCTTCTGTTAAATGTTCAACAGGAATACCCGAAATAATTGGAATTGAACCATCTCCCACAATTTCATTATTAATATTCTCAAATAATACACCATTTTTATCAATTTGAATAGGTACTGTATGATTTTCTTTATTAACGAAAATCATTGCGACACTTTCGCGTTCTTTAACATTTACACAAATTTTATTTGGAAAAACCTTTTTTACAGTTACTGATTCAATTCCAGAGATTGAAGATAATTTACTAGCTACAGTTTCAGCACGAAAGCCAAACCAATTTGTCTGTTCTGTTGAAGATAATTTATTTAATAAAAATTCTGAAGTATAATTTGCATTTCCAGAAATTACGATGCTAGGATTATTTAAACTAGGCTGAATAAATTTAAAAATAATTAGTTCAATAAAAAATACAATTAAAAGCGCAACAACAAAAATTTTTATCCAACGAATAAATTTTTCATCTTGCTTCTTTCTGTATTCTTCACTTACTTCATATTGTTCAAAATCAGTTAGTAAACTAAAATCACTCATTAAATAACCCTACCCTATTTGAATAAATTAATATCTAATGTTTCATATTTTTCTTCAACGTTTTTTGTCGAAGTTTTATTTTCTGTATATGTATCATAATCACATCTTGATGCATTAATGATAAATCCACACATACATAAAGTCACAATTATTGATGAACCACCCGAAGAAAAAAATGGCAATGGAATACCTGTTGTTGGAACAATACCACAAACAACACTAATATTTAAAATCGACTGTAAGAAAATAACAATCATACATCCCATACAACCAAACGAAGCAAATCTATCAGGACACTTTAATGCAATTTGAATACCTTTTATTAAAAAGAAAACTAATAAAGCAAAATACAAAATCACACCAACAAACCCCATAGCCTCTGTCCAACCTGCAAAAATATAATCAGATTGTACTTCCGGAATATTATTCATTTTTTCAAGACCTTCTCCAATTCCTTGTCCCCAAAATCCACCAATCTGAATAGCTTTCTTTGCAGCCAAACCTTGATAACCAAAAGTTTGAGCATATTCAGCAGGATTAAAATGAGCTGCAATTCGATTAACACGATATTCTTCAGTTAAAATCAAAAGCATAACTGCAGGAATTCCTAAGATGCTAAAAGGAATAAGCCATAACATTTTTGCATTAGAAATAAAACATATAATAATTCCGCAGAATAAAACAAAAACACCAGTTGAGAAATCTTTCTGAAAAAATATCAAAGAAACAAAAAAAGTAATTACAAAAATTGCTGTCCCAACAGATCTTTGTTCATTTGCTTCTCCAAGACGAGCATATTTGTCAAAGTAATTTGCTAAAAATAAAACAATTGTAAATTTTACTAATTCCGATGGTTGAAAAGTAAAAAATGGCATTTTAATCCAACGACTTGCACCATTTCTTTCATATTTAATTCCAGGAATAAAAGTTAAAATACATAAAAAAATTGTTCCAAAAAATAAAATTGGTAATAATTTTCTCTGTTTATCTAAAGGACAAATTGCAAAAAATAGCAGTCCAACAAATCCTACAGCACTTGCAATAAGTTGACGCTTAAAAAAGTAAAGAGAATCTCCAAATGTTTCTTTTCCACTTACATTTGAACAAACAAAAAGAGTAAAAATTCCAAGCCCCCACAAAAGAATTACACTAATAATAAAACCTGTGTCACTTTTTCTGTACGAGGAAATTGTTTTTTCTGGAACAAAACTATAATTACTCACTTTTTTCCTCTAAAACTTTTTCTGAAATTTGTTCAACAATTTTTTCAAGATGCATTCCATGAGATGCTTTTACAAGAACATAATCACCATCTTTTAAGATATCCAAAACATATGCTGAAACTTCATCCAAGTTTTTATCTGACAACTCTTTAAAATATTTTATATTTACTTTACCTGCTAACTTAGCCCCTTTTGCAGCATGTTCCATATCTTGTCCAATAAAAACAAGTTCAGAACAATTTGACATACTTGTTATTGCACCAATTTTAGAATGCGCAGAAATTGAATCTTTTCCAAGTTCAAACATATCGCCAAGAATATAAATTTTTCTTCCTTCACTATTTAATTTTGAAAACATTTCAATTGCGCTTTCCATTGAATCAGGATTTGCGTTGTAACAATCTTCAAAAATTGTAACTGTTTTTTCTTTACCCTTTGAATCTTTTTTAGTAACAACACATTTTGTACAACTTCTTCCTTCTGGAGGAGTAATTAAATTAACTCCTTGTACAATTTCATTTGAAGAAAGTCCTAATTTTTTTGCTAAAGAAATACAACTTAAAGCATTCAAATAATTATATTTACCAGGAAGCTTTAATATAGCTTCATTTCCATCAATAGAAATTTTTGTACCCTTTATTCCAAGAGATTCAACAATTTTTACACCACATTCACTTTCTGAAATATCATCACCAAAATATACAACTGTTCCTTTTACATCTTTACTAAGAAAATCTTTAAACTCATCTTTAGAAGGAATAAAAGCAAAACCATCATCTTTAATATAATTAAAAACCTTTTTCTTTTCTGAAGCAATATTTTTGCGACTTCCAAGAATTCCTATATGTGCTGAACCTATATTTGTAATAATTGAATAATTTGGTTTTAATACTTTTGCAATCTCACCAATTTCGTTTTCACGATTCATTCCCATTTCGAAAATTCCAACTTCGTGTTCTTTACGAATATTAAAAACCGAAAGAGGTAATCCAGTCTCTGAATTATAATTTCCAATTGTAGCTACAACATTGTATTTTTGAGATAAAATTGTTTTACAAATTTCTTTTGTAGTAGTTTTTCCACTTGAACCTGTAATAGCAATTTTTTTCAATTCAGGGAATTTTTTTACATAAAATCTAGCAGCATCTTGCAATGCAGTTAAATTATTTTTTACAACAATAAAAAGTGTAGATTTATATTCAGAAATGATATCCATATAATAGCGGGAATTTTTGTCATAAACTGATTTTGTTACAAAAACAACAGATGCTCCATTTTGAATAGCCTGAGGAATATATTTATGACCATCTTGATATTCTCCAATCAAAGGAACAAATAAGGAACCTGGAACAACATTTCTACTATCAATTGCCACAGAAGTAAATTTATAATTTTCAATATTTTCAGCAAGTCCAATTACTTTTCCAAAAACAGCATCAGTGAGTTCTTTAATTGTCAACAATGTATCTTCTGTATTAACCATATTTATAACCTAATTTATTTTCGCTTTTCCATTTCTACACGAATTATTTCATCACCTTCAGCTTTATGCATACCCAACTCGTTTTCAGCAATATTTCCAATTCGCTGGCCACTTGAAAGAAGACTAATATCAATAATTAACTTTTTATTTTCTTCAACAAGCTGAATTTGTTTTTGTTCAAGCGCTTCAACTTCTCTTTGGATTTGCATATATCGCTCTGCCTGAACTGCGTTTAAAATTAAAAGACCTGGAATTAAAATTGCGACTACGATGTAAAAAAGTTTCTTTAAAGTATTTTTAATATTTTTCATCTTTCCTCCCAATACACTTCCTAAACAGTAATACAGGTGGTCAAGGGACGCTTCGCTCAAGCCCTTGACTCGTCCGTTTTTAGGATTTGTAATAAACCCTAAATCATTACAAACTAACATCTCTAAGATGTAGTTCTGTTGCATCTTTTATCTTTCGAATAACCCGAAGTTTTGCACTTCTTGACGGAGAATTTTCTTTCACTTCGTCACTAGTAGGCCCAACTGGTTTTCTTGTAATAACACTAGCACTTGCCGAACCACCACATTTACAACTAGCATATTCTTGAGGGCAAACACATTCTTTACCAAGATTTCTAAAAAAGTTTTTTACAATTCGATCTTCTAAAGAATGAAATGTAATAACTCCCATTTTTCCACCCGGTTTCAAACAATTAAACGCATCAAACAAAGCCTTTGGTAAATGACCAAGTTCATCATTACACGCAATTCGAATAGCTTGAAAAGTTCTCGTTGCAGGATGAATAGGACCATGGCGATATTTTTCCGGAACACAATTATAAATAATTTCAGCCAAAGCTTTTGAAGAAGAAATTTCTCCCCCCTGACGAGCATTTACAATTGCACTAGCAATTTTACGACTTAATTTTTCTTCACCATAAAGATAAATTAAATCTGCAAGTTTTTTCTCTTGATATGTATTAACAATATCAAAAGCAGAAACAGTTCCATTTTCGTTTAATCGCATATCTAAAGGTTCATCATAACGAAAAGAAAAACCTCTGTTAGACTTTTCATAATGAAAAACCGAAATGCCAAGATCAAATAAAATTAAATCTGGTTTTGGAAAATCAACAGGATACGAAGAATAAAAATCATTAAACCAACCATTAAAAAATCGAACACGATCTCCAAAAACACTTAATCTTTCTTTTGCCCTAGCCTGAATTGAACTATCAGCATCTAATCCACAAATTTTTAAGCCAGCAAATTTTGACAAAAATGCATTAGTATGACCACCTTCTCCTAATGTTGAGTCAATCATAAAAGCATCGTTTTCATACGATTCACCTATTGGGCTTAAAAATTCCAAGCACTCATTAAGCAATACTGGTGTATGAACAATTTCCAAAATAATCCGCCTTAAAATTTAATAGCATTAAGACCTTCTGCTGCATCAAGGAATGAACTTTCTGTTTCTTCAAGATATTTTTCATACGAAGTAGCATCCCAAAGTTCAATATACTTATCAATTCCCAAAAGAACACAATCTTTTGTTAAACCAGCATACTCTCTTAAACTTTGCGGAATAGAAAGACGGCCAGCTTTATCAAAAGCAACTTCTTGTGCAGGAGCAACTAATCGTCTTAAAACCAATCGATTCTTTGCATCAAAAGGTGAAGCCGATTCCATCAATTTAGTTGATAAATTTTTCCATTCTTCCTGAGTAAAAAGCCATAAACAATGATCTAAAGCTTGTGTAACAACAAGAGTATCTTCATTCAATTGTTGACGAAGTTTTGCAGGAAACGAAATTCTTCCCTTTTCATCAATTGTGTTATTATACTCGCCTGTTAACAACTCCATACCACCATTTACCACTTTTTACCACTATTTCCCACTTATCTACTATTTTAACAAAGAAATTCATAAAGTCAATGGATTTTTTAACCGAAAATATAAAGATTTTATATTTTTTTTAAAAAATTAATATAATTTTGTTTAGTATAATTCTAACGTGTGGTTTAAACAAAAAATGATAAATATTTACAATGAATCAAACTTACACAAGACCTTAAAATTATTTTACAGTGGCAAATTCAATGGAAAAACAGAAGTTCCTTATAAAAAATGGATTTGTGATATTATAACTGAATCAAATTCTATAATTGAAATTCAAACTTCAAATTTACAAGCATTAAAAGAAAAAGCGCTTTCTGCAATAAACGATAAAATAAATTTTACAATTATTCACCCTATTGTTACTGAAAAAATTATCGAAAACTATTTAGAAGACGGAACTTTAATTTCAAAAAGGAAAAGTCCAAAATCCGAATCACTTTTTTCAAAACTTAAAAGTCTAACTGGCATTTATGATATTTTGTTGAATAAATATATAACCATAATCTTTGTTAAAATTCGGTCAACTGAACAACGAATTCAAACAAAAGAAAAAATTCAACTTAAAAATAAAAGTCGGCATTTCAAAAAAAATTGGTATAAGGCTGGAAAAAAATTAACTGAAATTTCTTCTGAACAAATATTCTACGGAAAAAAATCATATTTAAATCTTCTTCAATCGATAGAAAAAAAGTTTGACGCTTTTTCTTCAAAAGAACTAAAAAATGAATTAATAAAAAACGGTTTTTCAAAATCAGATGTAAATCAAACAAATTTAATTTTATGGCTTTTAAACAAAATGAATTTAATTAGCATAAAAGAAAAAAAAGGCCGATTAATTTACTACAAACTTGAACAATAAAAATAAAGACGTATAAAAAAAATGCACCTCCAAAATGAATCTAATCAATTTTAGAAAGTGCATTTAATTTAATAAGTTATATTAAATTATCAAAGAATATTACCAGTTATCTGGCATATCATCTTCATCACGATTCTGTAAATCAAACAAGTCTGTTACAGCACGCAAATCATCAAAATATACATAGTATGTACCACGAGCTAACATTGGATTACAGTCAATTCTAAATCCAATAACACGAAGCCCTGGACGATCCCCATAATAAGGACTAGACTGAACAATACCATGTTCTCCATCTGGACTAGGTGGAACAGCTAAAGTCATTTGCTTCCATCCACTAAATCCAAGATTTCCGAGGTACAATTCATAATTGTGTCCATAATAATCCTGAACTAATACATACATATCATGATCTTGATTACGACCAGCTACCCACACAGAAATTGTTTTTGTAATACCTTCAATAGGAAGAGGTTTTACAGCAGTTACATAAATTGAGTTAATTCCACGACGGAAGAATTGAACTTTTACACCAAGTACATGTGTATCAAGGTCTTCATTTCCCTTATCTTCTTCGAGAACTTCTTTAGCCGCTGGACTACCTTCAAAAAGGCGTGCAGAAATTACACCAGCATCAGGAGAAATATGAACATTCCATGCACCATCACGTTCAAATTTTTCGATTGAAACTTCTCTTAAAGCACTAGCAGCGGAATCTGCACCAACTTCTGTTGGATCTGGTTCTGCTAAACTTTTTGTCTGTCCAAAAGCCAATCCTGTTATACAAAAAAGAACTGCAACTGAATAAATAATCTTTTTCATTACTGACCATCCTTTTTAGAATTTTCTTCAGAATCACCAAAATCAGCTTTCTGAAGTTCATATCCATCGAAAATATAAGCAAGAGCACCAGTTGTGTATTTTAAATGATCAAAATAAACAACATAATCATCTACATATTCAGCAGGGTCAGTTGAAATTCTAAATCCAACAAATGTCATATTATCTGGACCAGAACGCAATCTTGAATGCTGTCTAATATATGTTGGAACATCTACAACAATGTTTTTCCAACCATTGAAAGCTAAGTTTCCAGCTGGAATAATATGAATTCTTCCATCTGCATCGCGTACTAAAACATCTAAAAAGTATAAATAATTAGCACCCCATACCCAAAAGTCAAGAGACTTTACATTTCCAATAAATGGAACTTCATAAGGTTCTCCATCTTTTTCTGGATATACTTCTAACCAGTTATCACCTTTTCTATCAAACTTAATTTTTACACCAATTACCTTATGAGCAACATCCTGTTTAGTTACAGCCTTAAGACTATTTGGCATAGCTTCAAAAGAATTAATAATAGGATAACCCTTTGTAACAAAACGACTAGCTTGAACATTCCATGTCCAAGTAACATCTGAATTGTTTCCATCGAAATCATCGATCATAACACTCTCTACACTTCTAGAAGGAGCCTGACTAAATGCAGGAAATCCAACAGCAAGAAGGAGAGCAAAACTAGCAAAGACAACAAAGCCCTTTTTCATTCAAAACTCCTTATAACTTGTTTAATAAAAACAATCTCATACATATCTTATCGGACGATATACCAAATTACAATAGTATTTATTATATTATATTTCTTAGTAAATTGTTTGTCAAACTCTATTTTGTAATTACTTGAAAATTTTTTACATTTATCATACTATATATCATAAAGTTGAAATTATCTTCTTTACTTTACATTATTTTGGTCCTTGATTATTTTATCGATGACTTTAATTATAAGGAGCAGTTATGGCTAACGTTAGTTACAAAGAATTAGGTCTTGTAAACACAAAAGATATGTTTGCAAAGGCTATCAAAGGTGGATATGCAATTCCAGCTTACAACTTCAATAATATGGAACAAATGCAGGCAATTATTCAAGCTGCAGTTGAAACAAAATCTCCAGTTATCTTACAAGTTTCTAAAGGTGCTCGTGCTTATGCTAATAAGTATATCCTCAGAAACATGGCTCGTGGTGCTGTAGAATATGCAAAAGAATTAGATCCCGAAGGAAAAGGTGTACCTATCGTTCTTCACCTTGACCACGGTCCTGATTTTGAAGTAGCAAAAGACTGTATCGATAACGGATTCTCTTCTGTTATGATTGACGGTTCACACCTTCCATACGATGAAAACGTTGCTCTTACAAAAAAAGTTTGTGACTATGCTCACGAACGCGGTGTTACAGTTGAAGGTGAACTTGGTGTATTAGCTGGTGTTGAAGATGACGTAGTTGCAGCAGAAAGCCACTATACAAAACCAGAAGAAGTAAAAGACTTCGTAGAAAAAACAGGTGTAGATTCACTTGCTATTTCTATTGGTACATCACATGGTCGTTGTAAATTCAAACCAGAACAATGTACACGCAATGCTGACGGTGTTTTAGTTCCACCTCCACTAGCATTTGATGTTCTTGAAGAAATTGAAAAAATGATTCCTGGGTTCCCAATCGTTCTCCACGGATCTTCTTCAGTTCCAATGGAATATGTAAAAATTATTGAAGAATTTGGTGGAAAAATCCCAGATTCAATTGGTATTCCAGAAGAACAATTAAGAAAAGCAGCTAAATC
>JAZUSR010000042.1:0-1807 GCA_045606765.1 Treponema sp.
CAGTATTTATAAACGGTCTGATTCTTTGCATGTATATTTCGCGTTTTATCATACTAATATTTTATCAGTTATAATCGCCAAAATCAAGAAAAAATATATTTTTAGCGATTATAACCTATATTTTCTTCAGTTCTTTTACCACGTCTTTTATCAAATCTACCGCCATTTCTAATTGTGTGATTGCGTCTTCGGCAATTTCTATTGGATCCGGTAAATCTTCGTAATCTAAAATACTTTCGTCACGAATAAGGCCTAGGTCTAGGCTGTTTCCTTTTTGTGCAATTTGTTCACGGGTAAAACAGTTCCAACGTTCATCTTTGATTGAACTTCGGTCTTCTGATTTGTAGGCTTTTATAAAATCTGCAAAATGTTCTTTTTTTAGTTGATTTGTTTTTCCAAAACTTTGCATATTTGTACGGAGGTCATAGAACCAGACTTCTTTTGTGTTGTCTTCGTCTGTTTTGCCCCGAGTAAAGAAAAGCACGTTTGTTTTTACGCCTTGAGCATAAAATATTCCTGTTGGCAAGCGTAAAACTGTATGCAAATTACATTTATTCATTAAATCCACGCGGATTTTTTCACCGTCTCCATCTGCAAAAAGAACATTATCAGGAAGAACAACTGCGGCACGGGCTTTTCCTGTTGTGCGTAATGAACGGTAAATATGTTGCAAAAAGTTTAACTGTTTGTTGCTAGTCGTGTATGTAAAGTCATCACGGGTTGCTCGTTCTCCGCCTTTCTTTGTGCCAAAAGGTGGATTTGTAAGCACAACGTCGTAACCTGTCATTGATTTTCCACTTTCGCTTAATGTATCGCCAAGGACAATTCTTCCTTCTATGTTGTGGAGCATAGCATTCATTAAAGCTAAACGATGAGTTTCGTGAACAAGTTCTCCACCAGAAAAGGCTTCTTTTACTTGAAACTCTACTTGTTTTTCGGTAAGGTCGCAGTAATCGTCGGAAATACTTTTTACATAAGAATCAGCACTAATCATAAAGCCAAATGTTCCACAGGCTGGATCATTACAACGTTCCCCAACTTGAGGAGCAATAAGTTCTGTCATTACATCAATTAATACCCGTGGTGTAAAATATTGACCAGCTCCACTTTTCTTTTCGTTGGCATTTTTTTCAAGTAATCCTTCATAAAGATTTCCAAGGCCTTCTTCTTTTGCAGAATACCAATCCAATTCATTTATTGATTTAATTATTTTTTCAAGATTTTTTGGCTCATCAATATTGGAGCTTGCCCCTTGATATATTTCTCGCACACGACCTTTTGTATTTTCACCAAGATATGCAAGTAAATCTTTATAAAACTTTTTAAGTTCAATTCCACTATGAACTACAAGTTTATCCCAACGATATTCTTCAGGAATAGAATCTTCTGTTTTGGTTTCCTTTGCCATCTTCAAAAATAGAATATATGAAAGTTCTGTTACATACTGATGATATGTGATTCCATCATCTCGAAGAATATTACAAAGATTCCAAAGTTTACTTACGATTTCTTGATTTGTCATTTATTTTCACTCCCAATTTATGAGATTTTATCTTCATAAAGATATGTGTTCAACTCTTTTATTATAGAAGAAAGTTGATTACTGAATATTTTATTTACTTTTGTAAAACCACCTAGATTTCTCCAAGCCATGTATTCATCAAAAGTTTGTGCATTAACAACAGATTCATTTATCAAATATTTTTCAATTCTTTCAATCCACTTTTTTTCACCTGCTGTAAAATCGTGAGCTTTGTTCAATTTTTTAATAGCATTGCGAATTCGATCCTCATGTGAAATTAGGGGA
>JAZUSR010000043.1:0-2595 GCA_045606765.1 Treponema sp.
GATCAGGAGTTAAATCTATAATTGAGTAATAATGTAGTATCATGGTAAGACAGGTGATATTACAACTTAGAATTGGATTCCACCACGAGGAAAGCCTTTTACACCTTGATCTTCAAATCTTCTCAAATTATATTATTTTCACGTTGAGAAAAAAAAGGAACATTTAATTTAATTTTCATCTTGGAAACTCCAATCAATTTAGGATTTATTACTTAGAAATAATCCAACCTTCATCCGTAAGAATATTTAACTCGGCAATGCAGGTATCGTTGTATTTTGTGCCTTTGTAGAGGGCTGTGGATTGTATATGCAATCGCTTACAATTTTCAACATTCAATTCAATGTACTGAAAATTCATGTCTTGATTTAGATTCCATGTCTGTTGGATAATCGGCTTTCGGCTGTTGGGACCATAACCAGTAATCACAATAGTTTTTACTTGATTGTTTGCTTTATAAAGGTTTTCATTCTTTGCAAAACCATTGATAATTTTTAATCCTTTTATATTTTTTGAAACCTCATAAAAATCGATATCAAAACTTATTTCATCATTTTCAGAATTTTCAACATATGAGGTTGCAAAATTTGAATCTACCAGTTTATCAATAGTATAATCGTATATCTTATTTTCAATTAAAGCATTTGACGTTCTGAGAGTAAATAACGGCATTGGTCTGTGATTGTTTTCATCATCATATAAGTCAGAAGAATTGCAACTATATGTATGAATTGCATTTTTTAATTTTGAATTATCAAAAATTGAACTTTCAATTTTTTTTATAAAAGTACTTGTATTTGTATCAATTTCAACTTCTGTATGCGCAAAAAGATTATTTGCAGTTACATCAAAATTTGAAAAAATCTTATTTTGCATATTTGTCCCTGTAAATTCGTAATATGTACAATAAGCATCATCAATTATTTTTATTATGCCTTTTCCTAGTCGATAAATTGCCTGAAAATGTTTTTTGGGCGTGTTATTAATATACCATGGTCTGTTAGTTAATTTTGAAACCGTGTCAGGAACTATATCATCTGCTTCATAAAAAGCCCGCACAAGGTATTCATCATCTGTTTTCTGTATCAGAATTCCAGTTAGTTTACAAGTAACTTCAGGGTATTCTTCTGAATCAATCTGGTCTGAATTATACTCTTTTTCTACGCCAAGTTTTTTTGCAGCATCAAAAAGAAACTGCGACGGTATCATTCTGCATTCGCCTGTTACGTAAGTGAACTTAAAAGTATTATTCAATGGCTCCGGCCAGTTCTGCGGCGCAGGTGTGTTTTTTAAGCTGTCATAATCAAGAATACCAGTCAGAAATTCCTTATCGGCATATGCAATCGGCTCTTTTGAATTTACATTGCCACCAGTTTTGTTTTGTGCGTAAAGTGAACATAAAATAACTGAAAGTAAAAGTGTTAAAATTATCTTTTTCATTTTTTAGCTCCTGTGTAAGGCCGCTGGCGGCCGGTGTTCTATGGAAAAGCGTTAAAAAAATTGCGAAGGCAATTTTTAGCTTATCTTCCTGTTTAATCAGAAAAGTCATAGTGCTGTTAGTATAACATAGTAGACATAAAAAATGCTACATAATATTCTAAGAGAAAGGAAGTAGCATGAAAGAAGAAACAAAAATATCCAGAAGAGTTCAAGAAGCAAATAGTTGAACTTTATGAAAATGGCAATAAATCTTGCACGCGAATATGGCTTAGTAGAACAAACAATTTACAAATGGATTCATCGATATGAAACAGTAACAAAAGATGAATCAGGAAAAGATGTGTCACAAGCAGATATTAATGCTATGAAAAAACGAATAGCAGAATTAGAAATGGAAAATGAAATATTAAAAAAAGCTACAGCCATATTTGCAAAAACAAAGTAAATATAAAAATTGACTTTGTAAATAAATTTAAGAATAAATATCCCATCGACCTTTTATGTAAAGTACTAAAAATAAACAGAAGTACCTATTATAAAAGATTGAACAGGAAGAAAAGCAAACTTCAAAAGAGTAATGAAGAACTTGATGAAAAGATTCGTGAAATTTATTACAAAAGTAAACGACGATATGGAGCTCCAAAGATTTATAAAACGCTCAAAAAAAGCGTTAAAAAATGCAAGCCTGAATGTAAAAAAAACAAAAGGAATAATTTTGCAAACAGATCTTGGAAGTCAGTATACAAGCAATATTTTTGAGGAATATTTGTCAGAAATAAAGATTCGGCATTCTTATAGTCGAAAAGGCTGTCCGTATGACAATTCGTGTATTGAATCTTGGTATAACCGCGAACGAATTCATTCAAGTTTGAATTACAGAACTCCGGATGAAGTATATTCAAATCTTGAAAAATCGCTCGTAGCATAATACTCGCATTTTTTGTGTCCACTTTATTGACTAAAGTTCATTAGAAACTCTTTTTTGTAAAACTATTAAATTCGGTTCGTGTACAACCTCTACAGACACTCTGTATAAGCACTACAGTCGTCGTGTAGAAGTTCTACAGACACTCCGTGTTAGCACTACAGTCGTCGTGTACAAGCTCTACAGACAATCTGTGTAAGCACTACTGTCGTCGTGTAGAAATTCTACAATA
>JAZUSR010000044.1:0-11998 GCA_045606765.1 Treponema sp.
AAAATATCGTCAGTTTTTATCTTTTTATAGTTTGCGTTGCAAACTACATATATATTGTTGTTTCTCACTTTGTTGCGAAACAACGTAAAAAGTCAATTCCTAAAACTGAAGTTTTACTCATTGACTTTTTATGGGAGATAATAATGGCAAAAATTTTCACATCGATTGATCAATTAATTGGCAGAACTCCAATTTTAGAATTAACAAACATTCAAAAAGAATTTTCACTAAATGCAAAAATTTATGCAAAACTTGAATTATTCAATCCAGCAGGAAGTATAAAAGACAGAGTTGCATTATCGATGATAAACGAAGCCGAAAAAAAAGGAACTCTAAAAAAAGGGTCAACCATCATCGAACCAACCTCGGGTAACACAGGAATTGGACTTTGCTCAGTAGCAGCAAGTCGTGGATACAAAGCAATTATTGTAATGCCTGACACAATGTCAAAAGAGAGACAACTTTTAATGAAAGCCTATGGTGCAGAACTTGTTTTAACAGACGGCAAACTAGGAATGAAAGGTGCAATAGAAAAAGCAAACGAACTACAAAAACAAATTCCTGAAAGTATTATTGCAGGTCAATTTGAAAATCCTGCAAATCCAAAAGCTCACCTCGAAACAACCGGTCCTGAGATTTGGGAAGATACTGATGGGCAAATCGATATCTTTGTTGCAGGAATTGGCACAGGAGGAACAATTACAGGAACTGGGAAATATTTAAAATCAAAAAATTCAAATATAAAAATCGTCGGGATAGAACCTGCTTCTTCTCCACTTTTATCAAAAGGAATTTCTGGTCCACACGAATTACAAGGAATTGGAGCAAACTTCATTCCATCAATTTTAGACAAAACAATCTATGATGAAATACTTTTGGTTGAAAATGAAAATGCCTATAAAATTGCAAGACTAATCGGAAAAAAAGAAGGTGTACTTGTCGGAATTACAAGCGGAGCGGCAACTTGGGCAGCAATTCAACTTGCACTTAGACCAGAAAATAAAGGAAAAAAAATTGTAGCTCTTTTACCCGACACCGGAGATAGATATCTTTCGACAAAATTATTTTCCAATGAATAAAATACAAAATCGCTTTTTTATATATAAATAATTTATGAATACTAGACAAAAAAAAGATATTTTGATATATTAATTCTTACATGGCGTCGTACCCAAGTGGTAAGGGACTGGTCTGCAAAACCATCATGCCTCAGTTCGATTCTGAGCGACGCCTTCAAAAGACTTGAGTTTTTCTCAGGTCTTTTTTTTATCAAACCGGTCATGGCAAAGCCGCGGTTTGTTTACATATATGGGCCGTCCTTTTGTGGATGGCTCTTCGTTTTTTAAAGTACTAGTTATCTACGATAAATTTAGTTATAATTAAATCAGAGGAAATTATGTCTGATTTTACAAATGAAAATTTTTACGATTACATTATTATTGGGGCAGGAGTTGCAGGTCTTGCCAGTGCTCAATATGCTGCTCGTGGTGGATTAAAAACACTTATTATTGATATTTCAATTCCTGGTGGGCAGGCTCTTACAATTCCAACCTTAGAAAACTATCCAGGTCTTTTTCCTGCAATTTCAGGACCAGAGTTTTGCCAAAATATGAAAAAACAAGCTGAAAGTTTTGGGGCAACAATAATTCAATCGGAAGTACTTTCAATCGACAAAATCCAAAATGAGTTTAAAATTGAAACAAAAAAAGAAAAATATTCATCATTCACAGTTCTAATTGCAACCGGAGCTCATCACAGAAGACTTGATGTCCCTGGCGAAAAAGAACTTGAAGGACGAGGCGTATCATATTGTGCAACATGCGATGGTCCATTTTTTAGAAATAAAAAAATTTTTGTCATTGGTGGTGGTGACTCTGCATGTGACGAGGCAATGTTTCTTTCTACATTATCAGATGACATCACGCTAGTTCATAGACGAGATACACTCCGCGCCCAAAAAGCCGTTGCCGATAGACTTTTGGCAAATCCCAAAGTAAAAGTTTTATTTAATTCAAAAGTAAAACAAATTAAAGGCGAAGGCCGTGTTCAATCAATAGAAATCGAAAGTACTCAAGATTCATCTATTACTGAACATACTTGTGATGCCATTTTTATCTTCGCTGGAATGAATCCTGTAACATCTCTTGTAGAAATGCTACCAAAAGATAATTCTGGTTATATTACAACCGATGAAAATATGCAGACATTGATACCTGGTTTATATGCTGCCGGAGACATTCGAGCAAAATCATTTAGACAAGTTGTAACTGCGGTTAGCGATGGAGCAATAGCTGCACATAGTGCTAGTGAATATGTAATGAAATTAAAATCAAACTAATTTACAAAACTGTAAAATTTTAAAAACTGGAGAAACGATGAACCCTATTAAAAAATTTTTTTCTTGCGCTTTTGCAACTTTATTATTTACAAATACTTTTTTTGCAGATGATTCATCAAAAAATCAAAATCGAAATCAACTTCAAATTGAAAAAAATGATTTAATGCAAATCGTTTCCCAAAATAGTGCTGATATTGATTTAAAACTTGATCTTTCGAAATATCCAGAGGATTTAAACTTTTGGAGTAATTATCCAAATCCTGAAGTAGCTTATGTTATTGCAAAAAGAATGACTAATGAAGAACTTCTTGCTCAAATTTTTATGTTCGGATGGGCAGGAGCTGAACCTTCAGATTTACTTAATCGATGGGTACAAGACAGAGGTCTTGGAAGTGTAAAAGTCTTTGGTTGGAACACAGATAATACTACCCTTGTTGCAAAATCAATTTCATCACTTCAAAAAAAAGCACAATCTCGACCATTCAAAATTCCTCTTTTCGTAGCAACCGATCAAGAAGGTGGATGGATTCGACATGTAAAAGGCAATACCAGTATTACTCCCGGAAACTTAAGTATTGGTGCAAGTGGAAGCCCTGTTGACTGTTGGTATTCAAGTTATTATATTTCACGAGAAATAGCAGTTCTTGGAATAAATTTAAATTTTGCCCCAACGGTCGACTTATACACAGATCAAAAATCTACAATCATTGGAACAAGATCATTTGGTGAAAATCCATCTAACGCAGGATTACTAGGAGTTTCTTTTGCAGCCGGAAGTATGGCAGCCGGAATCATTCCAACAGCAAAGCATTTTCCAGGACACGGTGATACAGAAAATGACTCCCATGTTTTTTTACCAAGCATCCCTTGTAACTTAGAAACACTTCACAACCGAGAACTTATTCCATTTAAATACTTAATTGAAGCAAATGTCCCTGCAATTATGTCAGGACATTTAAGTTTTCCAAAAATTCGAGAAAATGGAGAACCTGCTTCTTTGTCTGAATATTTTTTAACCGAATTATTACGAAAAGAATTAGGCTATAAAGGTTTAATCATTACAGATGACATGATGATGAATGGAGACACTCTTTATGCAGGTTCCTTATCAAATGCATTTAGAATGGCTATCGAAGCCGGAAATGACATCATTATTTCTTCTACAACTGCTCAACTAAACGAAGCTCTTTGGACTTCAAATATCCAAAGAATGAAAACATCGCCAGAATTTAGATCTAAAGTGGAAAAGGCAGCTCGCCGTGTCATCGAAATAAAACTTAATTATTTTAAAAACACAAAAGCAGCTCCACTTTATCCAGATATTTCTAAAATTGATCAATCAATCCCAGATAAAGAAGGGACTTCTTTCTTTGTAGAACAGGCTTGCCGTTCAATCACAGTTTACAAAAAAGGCGAGCTGCCATACATTCCATCTAATGATAAAAAAGTTTTGCTCATCGGATCTGAACCAGCTTTCTTTTCTGAAATGAAAAAATATTATAATAATAATGATTCAATTAAATTAAATTACAACCTTGGCCCAAACGAAACTCAGGCTGCAATAAATCAACTATCTTACAAAGCCGAAAATGTTGATACTATCTTTGTCTGTGTATGGGATAATAATTCATTTAAAATTGCAGAAAGTTTAAAAAGATATCAATCAAAGGGAAAGAAAATTGTTATCTTTTCTATTATGTCACCGGTAATCAGTTTTAATTTAACTTGGCCTGACACAGTCCTTTTTGGATACAGTTATTCCCCATATAGCTTTATGGGACTTGCCGCTGTTGCTTCTGGGAAAATAAATCCAACTGGAGTTCTTCCAATTTCTGTTCCTCAAAAATAGTTTTTTTAAGTATCTAAAAATGTAGGTATTTCCTTTTTTGCATGATATTTCCAATCGTGGGCAAACACATTCGGTAGTTTGCCTTCAATTCTGTCATTTTCTGCCTGAAGTTGATCTTTTATCATTTTTTTAAAAACTTTCATCAATGGTTCAGGATTTGCATTATTATTCACTATTGAATTATCACTAGATTTTTTTTCAATCGACTGAAGTTCTTTTATCAGATAATAACAAGATTCAATTGTAGAAATATATTCTGGCTTTGGTTCTTTTTTGAATGTAAATATTGATCGATAATCTCCGTAAAAAGATAATCGAGGAAGCTTCAATAATTGAGGGTTATGTTCAATAATTTTTCGTGAACAAAACCAAGTAGCATCAATAATAATAACTAGCAAAGTTTTATTCCCTACGATATTTGAAAAACCTTCTTTCTTTGCATTCCACGCATCTTCTCCAAGATACATTAACATTGGAAAATATTTTTCATCGTTTATCAAATCTAAAAAATGCTGATTTTTTGAAAAATCAATACCTACAATAATTTCAGAATCTTTTAACGCAATATGAGAAAGTCTACCTGTACCTGTTCTCTGATGACGAGCCTCTTTAGGATGCATCAAAAAAATAAATTTTATTCCACTTTCAACCACAGGTTTTGCATATTCACAAAGACAATGAGATTGCGGACGAAAACATTCAAAACATCGTTCTGCCATTTTACACACCAAAAATAATGATTTATCATACCGATATTTTGACATATTTTCAATCAGATGATTTATGCGAAATTACACATTCTTTTGCAAATAATTTGAACATTCATATTTAATTTTTCATAATGAACTGAATTCACAAAAAAAGGAGTTCCCCTTTAACAAAGACGAACTCCCAAAATAGAAGGAAATGTATTCGAAAAAAAAATCTTCGACCAATTTATTTATACAAAGGACTTAATGTGTCTACCAATTTTTGATATTCAGCATAAGCCTTATTGTATGCTTCAACATTTTCTGGAATTGGACTTGCACCTTTTGATTCGTCCAATTTAATATGTTCTGCACAAAGGTCTGCAATGTCACAAGAACCTGTTTGATTTTTTAGGCACCACAATGCTTGAACTGCACCACCTAATGCAGCAGCCTCGTCCAATACAGGAATCTTAATAGGTAAGTTCATTACATCGGCAGCAATTTGTCTCCAAACAGGGCTTTTTGAGCCTCCACCAATTAAGCGGATTTCTTTTGGCTGGAATCCAAGTTTACGGAATGCTTCAAGCCCTCCTCTCATTGCAAATACAGCCGATTCTAAAGATGCACGAGCAATATTTTCACGATTTGTATTTGCTGTTGTCAAACCTGTAATACTTGCTCTACCATTTGGAAGATTTGGAGTTCTTTCTCCATTAAAGAAAGGAAGTACAATTACACCTTCTGACCCACAAGGAGCTTTTGATGCAACTGAATCCAAATCTTTTAAATCAAGTGAAAGTAATCCACGAACAAATTCTGTTGCTACTGTACAGTTCATTGTACAAAGAAGAGGTAACCATCCACCTGTTGAAGAACAGAATCCAGATAGTCCATTCTCAGGATCATTAATTGGTTTGTCAGAATATCCATATAAAGTTCCAGAAGTTCCCATACTCATTGTAAGGAATCCATCTGCAACAGTACCTGTTCCAACAGCACCCATCATATTATCGCCACCACCGGCAGATACAGGAATACCTTCTGGAATTCCATATGCATTTGCAGCTTCTGCACTAACAGTTCCTGCAACTCCAGATGGTTCAATCAACTCAGGAAGAATATCGATTAATTTTGGATCAATAATATCACAAATTACTTTTGACCAAACGCGATTTTTTGAATCGAATAATGCTGTTCCTGAAGCATCTCCATATTCCATAACATATTTTCCAGTAAGTTTCCAGTTTAAATAATCATGAGGAAGCATAATATACGCTAAATTATTCCATGCATCTGGTTTATTTCGTTTTAACCAAAGAATTTTTGGAGCTGTAAAACCTGGGAGCATTAAATTTCCAAGAGCTTCTACAACTTTTGAATTTCCTCCAGCTGCATCTGTAATAATTTTACATTCTTCAACTGTTGAAGTATCGTTCCAAAGTTTTATGTTATATAATGGAGAGCCATCTTTTGCAAGAGGAACAAATCCATGTTGTTGTCCAGAAACACCAATTGCTTCAATTGTTTTTTTATTTTCAGCAGAAAGTTTTCCAAAACAAACTTCCAACCCTTTATCAAACCATTCAGTTTTTTGTTCACGAGTTCCATCGTTTTCTGATATAAGATCCATTGGACATGAAGCTTTTTCAATAATTTCTTTCTTTTCGTAATCATAGATTACTACTTTCATACTTTGTGTTCCAAGGTCAATTCCTGCAACAGTTTTCATTTATTCCTCCAAAAAGAGCAAAGTTTTGGCAATTACTTGAAAAGAGAAAAATTGCCTTAATTTCGTGCTCGTGCACGATTTTATATTACACTCGTTCATTGAATAAGTCAAGATAAAGGATATTCTTTTTTTGCAAACCTTAAAAATTTAGCAAACCTAAAAAAATCCGCATTTCTAATTTTATTTTTATAAAATTTTTCAAAGAATAGTTTTTCTATATTGAAATATCTTACCAAACAAAATATATTACTAGCTATGGAATTCAATTTACACGAAATGGCAACCTTTGGAATTGCAGGAAATTTCACAGGACACCTTGAACAAGCTGGAGAAGCGGTCGACTTTGCAAATATTAAAACCACTGAAGAATCCGCACCAAAAGCAATTTTTCCGACTTACATTCCTTCAGAAAATTCTCCTATCCCAAAGTTTCTTTCGACATTCCCCTTTGATTCAACAAAAATTATTTATCCAAAAAATGAAACAAAGATTCAACTTGAACCAGAGTGTGCAATTATTTTTGATGCAACTTGGGAAAATTCCAAAATTACAAAATTAAATCCCATCGCTTTTGGCGCATCAAATGATTGTTCCATAAGAAAAACAGGTGCAAAGAAAATCAGTGAAAAAAAGAATTGGGGAAATTGTTCAAAAGGACTTTCATCAAATTTAATTCCCATTGATTCTTTTTCTAAAAATGGAATTATTAATAACTATCGAATTGCAAGTTTTATGATTCGCAATAATGAAATTTATGAATACGGGGAAGACAGTGCTGTTCGAGACTACAGTTATATTTACGAAAAATTAATTACCTGGATTATTGAAAAATTAAATTTCCAACAAGATGAAGGTCCGCAAGAAAATATTCACTCTTATTTAAATGCCGCAGGGAATCCTTCAAAAATTATGATTTCAATTGGAGCAACAAGATACACTGAATTTGGTCAAACTAATTTTCTTGAAAACCAAAATGAATCAATTGTTGTCCTTTATCCAGAAGATAAATACAACTTAACAACAATTTCTTCAATGATTAAAATGAATGAAAATATTCCAAAAGACATTTCGATTTTAAGACAAACAGTGCAATTATAAAAAGTTTCCTTACTTCCGACAAAACTGTAATTTTTAAATAGTTAATCATCATTAATTGCTTAACAACCATTCTTTTGGCGGGTCATAAAGAAACTTTTTTTCTTCATTTGTCCACGGGTCAATATATTCTAATGATTTTGCATGGAGACAAAGCCGCCCGAACAAATCACTTTTAGCTCTATAATTAAAATCTCCAACCAATGGATAACCTTTTGATGCAAGATGTGCACGAATTTGATTTTTTCTACCTGTATCAAGTTCTAATTCAAAAAGCGTAAATTTATCCCATCGATTTAAAACTTTAAAATGAGTTCGAGCGGAAATCTCTTTTATTGGTCTTTTTCTCTGATTATCTAAAATTTTCTCCGAATAAAAATTCGTTTTATGTTTTTTCCCATCTTTTGAAATTTTTAAAAAATCTTTTTTTAAATTATTCTTCTCTGGAACATATCCAATGTTATAAGCATTATATGCAATATTATCATTTATAATTCCAGCATCTGGTAAAATTCCATATTTTTTAAAATTAGAAGGATTCTCTGAAAGTGCTATATACTTTCGACTTGTTACCATCGAATGCCAATTATCCATTATCACTTTTTGAGCACGCTCATTTGTTGCAAACATCATTAAACCAGAAGTTTCTCTATCTAAACGATGAACGACAAAAGGTCTATACTTTGCTGAATATTCTCCGGTTTTTCGAAGAATTTGCTCTATAATTCCTTGTGCGGTTTTTCCACGACTCCCAGAAAATGAAACAGACAAAAGGCCTTCTGGTTTATAAATTATTATAACATTTGAATCTTTATAAAGAATTTCTACTCGTCCCATCTTCTTTGCTTTTCCTAATAAATACTTCTTTCATTAACAAATTTTAGAAATTTAAAAATTTTCCGTTATTAAATCTAAAACTATTCAACGGATTGTTTTTTTTGATAAATTAATAGTGAGGAGGCTTTCTATTTGGAATTTCTCCAGAACTTTCAAAAACTTCTGTCAATTTTTCTTCTAATAATTTATTTTTTGTTAAAAGTTTATCAATTGTTTTTGTATGTTCAACAACCACACCCTGCAATTGCTGAACATAATCTTCAAGATATGCAAACTTTGTTTCCAAATCAATAAATCTTTTTTCAATTTCTTTTGTATCCATAAAACCCTATTATTTTTTTGAAATAGTTTTAGAAGTTTTTTTTGCCGTTATCCCTTTTCTAGTAGATTTTTTTGACACGTTTTCTTCCAAGATTTTAACATCAATTTTATTATAAGGAATTTCAATTTTTGCTTCATCAAAAACTTTTTTAATTGCAATAAAAGTTTCATTTTTTGTTACAAGAAAATCTGAACTATTAAACCAAACAGCTAACCCCATATTAATTCCACTTTCGTCAAATTTGTCAAACCATGCAGCAGGAGCAGGTTCTTTTAATACATGTTCACATAACAATGGCGCTTTATTTAATGTTTTTAAAGCAAATTCCATATCTGTATCATATGCTATTGAAACTCCTATCGTCATTCTTCGCTTTGAAAAATATGATGTATTTACCATATTTGAATTAATAATTGTAGAGTTAGGAATTCGAATCAACTGATTATCTAATGTATGAATTTGCACCGAAAGTAATCCAATTATATCTACAATTCCAGTTTCACTTCCAACTGTAATCAAGTCTCCTGGTTTCATTGTCTTTTCTGCTATAATAAAAATCCCACTGATTATATTACTAACAGATGTTTGAGCTGCAAATGCTAAAGCTACTCCGGCAACTCCAGCAGCACCCCATACAGCAGACAATTTTACGCCAAATAACGAAAGAACATACATTGCCAAAATAAAGTAATAAATATAATGAATTAATTTTAAAAGAGCTGCCGACTTTTGTTCCGAAAGTTTTTCTTTAGAAACTTTTTTTATCGAACGAACAATAATTCTGTAAACAAAATAAATCAGCAAAATTATTATTGCAGAAATGATTACTTTAAAAAGATTTTCCCATGTTAAAAATCCTTTTATCCAGTTTACAAAAGTTGTAGTTGATTCAGATATTGTATTAACTGCCGCTTCTCCAACATCTGAAACTGTCTCAATAACGGCATTCTCTTTTACAACTTCCGCTTCAACAATTTCCTCGTTCATTTTATTCTCCATTGTGTTTACAAATATCGTTTATAATACATTCATCACATTTTGGACTTCTTGCAGTACAAACATATCGTCCATGCAAAATCAACCAATGATGTGCGTGAAGCATATACTTTTTGGGAATTCGTTCTACTAAACTTTTTTCAATTTCAAGTGTTGAGTTTCCTTTTGCGAATCCAATTTTAGGACTAATTCTCAAAAGATGCGTATCAACTGGCATTGTTGGTTGATTAAAAACAACATTCAACACAACATTTGCAGTTTTTCGTCCAACTCCAGGAAGTTTTTCTAATTCCTCGCGAGTAGATGGAACTTGTGAATTAAATTCTGAAATAAGCATTTTACTTAATCCAATTACATTATGTGCTTTATTTTTGTACAATCCTATTGAACGAATGTAATCAATTAATTTTTCTTCACCTAGTTCCACCATCTGTTCTGGAGATTTTGCAACTTTAAATAATTCTCTAGTTACTTTATTAACACTTTTGTCAGTTGCCTGTGCACTAAGAACTACAGCAACTAAAAGAGTAAAAGGACTTGAATATTCCAATTCCGACTTAGGCTCTGGATTTTGCTTTTTAAACCTTTCAAAAACCTTTACAATTTCTTTTTCTGACAAAAGCTGTTTCATTTTTTATTTTATTTGATTAAGTAATTCGTTTACTTTATCTGTTTTTTCCCATGAGAATTCTTTTCGTCCAAAATGTCCGTAGGATGCAGTTGGTGCATAAATTGGTCGTTTCAAATCTAATGTTGTAATAATTCCAGATGGACTACAATCAAATACTTTTGACACTGCTTTGCTCAAAACATCCGATGGAACTTTTCCTGTTCCAAATGTATCCACCATAATCGATACTGGGAATGGGACTCCAATTGCATAAGCAAGTTGAACTTCACAACGATCTGCCAATTTTGCAGCAACAATATTTTTTGCTATATAACGAGCCATATATGCTGCAGAACGGTCAACTTTAGATGGATCCTTTCCACTAAAAGCACCACCTCCATGACGACCCATTCCACCATAAGTATCTACAATAATTTTTCGACCTGTTAATCCGGCATCTCCGTGTGGCCCACCAACTACAAATTTTCCAGTAGGATTAATAAAAAACTTTGTTTTATCATCTAACAAACCAGTTGGTTCTAATACAGGTTTAATAATTTTAGAAATAACATCACTTTCAATTTGATCATGTGTAACATCTGGATTATGTTGATGCGAAATTACAACAGTATCAATTCTAACGGCCTTATTTCCATCATATTCAATTGTCACTTGACTTTTTGCATCAGGTCGCATCCATTCAATTTGCCCTGATTTTCTTAGTTTACTAGCTTCTCTTAAAAGTTTATGACTGAACATAATTGGAGCAGGCATTAGTTCTTTAGTTTCGTTACAAGCAAATCCAAACATCATTCCTTGGTCACCAGCACCCTGTTTACCTTTATATTTCTTTAAGCCTTTTCCTACTACACCCTGATTAATATCTGGAGATTGGGTATGAATTGCATTAAATACTGCCATTGATTTTGCATCAAGTCCATAATCTGCATCTGTGTAACCGATTTTTGTTGCTACATCACGAGCAATTTTTTGTACATCAAGTTCTTTAAAATTAGTCGTAATTTCTCCACCGACTAGAACAAATCCTGTTGAAGTGTAACATTCACACGCAACATGACTTTCAGGATCTTTTGCAAGACATGCATCAAGAACTGCATCCGAAATTTGATCACACACCTTATCTGGGTGTCCTTCACTTACTGATTCTGAAGTAAATAAATAATTTTTTTTGTCCATAATAGACCTTCCTTTTTAAACGACAGTAAAATCGTTATATAAATTTTCAATCTACATTATATAAATTGATTCTCAAGACATATTACCTAATACTTGTCTTTTTTGCAACTTTTATAGTATAGTAATACAAATTTTTACGCAATTAAATTGTTTTTATTTAACCAAATTTCAAGGCGAGAAGATAAAAACTGTCTAAAATATCGTCAGTTTTTATCTTTTTATAGTTTGCGTTGCAAACTACATATATATTGTTGTTTCTCACTTTGTTGCGAAACAACGTAAAAAGTCAATTCCTAAAACTGAAGTTTTACTCATTGACTTTTTATGGGAGAT
>JAZUSR010000045.1:0-4427 GCA_045606765.1 Treponema sp.
TTTTTCAGAATTTTGATTTTGAGGAAGATTTTGTTTTCCATCTTCTTTAATTAATCCAGTTTTAGAATCATTTTCTGCAGCCTTATTTACAGTTTTAGTAGAATTAATATTTTGATTTAATGCTTGCTGTTGCTGAATAAAAGCATTATTTTGAACATTTTGTTGTTCACCACCAACTTTATTTGCAACATGAGACATTTGAGAATACATTATTTGAAGATCAATCGGTTGTATAGCGATGATTTTCCTCCACTATGTATATCTAATTAGTTGAATAGCCATCTGGAACTTGAACCCCTGTCATATCAGGTTCTTCATATTTTCCACGACGAACAAACCCTGCATCAAAATAGAATGTAAGATTTTTTACATCTTGTCGAACTTCATCAACAGAATCGCGAACATGAATTTTTACACCAGAATAAACAGTTCCATAAGCTTTAACTTTTCCAAAACCTTTTAATTCTAGTAATCTCTGTTGAATTTGTTCAACTTCAGCAGCATATTCTCGCGATTGATTTACAATTTCTTCTTTACGTTTTTTTAGATTAACAAGTTGCTCTTCTTTTTCTTTTGCAAAAGTTCTTCGTTGTTTTTTAAAATTTTCAAGTGTTGAAATATTATTATCAGTATCTTCAAGTTCCCTCATTAAAGCATTCTGTTCATCTTGAATTTCTGAAAGTCGTTGCTTTAATCTAGGATCGAACCCAACTTCAAGAATAGTTTCTGTTCCACCACCTGGACTACCAATATTTTTTGCACAAATTTCTTCTGTTGCAAACAAGTGCCCACCAGTAATCTGTGCTTTTTTTCCATTCAAAATAATTCGCTTCATTGATGTAACTTCAGAATTCATAATACTATCAGAGACAATACAGAATTGTTCTACATCAACTTTTGCAGATTGAATAAATTTTGCCCATAATGACTTTCCAGCCTGAATAACGCCAACATCATGTCCAAAAATACCTTGCGATACAATAATATCTCCGTATTCAGAACGAAGATGGCTTTGTCCAACTGTTCCCATAACTTCGATATTACCAGCAGCTTTAACATTGTATCCGTCTTCAACATTGCCTTTAACAACAACAGTTCCAAGAAAGTCAATATTTCCAGTTTTAATATTAACTCCATTCAATTCAAGAACAGGCTCTACAGATATTTTTTCTGATTCGTAAATAACTCGACCATTTACAGAGGCAATAATTGTTACGCCATCTTTATCTAATTCAACATTTTTTCCAAGTGGTAAACGAATATCTTTTCCATTCTTTGCTTCAAGATATCTTCCAAATAAAGTTTTGCCAGCCTTTCCTCTTTCTGGTGGCATTTTTTGAGCAAGAGGAACACCTTTTATAACATTATGAATTTGATTAAGTTCCTTAAAGTTAACTTGCCCGTCTTTTGATTCTTTCAGCTTTAATTTTGAATCTGTTTCAAAATTAAATACCATATAAGCATCTCGACCATCTTGAGGTTTAATTGCAGCAGCAACTTCACATGGAGTATTATAAACTGGATTATCAACAAATTCATCAATTTTATCTAATTCAATTCCTGCTACAACACCTTGAGTTTCTAGATATCGAACAATTTGTTCGGCAGAAATTTCAGAACCGCTTAATGCAGGCGGTGTAACCGTAACTGTTGCAAGCATTTCATCTTTGGAAATATCAACAACAAGTAAAGCATCTCCTGCTGCAATATGTTTGTATTTTCCAATTTCTTCGTATTTCTGGTCTGTTCCTTTTTTTACAAGTTTTTTAACTTTATCTTCATCAACAGAAATAGTATCTGTGCGTTTTGCATCTGAAAGAATATTTTTTACATCAACAGGCTTTCCATTTCCAACAGGAGGAATAATTTTTAGACAAATTGAATCTCCAAAATGGCGAATATAATAAATTCCATCCTGATCAACACTAACAACTTCTTCATTTGATTGATCATCACCAAAATCGATATCCAAATTTCTTTTCTTCTTCTTAGAAAGACCTTCAAGAGTTTGATAAATAGAAAGCTTCCAAGGTTTTTTAGCAAGCCCTAAAAATCCGTTTGAACCTTTTTCAATAACTTCATATTCAAGATGAGAAACTTTAGAATCCAATTGAACAGCAGCATCAGCTAAAGCATCTTCAATAGTATCCGCATTAACAATAACACATTGAATATTACTATCAATTTCAAACTGAGCTTCCATATCTTTTCTAATTTTATCTAAAGTTACCATAATAATTAAATGATTCCTTTTCTTAAATTAGTTAATTTAGCTCTTAAACGTAAATTTGCTTTTGTATGTAATTGCGAAATACGAGACTCACTTACCTCAAGAACTTGTCCAATTTCTTTAAAAGTTAAATCTTCATGATAATATAAAACAATTACCATTTTTTCTTTTTCTGGTAATTCATTAATTGCTTCAACAATCACTCTTCGAATTTCTTCACGCTCTACAATTACATCAGGATTTAAACTTACAGGAGATTCGATTGAATCACCAATTGACATATGATCATTGTCATTTCCAGAATACCAAACATCATTAAGAGAAAGAACACTTGTTCCAGAAACCTTCATTACAGTTTGCTGATATTCCTCCTCTGAAACACCCATTTGTTTTGCAATTTCTGAATCAGTAGCAGTACGACCAAGTTTTGCTTCAAGGTCAACGATCGTATCTTCAATTTCTCTAGACTTTTGTCGAACTGAACGCGGAACCCAATCTAATTGACGAAGTTCATCAAAAATCGCACCACGAATACGAGTAACAGCATATGTTTTAAATTTTACATTCTTATCAGGATCAAATTTTTCTATAGCATCTAAAAGACCAAATTGTCCAAAGCCGACTAAATCATCAAACTCAACACTACCTGGCATACCAACAGCTAATTTTCCAGCAACATATTTTACAAGAGGCATATATTGTCTAACAAATTTATCTCGTAAACTTGAAGACTTTGTCTTCTTGTATTCTTTCCATAATGCGTCTTCTGTTTTTTCTTCAATAAGCGTTGATTCCATATCCCCACACCCTATATATTATTCTTGTTTTTTTAATATCGTCCTTATAGCATCAGCCATTAAGGTTGAATCTTTAGATTCTGCCATCGATCCATCAGGAAATACAGTCTCAGATAATCTTGACGGAGCTTTACCAAAAGAAGCAAAATCTGAATCAGTTACAGTATCAATACCACTTGCATTGCCTACATCTGGAAAAGCATCAACTTCTTGATCTTGAAGTGGCTGAGCAGTACCTAAATTGGAATTTAAAGTATCCTCAATATTTGGAAATTCTTCAAGCTCTGACGATTGATTATTTGCAGAGGTATTAGCCAATGAAACTGGTTTAAATTCATTTTGGCTAGCATTTTTAGTTTCTTCTGAAAAAGAACTATCCAAAATTTGTTCTCTATTAGAACTACTTCCTTGTTGTAATAATGCTGATTCATTAATATCAGATAATTTTTGATTATTTAAATCTTCACTATTTCTTTCAGAACTTATATGTGCACTTTTGTTATTTGTTTCAGTTGAAGAACTATTAACATTTAACAAATCAGATTTATCCAACATTTGATTTTCACCTGTTAAAGTAAATCTAGGTGAAACATCTTCATCTTGTAATTCTTCATCATAAATTGTTATATCTACCTTATTACCAACTTGCGATGAAATATTTTCAGTCCCATCATCTTGAGTATCAGAAGACAAATCCAAAAATTTTTCAAATAACTTGCTTATTCCGAAAAATAAACCACCAAAAAACAATGCAACAATTAATCCACGCAGAAGTGAAATTAAAAATCCCGCTTTCGAAAAAATTGCAACAAAAAAAGACAGAATAAAGGAAACAATGCTAGTAAAGAAAATTGATTTAATATTCACTTTATTCTACCTCCCTTCATTATATTATACTATATAATTAAAAAAAATACACTATTTTTTTATTTTTTCTTAAAGCCTAAAAATTTATTCAAAAATCTTGAAACACCAACATCATCTACCATTTCAGTTTTTTCAATTCGTCCTACAATATGCTTAATACAAGTTGAAGGTTTAGAAGTAGGATTAATAACAATAAATGGTTTTTGACGAATTACACTTGATTGAATTACAGGGTCTTCATAAATAAAACCAACATAATTAACTTTATAATTTAAAAATTGTGCAACAATATTTATAATTCTATCAGAAATTCTTTTTCCTTCATCAGCAGAATGAACTCTATTTACAATTAATTTAAGATTTACTGTTCTATCAACAATTTCTGTTGTAATAATTTTTATAATTCCATAAGCATCTGTAATTGCAGTTGGTTCAGGAGTTGTAACTACATAAACTTCATCTGCAGCAGCAACAAATTGCAAAACGTTGTTCGCAATACCAGCTCCTGTATCTATAATAATTATATCCGCATT
>JAZUSR010000046.1:0-6887 GCA_045606765.1 Treponema sp.
GCTGTTTTTTTTGTGCCAGTAGCTTTTGTTGAAGCTTTACTACTAGCAGGTTTTGTTGCTGTTGACTTTGTAGCTGTTTTTTTTGTGCCAGTAGCTTTTTTTAAAGCTTCCTTTGTTTCCGATTCTTTTGTTTTTGCCATATTACTATCCCCTCAAACTTTTTATAATTAATCTATTTCAGATTCATCAGTATAAATAAACACATCCTCAGTTCCAGCTGACATATTCGTTGTATCAGAAGATTCAGACAAAGAATTTGCAACTTCTTCTAAAAGTTTTCTTCGGCGTTCTTCTTCTTCAGCTTTCTTCAATGCAGCAAGGCGTTCTTGTTCCGCTTTTGCTTGAGCCAATCTTTCTTCTTCTTGCTTTAAACGAAGAGCTTCTTCTTCAAGACGTTTTTGTTCAGCAAGTTGAAATTCTTTTTCTTTTTGAAGTAATGAAAGTAAATCTCTAATTTTCGGTGCTTGAGGATCATCAGGTTTTTTGACAATATAAGTTGAATAATCTAAGATACAATTATCAATATTACCTAACCTCAAATATGAATTTGCTCTATTTAAATATGGTTCTGCAAAATTTTCATCTGCAACTAATGCCATTGAAAAAGAATCAATAGACTTTTGAAAATTTCCTAATTTATAATAAGCATTTCCTAAGTTATAATACAAAACCTTTTTATTTGTTCCAAAAGTATTAATACCTTTTTCAAAAATTTCAACTGCTTTTTGAAACTTTCCAACTTGAGAATACGCTATTCCTAAATAATTATACAACTCAAGATTTGGATTTGCACTTGCTAATTCTTTTTCCATAATGGGAATCGCTTGTTCAGGACTATTTTCCATAAATAACTTAATCCCAACAGAATTTTCTTTTGCAAAAGAAATTCCAAAAAAAGAAACAACAAATAGACAAATAAATAATCTCTTGTAAAATTTTCTCATATATGACATAATCTCATAAATAAACAATTCTATCAATAGAAAGTTAACAATATAAGTGGAGTTTTTATTCAGTGAATATAGCATCAATTATTTTTATAATTTTTCTTTCTGGCGCAGTATTATTTCTCTTTATTTTTGTTATTAAATCGATTGTTTCTCCTAAAAAAATTGAAGGTCTTCAAAAGCTAATCAAGCAAGGAAAAATTACACAAGCAATAAAACTTGCAAAATCAATTATTCAAAAAGATCCTCAAAATTATTTAGCACATTACTACTTAGGCTCGGCATATCTTAAAGACGGAAAAAGCGAACTTGCTTTAATGGAATTTAAATATGTTGATCAACATGCAGTTTTTGACATAAACTTGTCGGAACTTGAATTCCGTCAACAAATTGCACCTCTTTTATTAAAATTCAATCATTTAGACGACGCTCTCAAACAATACATCTTGTTGACAAAATTAAATCCTCGAGACGCTGAAAATTATTTCAATGTAGCTAAAATCTATGAAACAAAATCAAAATCAGAACTTGCGCTTGGTTTTTACGGAAAAGCTATCAAGTTGAATAAACGCCATGTAAAAGCACATGCTGCAATGGGATTACTACTTTTTAGAGCAAAACAATTTGCAGAAGCAAAACGAGAAATCGATCTTGCAATCTCTTTAAGTCCTGAAACTTTTTCAACTTATTATTACCTTGGAAAAATTTTAAAAGAAAACAAAGACTATCCAGGAGCCGTAAAAGCATTTGAAAAAGCTGGTCGTGATTCAGAATATAGACAAAAAGCTTTGATAGAATGTGGAACTTGTTATATGGCAGCAAATAGTATCGACAATGCAATCAACTGTTTTGAAAGAGCTCTTTCTTCTCCAAAAGATCAAGATAAAAACGAAGCTCTTTATGCCAGATATTTTCTTGCTAGTTGTTACGAAAAAACTCGTAAAATTGAAAAAGCTATTAACCAATGGGAACTAATTTACGCAAAAAATAAATCTTTTAAAGATGTAACTTCAAAACTTTCTGAATACAAAGACTTACAAGCAAGTGACAGTTTAAAAGAATATTTAACTTGTTCAGAAGAAAATTTTATCAAAATGTGTCAAAATGCATGTTTACACGGAATGGGTTTCGACTGTCAGCAAGCTTCAATTCAAAAATGGGGATGTCAATTTTTAGCAACTGAAGCAAAAAATACAGATTGGCGAAGTGTCCGAAAACAATCATTTTTGGTAAAATTCTTTAGAGAAACAAATCCTGTTGAAGATTTTGTTGTAAGAAAATCTTTAGATGAAATAAAATCACAAGGATGTTCAAAAGCTTATATTTGTTCAAGTTCAGGTTTTACAAGAACGGCCTCTTCTGTTGCAGAGAACCGTCCATGTGAATTAATCGGAAAAGAACAGTTAGAAATAATTCTTGACAAAGCGGCAAAGAAAATAAACTAAAGTTATGAAAATACTAATTGTATCAGATCAAGTAGATCCATTCATTTATAATTATGCAATCAAAGATTTATTCAGCGACATAGATTGTATTTTATGCGCAGGAGATCTTCCAATGGATTACATTGATTTTATCGTTAGTACATTGAATAAACCAACATATTTTATCTTTGGAAACCATAATTTAAATGCATATAAATATTATCATCCTGATGTTCAAAAAAATCCAACAGAAGTATGGAATGACTTTGAAACTTGTGGTGCAGTTTATGCAGGGTTTAAAAACATTATTGCAAAAGATTTAAAATGGAATCACCCTGCTCGTTCAAAAAAAACACCATTACTAATTACTGGAATATCAGGTTCAAGAGATTACAACCATGGACAATGCCAATTTACTGAGACGCAAATGAAATTTAAGTTATTTAAATTAATTCCAAGATTATTATTAAATAAAATAATTTACGGACGATATCTTGATATCTTTTTGACACATGCTACACCAAGACATGTTCACGATCATGAAGATAATTGTCACAAAGGTTTTAAATGCTTTAATGAATTTGTAAAAAAATTCAAACCAATTTATATGGTACACGGTCATATTCATTTATATGACCAAAGTGAACCTAGAATCTCAGTTTATGAAAAAACAATTGTCGTTAACGCATTTGGCCATTATGTAATTGATTTACCAGTTACAAATTTATCAGAAATTCAAATTGTATCAGAATAAAAAAGTGGGAGTTTTTTTATGGGATCAGTATCATTTAATGCGCAACTTGACGAAGATTTTGCTCGAGCACACAATAAGGCATTAATTAATGAAATTCAACATTTTCTAAATCCAGAAGAAGCAAGTTTAATATCACTCAATGATTTAAAAAATATTTTAAAACCAAACAACGAAACTTACAAAGGAATGCAAGCAGTTCCAGTTGAATTAATTGTTGGAAGCGAAGGTCGATATAAAGATTTTGATAATCAGTTTTTTCCTAAAAATGCACATTTAAAATCTCGTTGGGCAAGTATTGATAAAGCTCATATTCAAAATATAATTTTACCACCTGTTACTTTATATGAACTGGGAGGCCTTTATTTTGCAAGAGACGGAAACCATCGAATTTCTGTTGCAAAAGCAAGAGGAATTGAATTTATCGATGCAGAAGTAATTAGTCTCCAAAGTGAAATAAAACTAAAGCCTGGAAAATCAATGAAATACCTTTTGGCCCAAATTATTTCATACGAAAAAAGAGTTTTTTATAATGAAACAAGTTTTGGTGATATCACAGACTATTGGTGCCTAGATTTTACAACTGCTGGTCAATACGATGTAATTTACAACCACATTTTAACTCATAAATATTATATTAACCAAAACCAAGAAACAGAAATATCTATGCAAGATGCAATTTTATCTTGGTTCAATACAGTTTATATGCCAATTGTTCAAATAATTAATAACACAAAAATTATGAAAAAATTCAAAAAACGAACTATAAGCGATTTATATGTTTGGATGATAAAATATTGGGATGATTTAAAGAAAAAATTTGGCGAAAATTATCCAATAGATCAAATGGCACAAGATTTTACAAAAACATATGGAAAATCATTTTTTCATCGAATTGTGAACAACATAAAAAGAATAATTTTACAAAAAAATTCAAATTTTTCGTCAGAATATTCAATTGATAAAGAAGAACCATAAAACTATTTTCTTGACGACTATAATTTGTTATGATAAAATTAAATAAATATTTGATACAGGAGTTTAAATTTGTTAGATTCTGCTTATTTATTTCTACCTTTACTTGTCGCATCAGGTTTAGCGATAATTATATTTATATTCCTCATTGTCATAGCCGTTAGAAAAACTGCTAAAGTAAGTTTTATATTTTTTATCTCATTGTTTGCATTAGCAATTGGAATGATTCATACATATATTTCAAAAGACTATTCTGCAATGAACATAATGACTCTTCTTGCAGCATTATTAATGACTCCTTATGCAATTTTAAAAGCTACCCAAAAAGTTGATTTAAAAACAAAAAAAGGTCAAAGCAATAATATTAAAACAGAAGTTCATAAGAGACTGAACATTGTATACGAAAATGAAGATGTTTCATTACTTGATGTAAACAAACAATTTCTCAATACAATGGCAGAATCTTTTAATAATCCACAAGGTTTACCTCCACTACTTGACAGCTACGGAAAAAAGATTGTTGAATTAACACATGCAGATGGTGCGTTATTTGTAATTCTCGATGATTTTGAAGATATTTTAAATGTAAAAAACCTTACAGGAACATTTATTCCTCCTTATGAATTGCCAGAAAACATTCCTCATAAACAACAGCGTGTAGAAATGAATATGCGTTATATGCAATTCCCTTTAGAAGGAAATATTTTTGGATCTGTTCTTAATAATAAAGTTCCTGAAATGATTAATGAACCTTCTAAAGACTCTCGAATTGTCCAAAATGGTGATGAAGATTTCTTAAAATGTGGAGCTTATATTTTTGTTCCATTATTTATAAACGACTCTCCAGTTGGTGTTTATGCGTTGTCGAAAAAACCTGAAAATGGACCTTTCAACGAAAAAGAATTTGAAGATGCAAAACGACTTGGAGAATTTGTTTCTGTTGCAGTTAGATCAATTTCTGTTCACAACGAAATCGTTGAACGATTTACTCTTGCAAAAGAAGGTGAAATTGCCAATAGCATTCAAAAGTCAATTATTCCTGTAAAACTTCCAATTATCCCAGGAATTTCAATTGGAACTTCTTTCAGTCCTGCAGAAAATATCTGTGGTGACTATTTTGATGTAATGGTTTCAAGGAAAGACCGAATTTCTTTTGTAATGGCAGATGTTACAGGAAAGAGCCTAAACTCTATGAGTATTATGTTACAACTTCGTGCTATGCTTAGACTTATCGTAAATACAACACAATCTGCAGGTACAATTTTAAGTTGGGCAAACAAAGGTATTTCTTCAGAAAATAATACCGTAGACCACTTTGCAAGTGTTGCATTATTGATTTATGATAGCATAAATGGTAAGATTCAGTATTCGACTGGTGGAACAAATCCAATCTTTGTTTATTGCAAAGAAGATAATTCTTTTAAAGAAATTTCTTCGTCTCAAGAACCAATTGGTGTTGAGAAAACGACAGAATATGTCGATAATGAATTATCAGTAAAATCTGGTGATATCATTGTAACTTGTACAGACGGATTACTTGAAGCACTTAACAATGATGGTACTCAATATTCAAAAAGTAATCTTGAACGTGTAATTAGAGAATCTCGTAACTCAGATGGTAAAGAGATTGCTAATAAAATAAAAAATGATGTAAAAAAATTCTGCGGTGTTGCTGCACAACATGACGACCAATCACTTTTGGTTGTCAAAATCAAATAATGGGAAGGAGCTTCTGTTATGGAACTTAAAATACGTAAAAACGGAGAGATTTACATTATCGATGTAAATGGCGAAATGGACTTGTATAATTCTTACAAATTGAAGGAATTAGTAATGAAAATGCTTGAAAAAAATGTCAAGAATTTTATTATTAATCTTGAGCAGGTAGATTACATCGACTCTTCTGGAATTGGTGCACTTATCTACATTTGTTCCACAATGAAAAAGATGAACTTAAAATTCGCTATTTCTAATGTTCATGGTTCAGTAAAAAAAGTTATTGAACTTACTAAACTTATGGGATATTTCCCTATTGCAAACAGTGTTGAAGAAGCACTATTAATGATTAAAGACTGAGGTAGCTAATTATGGAACTAAAAGAATTACGCTCTGATGACAATGATCCATTGTTCGACAAAACAAATATGCTTAAAAAGGAATTCCCATCGGATTTTCGCCAAATTAGATATTTTACTTTATTAATTGTTCAATCAGCACCAACTGAAATCAAAGAACTAAATCTTTTGGAACAGCAAATTTCAGAAGTAATTAAAAATGCTGTAAAACATGGAAATAATTGTGATGTAAACAAAAAAGTTACAGTTTGGTATTCTTTCAGTCCTACTCATGCTCACATCATCGTAGAAGATGAAGGTGAAGGATTTAAAGATTTAGATAAATGGAACGAATTCAATCGTAACAGAATTGAAGCTCTTCATAAACAAAATTATGAAATGCTTTCTAATTATGTTTCATTTAGAACAAAACAAAGTGATGACCAAGATGGTGGTAATGCACTTTTTGCTGCTCTTGAATATTGGGACGGTGGATTTGTTTACAACGGAAAGAAAAACGGTGTAGCAATGCTTAAACGCTTCCAGCAAAAACATCACTAATCCTAGTAATTATTAATATTTCAAACCATTTACATAACTTGATGTAAATGGTTTTTTTTATTATATTCAACTTATCAAAAATTTTATAAAAACAATTTTAATTGGAATTATTGTAGGTATCGCAAATGTTATTCCTGGAGTTTCAGGTGGAACTATAATTGTCATTTTTAATATC
>JAZUSR010000047.1:0-3335 GCA_045606765.1 Treponema sp.
ATTTGTAAAATTCTAAAAACAAATTTGAATAAGGATAACTATGCATCTACTTTCATCTCAGTAATATTATCCGTAATTGGAATAATGATTTCTTTAATAGTTTCGTTTAAAAAGGAAGATCTTATAAAGAAACTGATGGAATTCTTAAAAAAGAGATTTGCTAAGAAATAATTCTATGTCTGAAAACAATACATAATAAACAATTATAATTTTGAGATTATATGATTGATTTAGAAGACTTACAAAAAACCTGGTCCATAATCGAGAAGAACAAATACATGAAAACTGATGGTCAGAAAATTAATTTTTATCGGGAAAAATTTCCGACGACAACGTTTTGGTAGTAGAAATTGGTAGAAAAAAGTATTTTTCAATATAGTTGTGTATAGTGTTTTACTTGACTAAACAGCAAAAACACCATAAAATCCGATTAAATTATCGTTAAATATTCATGGGTATTGCGAGGTACAGTTCTCTTAGGTCTCCTCATAACCCACAGCGTAAGGGATTGCTGCCCGTTAGGGTTCGGATTTTTGCGAGTGGAACGAAGCAAAAAGCTGAACGGAAAAATTGCGGGCGAAGCACGCAATTTTATAACGCAAAAGCCCGGGGCTGGCAGGGTCAAAATAAAATAGCAAAGAGTAAATAAAAATGAAAGTGTATAAAAAAATTAAAAAAAATTATTGTTTTTGCCAGCCTACGCCCAAAAATAAAAAAATACACGCAGCTACTTGGACAAAAAATTTACAACAAATCTACTGAAGTTCTGAATCTTTTATGTTATACTAACAACATTGAGGTACATTCAGGTTATTACGACTGTCTCATAGGGTGTGATATGAAAAAAAAGAAAAAAGCGAAGAATAAAAAAGATCTAAAATTTGAAATATTTTGTTTTTGCTTAGCTTTGATTTGTATATTATCTGCAATTAGTAATTACCGTAAGTTATTTAATTTAGAAAAAAACGGAATTATAGAAAATGTAATAGTAAAGTCATATTCAATAAAGTCAAGTTATTCAAGATACGGAAGCAATTACCGCGTAAAAATTGAATATAGTTTAATTGGTGAAAATTTAATACAAAAATGCACTTTGTATTTTAAACCAGATGAAGAGTATTTTGAAAATAAAAAAATTCAAATACTTAGAGATCCTAAAACTGATTTTAAACTTCCAATCAATGAAAAAGAAGCTTTTAAACGAAGTGAAATATCGCATAATATAGTAAACCTAATTTTGCTGCTTGTAACTGTATTAATTTCCAGCGGTTTGGATTATATATTTGAAAAAAATAGAAATAAAAACAAAAGAATAAAAAAACTTGTAAAAAAGAATCCTGAGTTAAAAGAAAAGTATAAAAAAAGAGAAAACGTAAAAGCCAGAATTTTGTTAATTCTTTTACTTCCTTTTTTATTAATTGGATATTTTGTAGATAAAATCAAAAATAGGAAAAAGGAAAAAAATAAAAATAATATGTAAAAGACCTTACATGTAAACGTGGAATTGCTGCTTTTGAAAGAGTTCCAACAATTGAAGTCATTAGTCGCAAATTATCATCTGTAATGTGAGGAACAAAAAAAGGCACTTCTGAAGCAAGTGTTTTTTCTAAAATTGCAAGACTTCTTTCGTAATAATTTTTATCTCCTACTTTTTTTTTAACATTTTTCAATTATAACTGCATAATTTCCATCAACAAAAATCACTTCCCCAAAGGCAACAAGGCAATCATTTTTATAAACTTTTACTTGAGGAAAATCCACACTTTGATTTAATTGTAAAATGTGGTTAATTTGGATTTTTTCAATTTTTCTTGTCATGGTAGTATATAAATGTTATGATTTTAATGATTAGGTGTTTGTAAAAAGGAGTAAAAGGGAATGAGAAAAAATATTTTTTTTATAATTGTTTTATTATTTGTAATAACTTCCTGTGCCACTGTAGATTTTTATAATATTAAAAGTGAAGAGAAAAATATTTCTGATATAAAGGGATATCTTATTCAATTTGATATAGAAGATATGAAGTTACGAAATTCGCTAGAAACAGAACTTGTTAAACGTATTTCAAATAATGGAAAGAAAGCAAAAGAAAGTATTCTTTTGTTTCCACCTATAAGAGAATATACTGCTGTAGAAATTATGGAAAAATGCATCGCAGAAAATTTAAATGCAAAAATTCTTATTACATTAGAAAATGTAGAAAACGAAAAGGCTTTTATGTTTATGTATGGAATTCTAATGCCAGTATCTACATCAAATTATACTTTTGATATGAAAATTATAGATATAAATGACAATCAAATAATAATTCACTCAACTATAAAAACTGAGGGTGATTCTTTAAAATATATATGCTCTCAGCTTTCAAAAAAAATTGTGAATGAATTATTAAAAGAGGAAGAAAAGGAAACTTTAAAAGAACAAGGTATTTAAATATAAATGGCAAAGTTATGATTTTGGATTTTATCATAACATTCACATTTATTAAAAGTTATAAGGATTTTTTTATGGCGATTCAGATTTTTGGGACAAATAAAAATTTTGATTGTAAAAAGGCTCAGATGTGGTTCAAAGAAAGACGGATCCCTTTTCAGTTTGTAGATTTAAAAGAAAAAGATATGAGCCGAGGAGAATTTGATTCTGTTGTTCAATCAATTGCAAAAACTGCAGGAAGTCGTGCCGAAGCAGTTCAACAAATGATTGATAAATCTTCAAAAGATTATGCTTCCATTGCCTATCTTGATGATTCTGAAATTGAAGACAAACTTTTTGAAAATCAATCTTTGCTAAAACAGCCTGTTGTTCGAAACGGAAAAACGATGGCAACTATAGGTCTTGAACCAAAAATTTGGGAAAGTTGGAAATAGGTTAGAGTGTTATAAACCTTACTTCCCATCACATCCTTTCTTCCCACATTTTCCTGCATAAGGGCAGCCGATACAATGGCGGCCCTTCTTTTTTTGTTTGTAAAGATAAAAACAGATGCTTCCTACAATGAGGATTAAAATTGCAATTAAAATAATATTCATCATAGGAAACCTCCAGGAAAATTCTGAATTCTGAATTCAGAATTTTCTTAATTCTACATTCTTAATTCTTAATTTAATTTATATTCCGCTTTTACTTTTTTGTTTGCGTTCACTATCAAAGCTACTACAATTGCGGCCATAATGGCAACTGCAATTCCACCTGCCATTGCTGGACCTGCTGCTAAAGTTGTTGGAGCTGCAATCAATGTTCCAATTGTGTAAACAAGGTAAGCTACAGTGTATCCAACTGCAAGTTGTAAGCCAATTCCGCCCCAAAGCCATTTTTTGCTTTTCATTTCTGCGTTC
>JAZUSR010000048.1:0-13493 GCA_045606765.1 Treponema sp.
CCGTCTCGATGAACAGGTAATTGATTATTTCAAAAAAATGTCAGAAGAAACAGGAATGCCATATCAGAATATTATTAATTATTATCTTCTTGACTGTGTAAAAGAAAAGAAACATATGGAAGTGTCATTTGCAAAGTAGAATCACATAACACAATTTTCAAAGCGGATGTCGCGGTCAAGCCCGCTGCGGTACAACCAGTTGTTATGTGGACGCCCGCTACTTGAGGCGCTCTTTTAGGAAAAAAATGAAAGAATTAAATAAAACTAAACAATTATCTTCGAAAAGTAGATTAACAGCCTTACTTCTTGGAATTGTTTTGGGTGGACTTGGAATTCATAACTTTTATCTGGGAAAAATTGGAAGAGGTATTCTTAAAATTTTTTTGCGATTTATAGGAATTATTGTGTTTTCAATAGGATATTTTGAGAATTTTAATTATAACAAAATAGTTTTTTATATTGGTCTATGTATGATTTTTATTCCAATTATTTGGGCTTTTTTTGAATGGATTTTTATAGCTCTCGGAGAGGCAAAAGATTCTGAAAGTCTGTTGGTAATTAATTGGTAATTCAAAATTAAATAGTAGATACTTTATGGGTTACGTAAAGAAACGATTGTAGAGAAAATGGAAAGCGGAAGCGTACCAGTCGAGACAAGAATCAATGCAATTGTTGATTATGAAGTGAAGAAACTGAGCAAAAAGGCGATAGCACGAAAATACGGAGTAAGCGATTCAACCGTAAGGGGCTGGATGCATACAAGAGATTATTTTGTGAACAAATGCCTGGAAATTGTTCTAAATCGCGGAGCCGGTGGTGTAATAAGTCCTCTGGATAAAATGTAAAACTTACCAGTATCCGTGTAAAAATCTGGATACATTTGTGAAAGTGTTGGATACTAAGGAATAAGCAAAATGATGCAAGAATTTACAATGACATTTTTTGCAGTGTAAACTTCTTACAACTGATACGAAGAAATTATGTTATGTGGACGCCCACACTGGGGTGGTTAAGTCTCTTGGAGGTTTACTTTAATGGATGATGAAATTAAAAATCTTAGAGATGCAACGATTGATACTCAACTTGATATTGAAAATTTAAGGCTAGAAATGGCTTCCTTTAAAGGAGATACTTATCAACCTGAATATAACTTTGAAGAGCTTTATAAATTAAAAAATTCGACAGATAAAAGATCTTTGCAAAAAATAATCAAGACATTGGATATTGATTATCTTGATGAATCATGGCAAAAAGCAGATTGGATTGCAGTTTTTGTTGCTGGAGCAATAGGTATTACTCTCGATGTACTAATAACTCAAACAAAAATCTTAAGACCCATCGACAATAAAGTAAAAGAAATACTTGCAAGCGATAAAGTAAAATCTTTTCAAGACATGATGGATAAATTTTCAAACGGTTTTAGACATGGAAATAGTGCACCTATCGATTTTCAAGATTTTGGAATGCATGGTTTAAAAAGTATACACGAACAATATTCATTTGGGCATGATCCTTTACGATTTATAGAAGGAATCATACAAATGATTACTGGAAAATATTCGGGTGTAGATAAATTTGGAAATTTAATTCAAGCACCATTTGGAGAAGGCATAAAAAATCCTATACAAGCAGTAATTTCTTATGTGGCGCATATGGTTTCTGATATGTGTAATCAGCAAGGTCTCCCATATCCAGGAACAACTTTCTTAATGCAATTTGGTTCTGATAAAATCAGAGAAGATATTGCAGCTGCTTATCGAGCTCAGCTTTTTAACACAAGAACATTCATATATCAGTCTTTACCATCGTTGTTTATGAGTATGATTATTCATTCCTGGGCAATTTACGATAACTATGCAAGAACCGGTAAGATCAAAATTAAAATTGGAAATGATTTAAAATATCAGCCAATGCTTCTAGTTAGTAATGCAATGGTGATGACATCAAATCTTTCGATAAATGCTGTTCGTGGAATTGTTGCTGAAGGTCCAAGAGTTCTTTTTCGGGTTAACTATCCAGTAATATTAAATACATTGAAACATTCGATAAAATATCTTTTAAATGTTAATAAACGAATTAATATGAATGGAAAAGAAATACAAGAGTTGTATGAGCGTTCTGAAAAGGAGAAACTGGAAAACCATTCAATTGAAGAATATTATGATCAATTTGATAAAGAATATGAAGAATTTGTAAAGAAAATGGAGGAATAATATGGTTGGAACAACAATTGCAATAATTGGGTTAGGAATAACAAGCGCCGCTTCTATTGGAGCTAATATTTTCCAAGGTATACAAAATAAAAACCTACGGAAACAAATAGAACAGCTGAAAGCAATAATTGCTAATCAACAGAACGATATAGAAGAACTAAAAAAACAAATGAAAGCTCTAAAGCTATGGGCTTTTAAACAACGGTATGAATATAGCAAAGAAATAAAATCTTTGAAGCAAAATCTCAAAGATAATAAACAAAGACTGTTATGCTTAGAAAAGCAAGTAGCATAGAAATAAGGAGTTATAAGGATGTTTGAAACAAAAGAGAAAAAGCAATTATTTGCAAATTGGTTATGGAAAGGTGCAAATGCTGATGGCAATCTTGCAAAAGAAGAAATTCAAATATTGAATAATATTGGTATGTCTCTTGGTCTACAAGAAATCAAATACCAAGAGCTTGGGTCTGTTGAAATTGATAATGTAGAAAAAACATTTCTTTTAAGAGAATTGTATAGACTTTCAATTTCTGATAAAAAATTTGCAGAAGTCGAGAAAAAGATTATTGAAAAATATATAAAAGAGTTTAACTTAAATAAGGAAATAGTTTCTGCAACAGAAAAATGGGCTATTACTTATTTGGAGAACGAAAAAAACTATTTTGAGACAATAGATAAATTGTTAGCAGAGTAAAGCATAACATCGGTTCGTAGCCGACAGCGGGTCAAGCCCGCTGCGATACAACCAGTTGTTATGTGGACGCCCGCTACTTCGGGCGCTTAGGAGAAAAAATGAATTTAATAATTGAAAGCTTAAAATCAAGGCATGAAATTATACAAATTCTTAAAGATAATACGCACGAAGATATACCTATATTAAAAGCTGTGTTCTCTGAGAATGTATTTAATAAATTTTTTCGGGGAGAAATCTCAGAAGATTCATTTAAAATCCAACGATGTGTAATGGGGCAAATGGGGTTCGTCCCATTAGCATATGGAACTATTACTGAAAAGGAAAAAGGTACTAAAATTAGTATAACTATAAAACGAATGAAAGGAATAAATATTTTCTTTAGTTTCTGGTTTGGCGGATTAATCTTACTTATGATTTCAATTTTTATTGTTAATACAAAATATTTTTTTATTCCTTTAAGAATGTTAATTTATGGCTTTTTGCTTAATTATATTCCGTATAAAACTGAATCAAGGAAAGCAATATTAAAATTACAGGAGATATTCAAATAGGAATATTTTTTCAGCAAGTCAAGCTTGTTGAAAAAATGAATTGAAGTTTTAAAGAAGCGGATGTATTTACATATTAGTTAGAGATGTTAGAGAGGAAAATGAAGAAAAGAAAAATTGTATTAAATTCTATTTTAATATTTCTCGCAGTTTTCGTAATATTTTTACTTTGTTTTGGCAGAGTAATACCATCTTTTATTCCAAAAGGAAACAACCTTTTTTACGATTCATATTATTTAAAAATGGACAAAAATCTTTTTTATCGACAGACACTAAATAATTGCGGTCCCTATCCTGTAATGGCCATTTTAAACATTTTACGAGATGAGGAAAAAGATCCTGAAATCCTTTCGAAGCAAATGAAATGGCGTATTTATAAAAACCTTACATTTCCCCAGGGTGTTGTGAACCAATTACATGAAAACGGAATAAAGACTAAAGAATATGTTCTGAAAACTAAATCAAATGAAGATAAAATCAACTGGATAAAAGAAACAGTTTTTCAGAAAAAGCCTATTATTTGTCTTATAAAAATACATCATGTTCTTCATTATGTAACAATTCTTGGCTATGATGAAAACGGTTTTATGCTTTACGATTCTATGCAGGAAAAGAATTCAGAAAATCAGCGTAAAACAATTACTGATAAAGAATGCAAGGAAGGAAATCGGTATTACACTTATGATGAATTTATGCAATTATGGAATGACGGTGGTTACAAATTGTTTTTCAAAAATTGGGCAATAGTTTGTAGTTTATAGAAAATCACCTAACAAAGGTTCGTAGCCGACAGCGGGTCAAGCCCGCTGCGGTACAACCAGTTGTTAGGCGGACAGCCCACTGGGCTGCTTGGAGGAAAAATGAAAAAAGTTATTTTATTATTTATAATTCCTTTTTTTTGTGTTTTATCTTTTTCACAAGATACTTCAATCAGTAAATATTCAAAGGAAATTGACTGTGAATTTCCTGAAACATATAACGTATCACATTATTTGCAATCTGCAGCAGATAAAATTGATTTGGAAAAATATAAAACAATTATTCGAAATGGTGATATTTCTGCTATTGAAAAACCGTATCTAAATGATCTTCAGTTAGGAGTATTATCAAAAACTGAGCTTAAATTGTTTAGGAATTTATTCTATGCAAAGAAAGGATATATTTTCTCAGATGATGAACTTACAAAATACTATAAACAGTTTGATTGGTACAAACCAACTACTAAAAATGTTATTTTTACTGATTTAGAACAATTTGCTATTAATAGAATTAAAAGATTTGAATCTGAATCAACTATAAAATATGATTATGTAGATAGAGATGTCTTATGGGAAGAATGGTATGGAGGAGCTGACCAAAGAGGTCCTTTGCTAAGATTAAATAAGGATAAAACTTTTGTATATAAACCGGCTGAAACTATAAATAGAATACAATATATAAAGGGAAAATGGACTATCTCTAATAATAAAATTGTTTTATCTGTTGAGTCAGAAAATGTCCTTTTTGGAGGCTATGTAGCTGATCATCCTAATACCCCATATATTGACAAAGGTACTCCTGTAGTAATTATATTTGAAAAACCAATAAAAATTACATTACCATTAAATGAAAGTGAAGCCTATGAAAAATATAATTTTACATGGAGTGAGAAATGGATAATGATCGGATCGGCCGATTGTTATATTTCAGAAGAATAAATCGCCTAACAAAGGTTACGACCTTCGGTTGTTTGCATTTAAGGAAATTATTATCTAGTGCGCTTGCGCGCACGATGCATCATAGCCGACACGCGGTCAAGCTGCGTGCGGTACAACCAATTGTTATGTGGACGCCCGCTACTTGAGGTGCGAGAATAAATATGGAGAAAAAAATGAAAAAAAGTTATTTTTTTCTTGTTCTGTTTTTTACTTTAGGTTTCAGTGTGTTTGCCCAAAACAGACAAGGATTGGTAATTGATAATGGAGTTCGATTAAGAAGCGGCCCTGGTCTTGATACTGAAATAGTAGGAAAAAAAGATAAAAATTCAGTTATAAACATTTATTCATATTCAGGTTCCGGTATATTTAAGAATGGAATTTTAGACTATTGGGCTTGTATTTCAGAAAACGGAAAAGTCTGGATAAATGCTTATTGGATTACTGAACTAGATTTTCAGGTAAAATATCTACATCCGTCAGATGGAGATGTGTATCTGACTTTATTCTCATATGACCAGTCAGATGATAGTTTTAAATGTGTATATCAGAAAGAGTTTGGCAATAGAAAGGAAATAAAAATCAAACGGACGGACAGTTATTCGTATACTTTAGAGTATGCAAGAATCAATATGCTTATAAAAAGAACTGATTCAATAATATCAGAATATGAAGAACATAATTTTGAAATATATTTTAATCATGAAGAATTTGAAATTGACACAACATACTTCGAACTTCTTTATGGTATAAAAGTCGGGATGAAGAAGAACGAACTTTTTAAAATTATAGGAAACGATCTTTATGTTGACTATGAAGGACGATACCGCTGTTCTGTTAATTATCATGATAATGGAATAGATATGTTCTTTCTGTTTGATGAAGATGATTGTATTAATAAAATTGTTTACAATAATCCATATGGTGGATATATAAAATATGAGGATTTACTGTAATTTTTGTTTTTTTAATTTGTATAGTAATTAAAAATGGCACATAACAAAGGTTCAAAGCCGACAAACCGGTCAAGCCTGCGTGCGGTTTAAACAGTTGTTATGTGGACGGGCACACTGGGGTGCTTTTGGAGAAAAAATGAAAAAGTATTTATTGTTATTATTTTTATTATTCAGTTCAAATTTAATGTTTTCATTAGACATAAACTATTTCAAAAATAATAAACACATTGAACACTTATATGTTAATTCTCCAGAAGGTTTGAGAATAAGAAATAAACCAACTTTATCTGGAAGTAAAATCGGAGTTCTTTATGACAGAATGAAAGTAAAAATAATTTCTGTAGGAGAAGAAACAACAATAGACGGAATAAAATCTAACTGGGTACAAATTTTGCTTCCTCTAGAAACTATTAAATCAAATAAGAATGTATATGGCTGGATTTTTGGTGGTTATTTGACAGATAAACTTGAACCATTTTCCATAAAAAAATGGACAGACAATGATTTACAAAGATACCTTTGTCGATTTCCATGGGTAACAGGAACAAGAAATTATTATAAGTTTGATTTGGACAACTCTTATAATATGGGATTACTGGAATCTGGTGCTGGTGGAAATGGAAAATATTTTGTTTCGATAAAAGATAAAACAATAACTGTAAAAGCATCTTATGGTAATGAAGAGTATGAAAGTGAAGTTAAGACGGAAATATATAAAATTTTAAGCATCGAAGAAGATAAAATCACCTTAACAATTAGCAATAGTGAATTTACATTGCGTCCTGCTTTAACTCATGATTATTTTTATGGACCGCTTACAAATGAGAAGTTTGAACCGGATTCTTTTGAATTGCCTTCATATAATGCACTTATGTTTTCTTTTAGTTCTAATTTAATAAAGAATATTGAAGCTAAGAATTTTATAAAAAACTGTACGCCCAATTTTATCAAAATGGGCATTTTAATTGACGATGCGGAATACCTAAAAGAATATAATTCTTATTGGTACAAATAATCACATAACAAAGCTTCAAAACCGACAAACCGGTCAAGCCCGCTGCTGTACAACCAGTTGTTGTGTGGACGCCCGCTACTTGAGGCGCTTAGGTATAATATTTAAATCAACAGTAATTAATTTAAATTATGGAGTTACTAATGTATAAAAAGAAAAGTTTTGTATTCAGCTTAATTTCAATTTTATCCCCGGTTATAATAATTTTATTCTTAATAATAACTCTAATATCTGATAATTATTTCTTAAGTAGATATCAAACAAATATTTTTATAGGACCGTTTATGTTCTGTTTAATTACAGGATGGATTATTGGATTGGGAATGGGAATTGCAGGTCTTGTATTTTCTATCATGCAAAAAAAGGAATGTGGAAAAACTTCAAGAAGTGTATCTATCTGTATTCTTGGAATTGTTTTAAATTTATTATGGCTTAGCGGAATAATGTTTGCATTTCCGGCATGGATGGGAATTTAAATAGCTTGATATATAATTAAATATTAAAGTAAAAAAATGGTACGATTTCAAAATATGCACTTGACTATATAGAAAAATACATATTATTATATAAATAAGAGGTAATAATATGATGGTAGATACAGCACAGATAATGCCAATTACTCAGTTGCAGAAAACTCTTACGCAGACTGTCAGAAAAGTTTCTGAAGACAAACAGCCTGTATTTATTATGAAAAATAACGTAATGGAAGCTGTAATGATGTCTTTTGACCGCTACGAAAAACTTGCTGAATTGGAAGAACTTGAAGAACAGAAAGAAATTTATTCAATGGTACAGGAACGAATGAGTCATTATGATGCTTCAAAAAATGTCAGCTGGTCATCTTTAAGGAAAAAGTAATGGCAAAAAAATGGGAAGATAAAAAAGATGAATTTGATAAAATTCAATTAATTCCAGAAGCTGCCGAAGAGTACAATAATTTAGATGGAAGCATAAGAGTTGAAGTAGACAAAAAATTCACAAAACTTGATAAAAATCCATTTCTTGGATTCCCGTTGGGAAACAAAGCAAATATGGATTTAACAGGTTTTTATAAATTATATGCCTGCGGTAAAAGTGTTCGAATTGTTTATCGTCTTTTAACTCCAGAGAAAGTTGAAATTATAGAAGTTTGGGGAATCGGAAAGCGGGAAAATATGGAAGTTTACAAAGATGTAGATGACAGAAAGAATGGATAAAGCATAACAAAGGTTACGACCTTCGGTTGTTTGCATTTAAGGAAATTATTATCTAGTGCGCTTGCGCGCACGATGCATCGTAGCCGACAAACCGGTCAAGCCGGTTTGCGGTACAACCAGTTGTTATGGTGACAGGCCACTGGCCTGCTTTTTAGGAGGAAAATGAAAAAATTACTTTTATTCTTATCCCTATTATTTATCATGAGTTTATCTGTATTTGCAGACGAAACATTCAAATGCAGAAAAGAAACTTACATCTATAATTATAAGTATGCTGTTCATAGAGGCGAAGAGTATTCAGAAGAGTTTTACTTCATAAATAATTTTATGATTTATGAATATCAAATTCCCACAAATGGACTCATTGTTTTTTATAAAAATGAAAAAGGTGATTATTACCGTGTTTTTGGGAATTACGGGAACTATCACCCTGATTATCTGGGCGATGGGATATTTTCATCGGCAAAATATGACTTCAATGAGCCTCCAAAGGCAAATATTAAAAATGTCGAGGAAATAAAATACCGCAAAACTGATTTTTACAGAATTCTTGCGGACGAGTTTTACAGGTGGTATCTTCAAAACGAGGCATTTAATAACTCCTCTTACAACCCAGATTTTGACTGCCTTGCAGCATTTGTTGAGATAGCAAAAATCTTTTCAAAAGAAGATTTGCGAATCCTGCGGAACACGATTTATGCAAAATACGGATACGAGTTCAAATCCGCCGACCTGAACGAGATTTTTTACAAATGCGACTGGTATTATGTCCCAAAAGGAAATAGTAACGAAAACATTGAGGAGCGTTTCAACCGCCTTGAATCAAGTTTGCTCGAAGTTATAAAGCTTGCGGAGAAATAATTGCAATTAAGGAAGGAATGAGAAAGTACAATCTTTATTGTGCTTTTTTTGTGCGGGGAGCAAATTATGAAAGCAAAGAAGATTATTTTTATCGCATTGGCTGTTCTTTTGCAAATGGTGTTGTGTTCGCGCGCGACCATGGACTTGGATGGCGAGCGGTAACAGCAAGGTGCGGGCGCAGGTCATAGATTTGCCCGCCTTTTTTGTGGTATGATGGGGGAAAAGGAGTGAACAATGAAAAAGCTATTTCTGATTTTGGCGGCGGCGGTCGTGCTGTCGTCGTGTGAGAAAAAGAACGCGCCACAAAGCGCACAGGGCGGCACGGCGGAGCAAATTCCCGCGGACGAGACGGTCGCGCAAGAGCCTGTCTACAAGTTCGTGAACACGCTCGACGGCTTGAATGTACGCGACAGGGCAGGCGGAAACCGTGTCGCGTTTTTGGAGTGCAACGAGCGCGTGGAAATCCTTGAAACAGACGAGATTGCGGAAATCGACGGCTGGCACGGCAACTGGTGCAAAATCCGCACGGAAAACGGCACGGAAGGCTATGTGTTCGACGCGTATCTTTCGGACAATTTGGAAAATGCCGCCGACTTCCGTTGCACGGAAATTCTTATGGAAGAAGAGGCGTGGTTCAAGTCGTGGGAAGAAAAACTGAGCGGTCATATTACCATAGACACTAATCCCTATCATATTTGGCGCGACGACTATGGAGAGGAGCTCAGGGATTTCCGTGAATACAGCGGCGTTGACCTCCACCTCCTACAGACCTACGACAAGGAGAAGGGCACTTACGGCTGGTTTCTGCTCCTCGCCCTCTGCTACGCTGATGGCGAGGACTACCCCGACTTCCTGCCGTTCAAGATTGGCGACAACATAGAAAAAGTGCGTGAGATTTTCGGCAAGGAGAATCTGCCAGAGTCTGACCCCACCGTCTATGTGTGGGAGAACGGGAATGTCTTTATGAAAGTCGAAATTTCCGACGACGGCACAGTCAGCACAGTCACGCTTGAAAAAACAGGCTGGTAGCGGCAAAAAGGAGCGAACAATGAAAAAGCTATTTTTGATTTTTGCGGCGGCGGTCGTACTGTCGTCGCTTGCGTTTGCGAAACCCTACGGCGAGAAGAGCCGAGCCGACAGCGGGTCAAGCCGGTTTGCGGTTTAAGCAATTGTTATGCTCACACGCCACTGGCGTGGGTAAAGGAATGGATGATTTTATGAAAAAAATTATATTATTAATATTGACCGTTATATTCTCATCAGCAATGCTAACCGCTGAAATTAATAAAAAAGAAATAATCGGAAAGCAAAATAGATTCTTTATTTCGATTATTGGTGAAACAAGAGATTCTGCCTTATTTATAGAGTTTAAAGATGAAAATAAATATACATTTTACAGTCCTTATGGCGGTTACTTGTGGAATACTTCTGATTATAAAATAAATGGTGATACAATTACTTTTTCTGTAATAAAAGAAAAAAATCCTTTTAAAATAGAGGAATTGAATAAACTGTTTTCTTCAAACAATATAAATCAGCATGTTGATTTTACTTACGACAAGGACTTCTGTACTTTCTTTTTTAAAGGTGGTTTTAAAAACGGGAACATCGGTTTGTTTCCACCAAAATCTGTATCAACTCCTGATGGTACAATCTGTACAATTGGCAATGTAAAAGTTATAAAGAAGTCAGGGTATCTTGTTCCTCTTGAAAACCTGAATGTCAGAAAAGAGCCGTCTACAAAATCTGAAACTGGACATATTGATTATGGTAACGAGATTTTCAGTTTGAGAGAAGAAGATTACCAGGGCACAGAAATGTTCAATGAAGATTATGCCATAAACTTGAACCAGAATGTCAATAATCGCATTTCTCCTGTTTTACTTGCAGGAATGATAAGAAGTTTTGATGCTGTCACAGTTGAAAAACAATCAATTGATGGAATTACAGCTCCATGGTATAGAATCAGTATTATCGATATTGATGGGGGTGAATTGTATTACTGGATTTTCGGTGGTTACATAAAAGAAATTGATAATCCTGAAACAAAAAAATACGAAAACTTGTTTTTTGACGCCGCTGTAAAAAAAGGATATTTAAAACCTGTTGGAATCATAAAAGCGGAAAAACAAAAACTTGTTAATCAGTCTAAATTAGTGCTAGAATACGCTGAACCCTTATATAAACTTTCTTCGAAAATCGAACTTAACCATGATCATACTGCTGAAAAAAAAGGCTATTATACAATTTACTATTATAATAACAATTCTACATACAGCATTGTAGTTGAACTTGTAAACAACGATTTGCTTTCTTCTTCAAAGCTTAAAATTGGAATGACTAAACAATCTGTAATTGACTTGTTAGGACAGCCTATAAAAAATACTACAGATACTTTAGAGTATGATACTTACGAATATACACAAGGTTATGGATATGGTTTAACTTTTACAATTGAAAATAATTATGTTTCAAAAATTGAAGTATATTTTTCAAAATAAATAATATCCAACTAATGGATATATAAGCCTAACAAAGGTTCGTAGCCGACAGGCAGTCAAGCTGCCTGTGGTACAACCAGTTGTTATGTGGACGCCCGCTACTTGAGGCGCTTAGGAGGAGAAAAGATGAAAAAAAGTTCTTTTTTATTATTTATACTTTTTCTAATGAATATTACGTTTGTATTTGCTGATAATTGGCAAGCTCCGGATTATGAAGTAGGGAAAGAATATTACATTTGTGATGAACCGATTAATGTTCGCGACAAAGAAGGTTTAGGCGGTAATAGAATTGACAAACTGAGCATTGGAGAAAAAGTAAAAGTATTAAACTTTGGGAAGTATGAAAAAATTGATGGTGATTATGATTTTTTCTGGACACAAATTGAATTCCATAATGGGAAAATCGGTTGGATTTATGGGAAATATATCGCCACTTTTACGATTGAATGTGATTTAGATAATAACGGAATAAAAGATTTTATTTTTTTCAGAGAAAGGCATTCAGGTTTCTTTGCGACATTTAATTATCCCGAAGATATCATGTTATATCTGAATGGAAAGTTTATAGCATTTCCACAAATTTATAAAAATGATTTTTCTCATGCGTATTTTTATATTAACCAAAATAAGGATAAAATATTAATAGAAATCGAAAATTCATATGAAAATCAATCTCTACCAGGTGAAGATTTTATTTCAACTACAGGTATAACCAAACAATATCTGTTATTAGTAACTAAAAATAATATAAAACTTGTTGATGTAATAGAAGATTCTGGTAGTAAAAAAACTGCAGTAAATTATATTAGCAGTGGAGAATTAAAAACAAAATATATAGAACCGCATTTGGGGAATAATTATGTTTTTTTAAAATAGCACATAACAAAGCTTCAAAGCTGACAAACTGGTTTGCGGTTTAAGCAATTGTTATGTGGGCGCCCGCTACTTGAGGTGCTTTAGGAAATAAAAAAAAATGAAGATTATATTTTTTTCGATTATAGGTATTTTTATTATTTGCACTGCTCGCGTAATATATAAATTGATTTCAAGAGAACTCAAAAAAAATTCTGAAATTCAAAAAAAGATAATAAATGAATGTAAATCCGAAGAAGAAAGAAATATCGCATTAAATAAATTAAAAAGAAAAAATATAAAAAAGGGAATTATTATTGCGTTAGCTTTTTATTTAGGTTTCCCTATAATTTGTTTTCCCTGTTTATTAGTAATAAGAAAACTTTCTGTTTCTAATATAAAGCCAATCGGTTCTTATGAATTATTCAAACAAAATGGTACAACTTATTATGGAAAACATGACTATTCAATATTCTGTAAAAATAATGGATTTCCTGCATTTTCAACTTACAAAATCTTTGACAAAAAAAATAAGACTGTTTTTAAAACAAAGTCTTATGAAGAATTTCTAAATAAACTCGAAGAAATGTTTATGACCTCTAATATAAAAAAAATTAATTTTTATGGAACTTGTCTATCAGATCCAGGATATAAATCGTTAGGATATGCAATAAATAACTCTACCTTAATTGAATCTCATGAAATAGAAGAACTGCAAAATGGTCAATTAATTCATATAAGAACAATAAATGGGATATTGATAAACATAGAATATTTATGGGATGATATGATTTGTACTTGTAAAGGAACTTGAAAATAATAGTTCTACACGAAGTAGATTTTCATAGAATAAATAACAGCCTAACAAAGGTTCGTAGCCGACAAAAACTTTGTCGCAAAAGTTGCTTTTCGTGGCGTTACGCCACCCCAACTTTTGTGACCATTTTGTCCGTTGGGCAAAATCGT
>JAZUSR010000049.1:0-13862 GCA_045606765.1 Treponema sp.
TCCCAAAGCCCCAACAACAACAAACAAAACTGTGGGCAAAAATCCCAAAATACCACCAAACAAAGCTGCAATCAAAATGCAAAACATATTTTGAAAAGCAAGAGGAACAATTCCAAAAGTAATTTTTATGATGCAACTAAAACATATCAAAGCAGCGCGAAGAGCCACAAAAGAAGATTTTAATACGGTATTATTTTTCATTTTTTATATTATACAAATTATTCAAAAAGACTTTGCTGCCCGTTTGCTGTGCCAGCCCCCGCCCCATTAGCCGCACCAGAACAGCGATTTTCAAGTCCCAAATGCAAATACGCTTTTTCTGTTACCATTCTTCCACGAGGAGTTCTTTGCAAAAGTCCACACTGAATCAAATATGGTTCGTAATAATCTTCCAAAGTGTCCATACTTTCTCCAATGCTAATTGCCAAAGTTTCTGCCCCAACAGGTCCGCCACCAAAATTATTAATAATAGAAAGCAAAATGTCACGATCTGCTTTTTCCAAACCAAGATTGTCAATTTCAAGGCGTTTTAATCCTGCTTCCACAATTTCTTTTGAAATTATATCTTTTCCCGCAACTTGAGTAAAATCTCGCATACGACGCAAAACTCTGTTTGCCACGCGAGGAGTTCCTCTTGAACATTGAGCCATTAAAAGGGCTGCGTCATCAGCAACGCCAACATTCAAAATATTTGCAGAACGCTTAATGATTTTTGACAATTCTTCTGCAGAATAAAATTCAAACCGTGGAATAATTCCAAAACGGCTTCTAAGAGGACTAGAAACGCTTCCCGCTTTTGTTGTTGCTCCAATCAATGTAAAAGGTGGCAACGGAATTCTTACAGTGCGAGCCGCAGCCCCCTGCCCAATAATCCAGTCAAGTTCAAAATCTTCCATTGCAATGTAAAGCATTTCTTCAATGGCTGGTTTTAGGCGGTGAATTTCATCAATAAAAAAAACAGTTCGTTCTGTAATTGTAGAAAGAATTCCAGCCAAATCTTTTGGTTTGTCTAAAGCAGGAGCCGAAGTAACTTTAAAATCAACACCAAGTTCGTTAGCAGTAATTTGGGCCAAAGTTGTTTTTCCAAGCCCCGGTGGACCAATAAGCAAAACGTGATCTAAAGGTTCTTGTCTGTCGCGAGCAGCCTGAATAAAAGTAGAAAGATTATTTTTTACAGTTGTTTGTCCTAAAAAATCATTTAACTTTTTTGGACGCAAAGAAGAATCAGAATCTTCAAAACCATCAGAAATATCTGCCCTTACAATATGAGAAAAATCTTTATATTCATTTGAAGCATTACCAACATTCATAGAATTATCAAAATTATTAAAATCTTTTGCCATAAAAAAATCCTAAAACTACGCCAGTTCCACAATTACACGTCTAAACAAAATATCTTCTTTTTCTTTTTGACTTTTACTTGCAAAATCCTTGTCGCCCTTCAAAACTTCAACAAGTTGCAAAACCTTTTGTTCAACAAGTTTTTTGTCGTATCCCATACTAGAAAGAGAAACAATAACATCAGAAAAAGGAGCCGCATTCCCTGCATCTGCAATAACACGCACGCTAGAAGACAAAGTAAGTTTTCCCTTCAACGCCAAAAGCATTTTCCCAGCAGTTTTTTTACCAACCCCAGGAATTTTTTCTAGCATTTCCAAATCACCATTTTCCAAAACTTCAGTCAAACGACCAGAACTAACAGAACTCATAATTTTCACCGCTCCCTTAGCCCCAATTCCATCAACTTTCAACAAATCAAAAAACAGCGTGCGCTCTTCTGCCGACGCAAAACCATACAACGCCATAGAAACATCAGTATGCTGAAGCCACGTAAAAACTTTTGCCTCACTGCCAACAGTTCCAAACATATCAAGATTTGAATCAGGAACACAAATATCCCATTCAATTCCATTGTTTTCTATAAGAAGTTGCTTCGGAAATTTCCCTGTAATAATGCCAGAAATTGAATTAAACATATCAAAATTATAGTAGAAAATTGATTTTTAGTTAAGATAGATAAATATGGAGTGCCCATTTCATAAATCATTCTATCCAAGACAAAACTGTCTCTTTATCAAACTGTTTCACTTCTTCCAAAACGCCATCAAATTTTAAATCTTTAGATTTTAGAATATCATCATAAGTCATATTTTTTTTCTTTGTTAAATAACTTACGGCCAGACGATACTTAAAATATTTATATTGTTGCGATTTATCATTAACATCTTCAAAAAAATTTTTAAGGCCAATTTGAATATCATAAGAACTACTAGAAGCAATGCTTTCTGCAATTCCTTCATTTTTCCAAACAGGAACAAAAAGATAATCAATAGCAGACAATCCTTTTGACAAATATGCATGGGTAATTTCATGAGTTGCAACATCATCCATTTTTCTAACATTATAATTTTCAGACATTCCTGTTACTGTATTATTTATAAAATCAGTTTCCGAAAAATGAATTACAGAAAATTTTCCAAGTGACATTGTAAAACCAATTGATTTTCCAAACGCTAAAACAGAATAGAACTTTTTATTATTATGAAAACAAAATACAATCTTTTTTGAACTATCATAAAAAGGGTTTTCTTTTGATTTTTTAGAAATAAATTCTGCCCGTTGTAAAAAAGCGTCAAACTCTTTCCCTTCTAATTTTTTTGTTGAACTAAAAGTAATATTTTCAATTTTGTGTTTTGTTGGAACACAATAAGGCAACAAAATTCGTAATCCCAAAATAGTCAGTAAAAAAATTACAATTACATTTAAAACAATTCTTTTTACTTTTTCATAAGAACTATTTGATTCATTTTTCTTAAATTTAAACATATTTCTCCCCTAACAAAAATGCAAATGTGTAATCGCACCTGCCAAAGCGTCTGCGGCGTGGTCTGGTTTTGGTTCTGTTTCAAGACCAAGCAAAATTTTTACATATTTTTGAACAAGTTCTTTTCCACCAGCAGCCGAACCAGAAACAGCCTGTTTAATTTGATTTGGAGTATATTCCCCAACTTTAATTCCGTGCTGAGCAAGACACAAAAAAACAACACCACGAGCTTCGCTAACCCCCATGGCCGACGAAACATTTTTTGCAAAATAAAGAGTTTCCATTCCCGCCTCTGTAGGCTTAAACTCATCAATAATTGCACAAAGATTTGAATAGATTTTCATAAGACGAGTTTCGTGAGAATCATTTGGGTCAGTTGTAATGCATCCATAACTTACCATTCTGTAACGCCCATTACAAAAATCAACAACACCAAAACCTGTATTTGCAAGACCTGGGTCAATTCCCAAAACCCTACGAATCTGTTTTTTTTCAATATGATTATTTACATCGCTAGAAGCAGAACCAGGCAATTGCTGAAATCCATTCAATTTTTTTTCCATAAAAACAGATTAAAATATAACAAATTTTTTTTCAAGACAGCTAACAAATTCATTTTCAACCTTATAATTAAGACAAAAAAATACTATTTTGCAGACTCTAAAAAACATTGCAGAACAACAAATTTTGATATAGACTAAAGTTATTAAAAAAGGGGTGATTATTGTATGAAAAAAAAGTTTATTTTATCGCTAGTTGTATTTTTTATTTTTTCACTTTCTTTAAGTTCAAAACTTTTTGCACAGGACTTTGCCTGGGATGAACTTTTAAAGGATGTTAATGACAAGGAAAGTCTTTTAAAACTTATGCCCCTTGATTTAAATAAAACAGACAAATACGGAAAAACAGCTCTTAACTTTGGAATAATAAAAGGCATAGAACTAGTTCAACATATGGTTGAATTGGGAGCAGACATAAATCTTCCTTGCGATGAAGACATGACTCCTCCGGTATCTCGTGCTGGTGGTTTTTGGAATCATGAGGACATTGCTCGCTATCTTGTAGAAAAAGGAGCAAATCTTAATCAAGTAGACAAAAATGGAGACACACCTCTTCATATTGCAGCCTATAACGGAAGAAAAGATTTGTGTGCCTTTTACCTTGATCACGGTGCAAAACTTGAGGCAAAAAACAACAATGGTTTTACTCCATTTTTATCAGCCTGTGATGGTTTTGGTGGCCACGATGAAGATAAACCTGGAACTAGAAGACTATTAATGGAAAGAGGAGCCAATGTCAAAGCAATTGACAAAGAAAAAAGGAATGCCATAAATCTTTTGTTTTGTAAATACGACGATTTCCCTTTAATTTATAATGCTTATCCCGACTATGATTTTTTAAAAACTCTTGTTGAAAAAGGTGTAAAAATTGACAACGCAGGAAAATATAGCGATACACCACTTTTGACTACTGTGTACGCTTCAGCCAAAGAAGCCGGATTAGATAAATATGTCCGTGATTTAGTTTCTCTTGGAGCAAATGTCAACCAAAAACACAAAAATGGGTACACTCCACTCACAATGGCTATTTCTGTAGAAAACTGCGCTATGGTTCAAACCTTGTTGGATTTAGGAGCAAATACTTCCATAAAATTCCCTGATGGGAAAAATATTATACAAATGCTTGAAGAATATGAAAAAAATCAATACCGTGGATTTGTTTATTCAACTATAAAAAAAATTATCCTAGCTCATCAGCAAAAGAATCCTTCATTACTTGAGATTCCAGAAGGTTCCCTTATAAAACGCGAAAATGGCAAGGCATATTATTTGATTAATCCGAACAATGTTTGGCAAGTAGTCCATAACCTCAATCCCGACGAAGAAAATATTTTAAAAATACCAAATCTAAACTTCTTTGAAATGGATTTTGTTTCGAATGAAATAGCGAATTTGCAAACACCTGTAATTCTTGACATGACAGAAATAAATCCAGAAGATTTTTTGAAAAAAAAATATTTACTCAAGATTTCAAATGTTCGTAAAATAATTTTTTCACCACATAAAAAAAATAATAACAATCAGAATTCAGAACTTTCCAAATTAGAGCTTTCAAATTATCCTGATCTTGTAGAAGTAGAAATCCCTGAGGGAATAAAAAAAATCAGCCGTTATTCCTTTAGTTTTATGGAAAAACTTGAAAAAGTCGTTATTCCAGAAAGTGCCACTTTTATTGATGTTGAAGCCTTTCATTTTTGTCCAGTACTAAAAGAGGTAGTTATAAAATCAAAAAGCACAAAAATTAAAGATGGTGCATTTAGCAATTGTCCAAATGCAAACTTTATTTATAAATAAATCTTAAAGGTACTTTACTAAGAAAGTAAAAAAAAATCCGCCCAAAACTGAGCGGATATTAAAACTTAAAATAACAAAGAAATAAATTCCCTAACGTTATTTTTATAAATTATGCTTCTGGTTCAAAGTCATCTGGGAATTCAGCAGTATGATAAACATTCTGAACATCATCATTGTCTTCAAGTTTATCAATAAGTTTCTGAACTTTTGCTGCTGTATCTTTATCAACTGCAGTATACATATCAGGAACCATTCCTACATCTGCAGAAAGAGATTCAAAACCTTTTTCATTCAATGCATCAGCAACTGCTGTAAATGCATCTGGAGTTGTTGTTACAGTAATTACACCGTCTTCATTTACGATGTCATCAGCACCAGCTTCCAAAGCAACTTCCATTACTTCGTCTTCATTTACTTTTTCTGCATCATATTCAATTGTACCTTTTCTCTGGAACATACGAGATACCGAACCTGATGTACCAAGATTTCCACCATTTTTTGAGAAAATATTACGAACATCTGCTGCAGCACGATTGTGATTGTCTGTAAGAACTTCAACTAATACAGCAACTCCACCTGGAGCATATCCTTCATATACTAATTCTTCGTATGCTGCTGCTCCATCTTCACCAGTACCTTTTTTGATAGCTCGTTCAATGTTATCTTTAGGCATGTTAGCAGCACGAGCTTTAATAATTACTGTACGAAGTTTTGGGTTTGAATCTGGATCACCACCACCCATTTTAGCTGCGATAGAAATTTCTTAATAAATTTTGTAAAAATCTTACCACGTTTTGCATCAGCTAATCCTTTTGCATGTTTGATTGTGGCCCATTTACTGTGTCCTGACATAGGAACTCCTTATATAAAATTTAAAAATATCCGTTAATAATAACTACTTAAAATATTATCATTTATAAGTAAAAAATGTCAACACTTGACCGCAAGGATTTTGACATATATAATATTATCTATGAAAATGTTACGAAAATTATTAATTTTATCTATCTCTTTTTTTATTGCTTGCCCTTTATTTGCAGGTGCAAAAGATGATTTATTAAAAGCTGTAAAAGATAATTCAACATCGGATGTAAAAAAATTAATCTCACGAAATTCAAGTTTAGTAAATCTGCGATATGATGATATGAAAAATACAATCTTAATGGTTGCTCTTGAAAATGAATGTAATTCAGTAATTATAGAAATGATTTTAAAAGCAGGTTGTAGCCCAGATGCAAAAAATGTTGACGGTCAAACAGCTTTGATGATTGCTTGTAAAAATGAATATGGAAAAAAAGTTATAGACCAACTTATTGGATTTAATGTACTTTCAAAATCTTCAAAAATAAAAAGAATTACAAGAGAAGATCTTAACGGAAAAAATTCTCTCGATTATGCTAAAAATAATCCTGATGCATATAAAATTCTTGATGAATATCTCAAAGACGCAGACATAAAAGAAAAAAACAAACAACAAAAAGAAGAAAAGAAAAAAGAAAAAAAAGCTGAACAAAAAAATGTAGTTACAGAGGAGCAACAACCACAGACAATTCCAGAAACTACTCCATCCGAACAAATTACTCAAATCAACCCAGAAGTTCCACCTGTAGCTATTACATCTCAAGAACAAACTCCAGAACTATCAAAAAAAGAACTTCGTCAAAAAGAAAAGCTTGCTAAGAAAGAACAAAAAGAAAAAGATAAGCTTGCTAAAAAAGAACAAAAGCAAAAAGAAAAAGATCGCAAACAAAAACAAAAGTTGGCTCAAACTATTAATGAACAAGAACCTATTTCAACACAAATTCAAGCTGAATATGTTCCAGAACAACCAACTTTAGAAAAAATTCCTCAAATTGAAGAAAAATTTCTAGAACCTTCAATCGTTGTTACAGAAATTCCAACTGAGCAAAAACAAACTTCAACTAATCAAACTCAAGAAGAACCAATTCCTCTAGAAACTGAAAATAAAACTGAAATCACTTTGGTAGAAGAATCTCAAGAAGAACAACTTCCTACTCCAGAGATTCAACCAGAAAAAGAAAATCAAATTGAAGTTCCAACACAAGAAATTACAAAAGAAAAACCTGAGCTTCAAGAAAAACTTATAACAACAACTGAACAGTCACAAAATAACGATGTTGATAAAATTGCGCTTGATTCAATCGAAATCAAAGATTCAACGATTCCATCTGAAACTAATCACGAACCATCGTCTAAAAGCATTGATTCTACTATAAATATTCCACAAATTGATTATTACAATCGAAATATGCCAGAATATCTTTTTGAAGAACTTGAAAACAATGTTTCTTCAATTAAACAGAATGAATTTACAAATCCTGATATTATCGAAAATCCTGATATTTTAGATAATTATGGCCGAACAAAATTAATAAATGCCATTATCGAAAATGATACAAAATCTTGTTTTAATTTATTAAGTTCAGGTGCGAATGTAAACTTTAAAGACAAAGATGGTTGGACACCATTAATGTATGCTTGTAAATATGCTAATAATATTGAAATTATCAAGTTATTAATTGCTTTTGATGCAAATTTAAGTGATAAAAATTTATTCAACACTTCTACCCTAGAAATTATGGCAACTCATTGTAAAAACATAGAAGTTCTTTCATTCTTACTTGAATGTGCAAAAAACAAAAAAATTGATATTTCTAATTCATTCATCATGGCTCTTAAACAAGAACGAAATGTAGAAATTATTAAGGAATATACAAAATTTATTCCTAACATCAACTTCTTAAAAAAAGGTAAAACACCACTTATGTATGCAAGTGAGTATTATGAACAAACAGATGTAATAAAATTTTTACTTGAAAATGGAGCAGATCCTTATATCATAAGTTCAGAAAAGAAAAACGCTTTTAGCTATGCAAAAGAAAATGCAAAAATCGTAAAAGACTCTGTTTACTGGTCTCTTAACGTTTCTGCTTTGAATAAAAGGTAAATATGAGAATTACAGGTGGAAAATTAAAAGGAAGAATAATCAAATGTCCTGACGGTGTGATTCGCCCAGCAATGGATAGAATGAGAGAATCTGTCTTTGCAATACTTGGTGACTTAGATGGTAAATCATTCTTAGACCTTTTTTCAGGTTCTGGAACTATTGCTATTGAAGCTGCTTCTCGAGGGGCTAAACATGTTGAACTTTGCGAAAAAGATAAGATAAAAGTAAAAACAGTATTAGATAATGTTTCAGTTACAGAAAAGGAACTCGGTATAAAAATTCGATGTCATTTTATGGCAGTAGAATTATTTGTAAAACGATGTAAAACAAAATTTGACTATATCTTCTTTGACCCTCCTTTTCCCTATAAATTCCATGAACAACTTGTTGAAGAGGCAGGCAAAAGAGAATTATTAAATCCAGGTGGAACTATTTTAATTCATCGTCCAGAAGAGCATTTTATGGGCGACAAAATTGGAAATCTTTATCGAAAAGACCAAAGAATTTATGGTCGCTCTATTGTTGATTTTTATACTTACAAAAATGAACAATAATTTTGATTTTTTAACTTGACTTATTCAATATCTCTGATAACATATAATTATATAGAAAAATAGGAATAATTAATGACAAAAGAAGTAGAATCCCTTCTAGCAGAAAAACAAATACCTGAAGGATTTATAAAAGTTACAGACCAACCGGTTACAACTCTCACTTCAGAGCAAAAAGTTATTCTGAATCGCAAAGGAAATATTCTCTTTAATGAAGGAAATATTGAAGGTGCGAGACGAATCTATATTACAACTGGATATTCAGATGGTTTAATCAGAGTTGCAGATGTTTACCGAGAAAAAAAGCAAGATTTAAAGGCTCTAAAACTTTATATTCTTGCACATAATAACTCTCGAGCAGAAGCAATTTATGAAAAAATCTCAAAAACAATATCCAAATTATTAAACGATAATTAAAAATAATTTACGCAGGAGATCTAAAAAATGGAAGATCAGAAAGAATTCTCACAATCTAACGAACTTGATATTTTTGATCCAACTAAAGAACTTGAAAATTCCCAATCAAATGAAATTTCAGAGTTATCAAAATCAGGGTATCAATTATTAAAAGCTAATAAAGTTCAAGAAGCAAAAGATGAATTTTCAAAAATACTTGATATTGAAGATAATAATAACTATGCCCTTGTAGGTCTCGGTGACTCAGAACGAAAATTAAATCACTTTAATGATGCAATAAATTATTATTCAAAATGTTTGTCATTCCATCCAGGAAATAACTATGCACTTTTTGGACTTGCAGATTGTTACAAAGCATTAAATCAATATCACAAAGCAATTGCTATTTGGGAACAGTACCTTATTCACGATGACCGAAATATTACTGTTCTTACTCGTGTAGCAGATGCTTACAGAAAAATCAGAGATTTTAAAAAATCTAAAACTTTGTATTTAAAAGTTTTAGACATGGAAGAAAATAATCCATATGCATTAATCGGACTTGGTCACCTTCACTACGACTTTAAAGAATATAGAGATGCTCTTTATTATTGGACTAAAATGCTAGATTTAAACTATAGCAATATCGATATTCGAGTACTAACATCAATTGGTAACTGTCATCGTAAATTAAAAACTTATGACAAAGGTGTTCCATACTTTGAAAAAGCACTTGAAAATGATCCTAAAAACTTTTATGCATTGTTTGGCCTTGCAGATTGCTATCGTGGAATGAATCAACAATATAGATCTGTTGAATATTGGAATAAAATTCTTGATTTAGACCCAAATAATAAAGTAATTCTAACTCGTGCCGGTGATGCTTATCGAAATACTGGTGATTATAAAACTGCAACTGAATATTATAATAAAGCAATGAATATTGACTTTGACATTTATGCAGCGCTAGGTCTTGCTCTAATTTGTAAAGGTGAAGGTCGCTACGAAGAAAGCATCGAACGATTATCGGCTTTAATTCGAAATGACCAAAAAAATTATAGATTATACATTGATCTTGCAGATAGTTACTTAAAGTTGAATAATAAACAAAAGGCAATTGAAACTTTAGAATCATTCCAAAAATTAGGAATTAGAAGTACTGCTATAAATGAAGCTTTAGATAAAATTAAAAATAATAAACCATTGCTATAAAATATTTTTAATTTTTGATAAATTCTCAAATTGGTCCTAAATTTATGGAAAAAGTTTGTTTAACAGGATTATTCCCTGAAGAAATTGTAGAAAAATTATCTTTATCTCAAAGTTTTCGTGGAAAGCAAATATTTAAGTGGATCTATTCCCACACGAATGAGTTTTCTAAAATGTCAAATCTTAGCAAAGATTTACGAGATTTATTAGAAAATAACGCAATTATTAGAAGTTCTACAGTAAATCAAGTTTTAAAAGATCCTGATGGTACGATTAAACTTCAAATAAAATTATGTGATGGTCTTTTTATTGAAACTGTTTTATTAACTGACAAAAATGACAGAAAAACAGCTTGTGTATCATGCCAAGCAGGCTGTGCAATGAAATGTGCTTTTTGCCAAACAGGAACTTTGGGTCTTGCAAGAAATCTTTCAGCAGGTGAAATAATTGAACAATTTATGTACCTTGAAGAAGAAGCAGGAACTTTAGACAATATTGTTTTTATGGGAATGGGCGAACCTATGATGAACTTAGAAGGGATTCGCAAAGCAATTTCTATTTTAAGCTCAAAAGAAGGACGAAACCTTTCTACACGCCGAATCACCCTCAGTACCTGTGGAGTAATCAAAGGCATTTATGACCTTGCAGACAACGGTCCAAACATTCGATTAGCAGTATCTCTTACAACAGCAGATGAAAAATTAAGAGAAGATTTAATGCCAATTCAAAAAGGAAATCCCTTGCCAGAATTAAGAAAAGCAATCAACTATTATGCACAAAAATCTGGCAAACGAGTTACATTAGAAGCAGCTTTACTTCATGATAAAAATACAGGAAAAGAAAGTGCAAAAAGATTTATCGAATTTGCAAAAGGAATTGATGTAAATATTAATTTAATTCCATGGAACCCAATTGACACGCTACCCTTTTCTGAACCAACAGCCCAAGAATGTAAAAATTTTGTTTCGGCCCTTGAATCAGCTGGATTAAATGTTACATTAAGAACCAGAAGAGGACGAACTATAAAAGGTGCTTGTGGTCAATTAGGTAAAACTACTACATAAAATGTAAAAAAACATTATAAAAAATTGACATTTTTGGGAAATTTGTAAAATAAAATGTAATTTTTTTTGGATAAACGTTGTTATTTACTTGAAAAATAACAATTTTCGTCCTATAATTATAACAAATAGGAGTCTTGTCCGATGCAAAAAAAAATATATGTTGCTGGTATGTTTGATGATGATTCAGCAAACAAGGTGGGGGCATCAGTTAGTGCAGTTGCAGGTGTAACTAGTTGCACAGCAAATGCAATGAAAGCTCAAGTCCTAGTTGATTTTGATGAAGGTGTTGCTGGTATTGAAGCGGCAATTAATTCAGCAATTGAATCAAACGGCGTACAAGTATTAGGTTAAAATAATTATTATTGTCTAGTTGCACTATGTTAAATTTATATTTGATATAGTGCAATTTTTTTATAGAAATATCTACAAAAGAATAGGTATTGACTTTTTATTTAACAATATTTAATATCTTTAATTATCTTAAAAAAAATTAATTAAAGGAGAAATTTTTTATGGGAAAGACTATTGCGCAAAAGATTTTTGAATCTCACTTGGTAGAAAAACCATTCAATGACACTTATGTACTAAAACTAGACCGTGTATTCTGTCACGAAATTACAACTCCAATTGCTATTACAGACCTTGAAGAAAGAGGAAAAGATAGAGTTTTTGACCCAACTAAAATTAAAGCAGTTATTGACCATGTAACTCCAGCAAAAGATAGTAAAACTGCTACACAAGAAAAAATTCTTAGAGATTGGGCTTGTAGAAATAAAATCAAAGACTTTTTTGATATTGGAGCAAACGGTGTTTGTCATGCAATCTTTCCTGAAAAAGGATTTGTTCGCCCAGGATTTACAGTAATAATGGGAGATAGTCATACTTGTACACATGGAGCGTTTGGTGCTTTTGCAGCAGGTGTTGGAACAACAGATCTTGAAGTAGGAATCTTAAAAGGCGTTTGTTCATTCAAAGAACCAAAATCAATTAAATTTGTATTAAATGGAAAACTAAAAAATGGTGTTTATGCCAAAGATGTAATTCTATATATTATCAGCAAAATTGGTGTAAACGGTGCTACAAACTGTGTAGTAGAATTTACTGGTCCTATCGTTGATAATTTTGGAATGGAAGAAAGAATGACAATTTGTAACATGGCAGTAGAAGCTGGTGCTACAAGTGGAATTTGTTTCCCTGATGATAAAACAGTTGATTATTTGTGGGAATTTATTCAAGACGAATATAAAACAAAAGAAGAAGCTTTAAAAGCATATAGTCAGTGGAAAAGTGACGATGATGCTGAATATGAAAAAGTTTATACTTACGACTTATCAGATTTGGAACCACTTTCTACAATTGGTTATAAACCTGACCAAGTAAAAACTATTAGAGAACTTGCTGGCACAAAAGTTGACCAGATTTACATCGGAAGTTGTACAAATGGTAGATTAAGTGACCTTCGCATTGCAGCAGAAGTTCTTAAAGGAAAACATCTTGCACAAGGAGTTAGAGGAATTGTTAGTCCTGCTACTCCAAAGATTTACAAGCAAGCATTACAAGAAGGAATTATTGACATCTTCATGGACGCTGGATTCTGTGTAACAAATCCAACTTGTGGAGCATGTCTTGGTATGAGTAATGGTGTACTTGCAGAAGGAGAAGTTTGTGCTTCTACAACAAACCGTAACTTTAATGGAAGAATGGGAAAAGGCGGAATGGTTCACTTAATGAGTCCAGCTTCTGCTGCAGCAACAGCCGTTGCTGGAACAATATCAAATTCACCTCTGTACAAATAAGGAGCAAAGTGATGAAACAATTTGGTGGTGCTGTATTATTTTTGGATCGATCTGACATTAACACAGATGAGATTATTCCTGCAAAATATTTAACAGAAAATACAAAGCAGGCATTAAAACCTTATCTTCTTGAAGATTTAAAACTTGAAGGATTTGATTCTAAAAAAGATATCGTAGGAAAAAAAGTAATTATTACAAGAGAAAACTTTGGATGTGGTTCATCAAGAGAACATGCACCATGGGCTCTTGAAGTAAACGGAATTTATGTTGTTGTAGCAACAAACTTTGCTCGCATTTTTAGACAAAATATGTATAACTGCGGAATGTTAGCTATCGAAATGGACAAAAAATCTATCGAAGATATGTTCAAAACATTTGGCGATAAAGAAACAGAATGCAAAATCGTTATTAATGATGACGATACTGCAAAAGTCAAATTAATTGCTGGAAGTCTTTCAAAAAGTTATCCGTTCAAACTAGAAGGTTTTGAAAAAGCCTTAATTGAAAATGAAGGTTGGATTGGATACGCTGACAGTAAATATTAATTTGAATTAATAAATTTAATAAATCCTTAATTTTTAATTCACTAAAAAAACACCTTAAATAGTTGTTACATATCACAATTAAACAACTATAAAAGGTGTTTTTTGTATCAAAACAAAATTTTATTCACAATAGAATTAATTTTTAAAATTAAAAT
>JAZUSR010000050.1:0-13260 GCA_045606765.1 Treponema sp.
GTTCGTATGGCAGTAACAGGAAGCAAAGTTTCGCCTCCATTAATTGGAAGCATTCTTGTTTTGGGAAAAGAAAAATCACTTGCTAGAATTGAAAGAACTTTAGCAACTTTGTAAAAAAAGAGATTCCCGCGTCAAGCGCGGGAATACGTCCGGTCAAGGCACGCTTTGCTCAAGGCCTTGACTCGGCCGTTTTTAGGGTTTGTATTAAACCCTAAATGACAATGGGGCTGTCCTAGAAGTAATAAAAACTTCAGCAAAGGACAGCCTTTTTTTTAATCAATTCAAAAATAGATAGTACGGATAAAAAATCTTACGAAATTTCTTTGATAAAATCTTTTTTTATTTATAAAAAACTGTATAATATTTTAAAACTTGATTTTATTTTTTTTCTTATGGTAAAATAGTAATATTATGAGAGAGGATAATCTTAGTTTTTTTACAAATCATGAAAAACGAATCAATCGAATGGTTTGTTTTATTTATTCTTTATTGTGCTTAATTCCCATATTTGTTTTCATTAATGTTTTTTTGGGTTATTATAACTATCCATTAAAAATGGCTGGTCTTTCTGTTGTTCTTTCTGTTTGTGTTATTTTTTTGTTGTACTTGTTAAATAAAAGCAAATTTTGTATGAGAGCTATAAAATATGTTGCTGTATTAGCTTTGCAATGTTTAGTTTTTTTGTATTCTCTTGATATTAATATTCAAATTTCAGTTTTGAGAATGCTTTCTGTTTATTTTTCACTTTTGTATTTTGATCCCCTTTTAACTATTTTTGCTTGCGTAGTTTCATTTCTTTCGGTTATTCTTTCTACAATTTATACAGCACCCCAAGCTGTAGAAGTTTTATGGCGAGGAATATCTTCTAATCAGTATATTTTGACAACAGGTTCTGGGATAATAATTGAAATAATTAGTGCGTCTATTTTATTTATTAGTTTGTCATTTTTAGCCCGAAAAATGATGCTTTCTTTACATCAGCGTAATGAAAAGATTTATCTTATGCAAAATCAAATTGTTTATAGTTTTGCAGATATTATTGAAAGTCGAGATGGTACAACTGGTGAACATGTTAAGCGAACAAGTCAAGTTGTGTCTTTAATCTCAGATTATGTTTATAAAAATCAAAATCTTTTTAATTACAATCTTACAAAACATGATTTTGAGTTAATAACAATGGCCGCTCCATTGCATGACATTGGAAAGATGAAAGTTCCAGATATAATTCTTTCAAAACCTGGAAAATTAGAACCAGATGAATATGAAGTTATAAAAACTCATTCTCTTGAGGGAGCAAAAATTATTGACAAAATTATGCCAAAAATTGGAGATGCAGAGTATATTAAATATGCACGAGAAATGGCTCTTAATCATCATGAAAAATGGAATGGAGAAGGTTATCCCAATGGGTTAAAAGAACAAGAAATTCCAATTTCTGCTAGAATTATGGCTGTTGCTGATGTTTTTGATGCACTGTGTTCAAAGCGTTCGTATAAAAAACCTTTTACGATTGATCAAGCTTATTCAATTATGGAAGAATCTAGAGGAATTCATTTTGAGCCAATCTTAGTTGATGTTATAATTGCTTTGCGTCCAAAATTAGAACAAATTTATGCTAATTGTTAGTTTGATTTATGTGTAATTGAATTGATTAATTTGGGTAAAAGGAATTATATTGTGATAAATTTCACAATATTTATGTTTTTTTTTGAATATCGCTATTTTTTTTAATTTTTTTCCTTTTTTTACTTAATTTAAAATTGAATAAAATGTTTTTTTATGAAAAAATATATTTAAAGTATACATTTCGTGAGGTTTATTATGAAATTGAATCCAATTATTTCAAGTTTGCTTGAAACAGATCTTTATAAGTTTTCAATGGGTCAGGCAATTTATCATCAGTATCCATCTTATAAAACAAAATGGGCATTTAAGTGTAGAAATACTGATGTAAAATTTACTTCAGAAATGCTTGAAGAAATTAAAGAGCAAATAAAGCATTATTGTACAATTCGTTTTAATGAAGATGAACTTTCTTATCTTTCTTCAATTGAATGGCTTCATGAAGATTATGTGGCATATTTACGATTATGGAAACCTCGCTATGAAGATTTTGATATTTCAGCAGATGATTCGTGTGGATTGTTTTTAGAAGCAACTGGAACATGGCTTAATACTTCAATGTATGAAATTCCAATTCTTGCAATTGTTAATGAAGTTTATTTTAGAATGGCTCATAATTATGATGAATTATTCGAACAATATAAACGAAAATTTAATGAAAAACTTAATTGGCTTTTAGATGGAACTTATAATATTGGTTCATTCTCAGAATTTGGTTTGCGTCGTCGTTTAAGTTCAGAAGCACAAGATTTAGCTGTAAAAAAATTGTGTGAAAATAATGGAAAGTATAAAGATTCTTATTGTGTTGGAACATCAAATGTTTATCTTGCAAAAAAATACGGTGTAAAACCTGTTGGAACTATGGCTCATGAATATATTATGTGTATTGGACAAGGAAATCCAATGTATAATCCTGCATATTCAAATAAATTGGCTATGGATTCTTGGACAAAAGAGTATGGTGTTTTAAACGGTACATATTTGACTGACACAATAGGAGATGCTACAACTCATCTTGATATGGGATTTACATATTCAATTTCATTTAGTGGAGTTCGTCATGACTCTGGAGATCCATATAAATGGGGTGATGAATGGGTTAAACATTATGAAAAATATTATAATAAATATCATGATGAACGAGTTAATCCTAAAAACAAAACTCTTTTATTTAGTGACAGTTTAAATTTTGAAAAAGCTTCTAAATTATACGAATATTTTAAAGATCGAATAAAAGTTGCTTTTGGAATTGGAACTTATATTTCTAATGATACAGATATTTCACCACTTAATATTGTTATGAAAGTTGTAGAATGTAATGAAGGACCTGTTGCAAAACTTTCTAATTCAGAAGGAAAAACAATGTGTAAAGACAATGAATATGTTGAATATCTTAAAAAGTCAATTGAATGGAGATTAAATCATCAATGAGTTTAAAAAGCGAAGCAATTGACTGGGTAAAAAAATATTTTGAAGAAACTGCAAATCCAGAGACTAAGGTTGTAATTGGTATTTCTGGCGGGAAAGATTCATCTGTTGTGGCTGCATTATGTGTGGAAGCGTTAGGTAAAGATAGAGTAGTTGGTGTAATGATGCCAAATGGTATTCAAAAAGATATAGAAGATTCTATTCGACTTTGTAAATTTTTAGGAATTGAAAATTATACTGTGAATATTGCTGATGCAATGGAAGGTTTATCAAATTCGTTAAAAGATGCTTTAAAAAATAATGATTTTTCTGATCAATATAAAACTAATACTCCATCTCGGCTTAGAATGACAACTTTGTATTCAGTTGCTGCAAATATTGGCAATGCTAGAATTTCTTGTAATGGAAATTTAAGTGAACGATTAACTGGATTTTATACACTTTGGGGTGATGGGGCCGGAGATTTTGCACCACTAGCATATTTATTTGTAAGAGAAGTTATTCAGCTAGGACTTGAACTTGGACTTCCTGAAGATTTGGTTCGAAAACCTCCGCATGACGGAATGTGTGGAATGACTGACGAAGATAAACTTGGTTTTACTTACGATGAACTTGAAAAAGTTGTAACAAGTAAAGAAAGTGAAGTTGATTCAAATAAGGTAATCAAGATAAAAAATCGTCTTAAATCGAATAGTTTTAAGCGTAAATTATTGAATTTACCTTGTTTTATTCCTTCGACAAAAAATTCAAGTGATTGGTATTAAGTTTTTACAAAAAAAATTCAATTTTTCTCTTTGTAGTGGTATAATAGAATTATTATTTTTACTGTAGTAGAGGTACAATTATGGTTGATTATACTGAAGGTTCTGGTAAACAATATCATACAGGTGTTGGTCCTGATGATATTGGAAAATATATTATAATGCCCGGTGACCCCAAACGTTGTGTAAAAATAGCAGAATATTTTGATGATGCAAAATTAGTTAGCGATGTCCGTGAATATGTTACATACACTGGAACTCTTTTAGGAGAAAAAGTGAGCGTTACTTCAACAGGAATTGGAGGTCCTTCTGCATCAATTGCTATTGAAGAACTTTCAAAGTGTGGTGCTCACACTTTTATTCGTGTTGGAACTTGTGGTGGAATGCAAGAAGATGTTATGGGTGGAGATATTGTCATTGCTACAGGGGCTGTTCGAATGGAAGGAACAAGTAAAGAATATGCTCCAATCGAATATCCTGCAGTTAGCGATGTGAATTGTTTAAATGCTTTAATTAATTCTGCAAATGAACTTGGTATTAAAAATCATGTCGGTGTTGTGCAATGTAAAGATTCATTTTTTGGTCAGCATGAACCTGAAGTAATGCCGGTTAATTATGAGCTTGAGAATAAATGGCAGGCTTGGCTTAGAATGGGATGTCTTGCCTCTGAAATGGAAAGTGCTGCGTTATTTATTGTAGGTCAATTTTTAAGGGTTAGGGTAGGTTCTTGCTTTTTGGTAGTTGCAAATCAAGAACGAGCAAAAAAAGGTCTTCTAAATAAACAAGCTCATGACACTGATATGGCAATTAAGGTTTCGGTTGAAGCTCTTAAAAAATTAATTATAAAAGATCGTGAACTAAAATAGTTGTTTTAGTTTGGTGAATAAAATTTATAAATTTTATTATTTGCAAGGAAAAAAAATGTTACATATTGGTTATCATGAATCTACATCAAATGGTTTAAAAGGCCTTGGAATTGAGGCTCTTGATGTCGGTGCTGATACATTTGCTTTTTTTACTAGAAATCCTCGTGGTGGAAAATCAAAACCTGTAGATGTTGCAGATGCTAATGCATTGATAAAACTTATGTCTGAAAATAATTTTGTTTGCCCTGTTGCTCATGCTCCTTACACGATGAACCCTTGTTCAAGTGATGAAGGGTTAAGAAGTTATGCTTTAGAGATGATGATTGAAGATTTTTTAAAGCTTGAATATACTCCTGGTTGTTATTATAACTTTCATCCAGGAAGCCATACTGGGCAAGGAGCATCTGTCGGAATAGATTTAACTTCATCGATGATTGCAAACGCGCTAAAAGCCTCTATTAAAAAACTTGGTAAAAATCCATCAACCATTTTATTAATCGAGACTATGTCAGGAAAAGGTTCTGAAATTGGTCGAACTTTTGAAGAAGTTCATGAATTGATTGTTCAGTCAGAAAGTAAGTTTGGTTCTTCTTTAGAAGGGCTTTTAGGCGTTTGCCTTGATACTTGTCATGTTTGGGATGGTGGTTACGATATTGTAAATGACCTTGATGGTGTTTTGACTCAGTTTGATAAAGTTGTTGGGCTTAAGAGGTTAAAAGCAATTCATTTAAATGACAGTATGAATGAAAGAAATTCTCATAAAGATCGTCATCAAAAAATCGGTGAAGGCTTTATTGGCTTTGATGCCTTAAAACGAGTAACTGTTCATCAAGCTTTAAAAGATTTGCCATTTATTCTTGAAACTCCAAATGACCATGATGGTTATAAAAAAGAAATAGAAATGCTTCGTGGATAGTTTTAGATAAAAAAACCTTATAAAGTGATTTCTCATTTTATAAGGTTTTATATTTAGGGTTTATTACAAATCCTAAAAACGGACGAGTCAAGGCCTTGAGCAAAGCGTGCCTTGACCGTACGTTTTAAAAAAGTATTTTTTTATGCTTGCAATGCTGTTACTGCAACTGTTGCAATAATATCATCAATGTTACAGCCTCGGCTCAAATCATTTAAAGGTTTTGCAAATCCCTGGCAGATAGGACCAATTGCCATCCAGCCACCCATTCTCTGACAAATCTTATAACCAATATTACCAGCATTAATATTAGGGAATACAAAAACATTTGCATGACCTGCAACTTTGCTTCCTGGAGCCTTGAGTTCCCCAACTTCTGGAGCAACAGCGGCATCATATTGAAATTCTCCATCTAATGCAAGGTCTGGAGATTTTTCTTTTGCAAGTTCTGTAGCTTTTTGTACTTTAGAAACTGTATCGAAAAATTTTGAGTCATTTCCAGAACCTTTGGTAGAAAAAGAAAGCATTGCTACTTTTGGTTCAATTCCTGCAATGTTTTTAGCTGTTTCAGCAGATGCGATTGCAATGTCACAAAGTTCTTCTGCACTTGGTTCAATATTAATTGCACAGTCTCCAAAAACGGTTACACCTTCTGGAACATATTTATTTCCACTATCTGGTGCTACCATTATGAATGATGAAGATACAGTTTTAATTCCAGGTGCTGTTTTAATAACTTGAAGTCCAGGGCGTAAGGTATTTGCAGTTGAATGACATGCTCCACTTACAAAGCCATCTGCATCTCCTGCTTTTAATATTAAAGCACCAAACATTGTTCTGTCTTTTAGAATATAGTTTTTTGCATCTTCAACAGTTGGATATTCTGGTTCGCCTGTTTTTTTATTAATTTTTCCTTGTCGAGCATCAAAAAGGATTTGTGCGTACTTATCTGTGTCAGGACTTGTTGTAGGATCAACAAGTTTTACTTTTGATAAATCTGCATTTGGTGCAACTTTTTTTGCTTCTTCTTCATTACCAATCAAAATAATATTGGCAATCCCTTCTTTTACGATTCGGCTAGCAGCTTCAACGACACGATTATCTTCACCTTCGCAAAGTACGATGGTTTTGCCTCTAGTCTTTGCTTTTTTGAGCAATTCATCTACAAATGACATATAGCTTTCCTCGATTTTATAAAAAAAATGTATTTTTAGTATATCACTTCATGGCAAGTTTTACAACTTCAGATGCCCCGTCGTAAATATGAATTTTATTATTATTTTTTACAAATTCAATTGAATGTTTAAAAATATCATCTTCTTCAATCAAAAGTTTTAGCACTCGTTTTAAAATATCTGGACTTGTAATTTCTTTTGTACCATCTCCAAGTTCAGAACCTCTAATTGCACCCCATGCTTCATGGCGACCAACTCGTTGAATAAATAATTTTGGAATTGGATAGAATGATAATTCACTTGGTTTTGTAATCATTATGTCACATTGTCGCATTAAAAGGTTTGTCGTATATACGGCAGCATAAAAGTTTGAATGTAAGAAAATGTGAATACCATTAATTTCTTTTGTCTCCATAGATTTAACAAATGTTTGAGTTGTTTTCCAATTTTCATGCATTGTATACTTGATATGGTTTTTATCAAGTTGATCTTTTAGAATTTGCCAACGACCTTTGTGGTCGCCCATATTTATTAAAAGAGTTGCCTTTTTTTGTTGTATGTAATCATTGCAAAATTTAGCTATTTGTGCAAACTTCATTGCTTGGGCACCGGCCCCACCCATTGTTAGTAAGAATCTGCGAGGACTTGCGTTTTTTGCTCTTTGAAGTCTTGCATTACAATCTTTTGTGATATTCGATGTTAATTCATAATCTACATAATGACCTGCAAGAATTATTTCATCGTTTTTAAGACAGGTTTCGATTGGTTTTCCTTTTTCCATGTTAAGGAAAGTTCTATAGCCCATATATGCAGAAGGTGATTGAACAGTGTGGATAGAACCTTCTACAAGCCAGAATGCTAAAGGTAAATTGTCAGGAATCATTGAAATTACTTTTTTGCAATTATTCATTACGGCAGCATGGGCTACCCAAGGATGAGCGGCAACAATTGGAATTTCTTTTGGTATTTTTTCAAAAGCGGGAATAAAGTAATCTGACAAAAGTCTTTGTTGTAATGATGAATCTAATGTTAAACTTGTTTTAGATGTGACTTTTTCCCAAATATGAGTATTAAACCATTTCCATTTTTGAGAAAGCCTTGAAAAACCATTGTAATATTTTTCAAGGAACTTAATTGATTTTGCAATACTCGTATCTGAAAAAGACAATAAATCAATTAGATATGGTTTTACTCCAAGTTTATTTGCTTGAGATGCAAGGGCAATAGCAATTCTCCAATGTCCGAATCCCATTCGGATTGTTCCAATTATAAGGGATTTTTTTGGATTGATTTCTTCATATTTTAATTTTTTTCCAGTTTCAGGATCTATTTGGGCTTGTTCATCGTTTCTGCGTACTAAAGTCCATACATTAAATTGTTTATAAACTTCACCTTTTGGGATAGCTACTAAATCTAGAGGTTCAGCTTTTTTTCCGAAAAAAAGTTTACAAATTTTTACACTTAAAGTTGTAAAAAATAGAGAAGTTTTTGAAATTTTATTTCCAAATGGGGCGGTATATTTATTCATCATAATTTATATTCTATATCCATTTTTATCAATTGTCGAGAATAATTTATTTTGTAACAAACGATTTTACTTGACAAAATATGGTAATAGATGCAAAATATTCAAGAAAGATAAGATTTATTGTGAAAATTTAGGAGTAGTATCGTGGAAGAAGATATTCTTACAATTGAAGAAGTTGCAAAATATTTACGTGTTTCAGAAAGAACTGTATATGATTGGGCTCAAAAAGGTGAAATTCCTGCAGGAAAAATTGGAACTGTTTGGCGTTTCAAAAAAAATGATATTGAAAGATGGGTAAATGAACGATTATCATCAAATTCTAGAGAAAATGCCGCAAATCAAATTGTTCAAATTCGAAATATTCTTTCTCCTGACAGAGTAATCTTTATTAATCAATCTACAAAAAGAGATGCTTTAGTTGAACTTTCTCAGAATTTAAGTACTGCTCCTCAAGTTAAATTTCCACAGGAACTTGAAACTGAAATTATTAAAAGGGAAGAGTTAATGTCTACTGCGATTGGTCGTGGAATTGCTATTCCTCATGTTAGACTTTCTTCAGTTACAGATTTAGTAATGTCTGTTGGAATTTGTAAAAGTCCAATTATTGATTTTCAAACAATTGATGATGTTCCTGTTCAAATTTTAATTATGATTGCAGCCGCTTATAATCAACATTCATATTATTTACAGACTTTAAGCTACTTAAGCTCAAAATTAAAAAATAACGAAATTCGTGATGCATTGTTAAAATCTTCAACTCCAGAAGAAATTTATGAAATGCTCGTAAAAGAATAATTAAATAATTGGATTTCTTTGATTGTTACTTTAACATTTAAGGTAAATCAACAGGAATCCATTTATTTGTATCTCGATGTTCCTTGGCAATTAAACCAAAATCAACTTTTGCAGTTGTTTCTCCAAGAATAAAATCAGTTCCATCAACATTTATTAGTGCACCTTTTTTATTCAATGCAAGTCCAAAAATTGCATGACTATATTCTCTTGAAATAAATAGTTCTGATTTTATGCCCATATGTTCCATCAAAATACACATTAATAATGATCGACTATCGCAATCACAACCAACACCTTGAACACTTGCTGTAACAGCTGTAAAATCTGAATTACTTCTATCTCGTTTATATTCAAAATCTTGAACCCAATCTAGTAACATTTTTAAAATTTCTTCTTGAGGCGTTAAAAAAGATTTTTTTTGTGCAATTGGTAAAAGAGCCTTATAAATGTCGTTAGCTATTTTTTTTAATGAACTATAACTTTCTCTAAAAATTTGCCTGTAGTATCTTTGCCAAGCTTCTTTCCAAGCTTTATGGTTTGCGTAGATTTTTAGAACTGCATATTCTCTATCGATTACAAATTGGCTTCGAGTGATTGCATCGTTGTCAATAGAAGAAATTATTTTTTTACCCCCAATTGTTAGTATTATTTCGTTTTCAGTTGATTTTGGAAAAGCAAAAGTTGTAACAGGTCCTGGTCGTCTGAAATCTTCTTGGCAAAAAAATACACTGTCAATTATAGAAAGCATAAATTGATCACAGTCGCGGCTAATTTGATTGTCAGCATAAGTTAAAAATAAAATATTAGATTTTGTTGAAGGATCATTAATAAGTGGAACTTGTATACAAAAAGCCCACCCTGTGTATAATTTTTGGTCTGGCATTACAAATGAAAAAGTTGTTAAAAAACATTCTCTCCCATACCAATCTATTTTTTCGATTGCGCCTTTTGCATTTAATTGATTTAAAGTATCTTCAAGGGCATTTTTTGGTGTTGAATATTTTTCGGTTGGGCAAAATTTAAGAGCAAATTTTACAGGCATAGATTTTGTTTCAAAGAAAAAAGAATCTCCAGTTTGACTTGCTTCAATAAGTTCGAATCCTTCTGGTAAGTCCATGCAAAAGTTAAATTCTGAAAAAGTAATATATTCGGCATGAGTATTTTGTAGAAAGATAAAGTAAAAGACTAATGTCAAAAAAAATTTATTTATCTTCTGAATTTTAAAAAAACAGTTTTTCATAAATGTTGCCTCTTTTTTTATTGTAATATATATTTACATAATGAATTCTATTCCAATTGTATATGAAAATCAAGAAATTCTCATTGTAAATAAACCTCAAGGCGTAGCTGTTCAAGGTGGACAAAATATTGCCCATCCATTAGATAAAGAACTGTCCTTACAACTTGGTTACAAAATATATTTGGTTCATCGTCTTGATCAAGAGACAAAAGGTTTACTTGTTGTTGCAAAAAGTTCTGAAGCCGCAAATAAATGGACAAAACTTATTTCTGAAAAGTCGGTTCGAAAAGAGTATGACGCTTTGTGTATTGGAGTTCCGAAAGAAAAAAAAGGACAATTTAAATCTTCAATAAAAGAGCAAGGTGTTGAAAAATCAGCTTTGACTTTTTACGAAGTAAAAAATACTTGGCAAATAGAAGATTTTACTCTTTCACATATTCATTTAACTTTGGCTACTGGCCGAATGCATCAAATTCGAATTCATTTAGCAAAAGCCGGTTTTCCAATTGTTGCAGACGATAAACATGGAAATTTTAAAGCTAATAAGGTATTAAAAAAGATTGCAGGAATAAAAAGACTTCAGCTTGTAAGTTCAAAATTAACACTTCCAATCGATGGAAAAGAAATTATTTTTGAAGTAGAAAATGGATTTGAGCAGTTGATTGGTTAAAAATAGTTTTAATTTTTTATAATCTTTAGTATAATATTTTTATGCAAATATTCACATGGCAAGAAATTGAAAATGCTTTAGACAATGATATGAATCATCCGTTTTTTAAAAATGGTTGTGGAATATCGATTGGAAGTTTTGACGGTCTCCATAAAGGCCATCGGGTTTTATTAAATACTCTTGTAAAAAAATCTAAAGAAATGAAAATTCTTTCTGGGGTAGTTTCTTTTTCTAGACCTCTTCCAAGTTTAAAACATTCACAAGATTATCAAGGAGATTTGACAACTTTAAATCAAAGGTTGGAACTTTTTGAAAAAATTGGGCTTGATTTTGCAATTATTGTCGATTTTACAGAAAAATTTTCTTCCCTAAAAGGAATTGATTTTTTACAAATGTTAATTGATGGTTGCAATATGCAATATATTGCAGAAGGAATTGACTTTCGATGTGGATATAAGGGTGCAACTGATACAAGTTCAATAAAATATTTTGCTGAGAATAATAAAATTAAATATGATTTTGTTGATTCTGTTTTTTATTCAACAGAAGGTGAGGATTATCGAATAAGTTCATCTTTTATTCGAACTATGGTAAAAAATGGTTTTTTTTCTATTGTAGAGGATTTACTTGAGCGAAAATTTTCTTTAGAGGTTCTTCTTGATAAAAATGATAATATTTTAGCAGAGCATATGCCATTAAATAGAAAAGATGCTTTTGATATAAAAATTCCTACAAAAGATTTTTTTCAAGTACTTCCACCTCAAAAAATTTATCATTGTAATTCTGTAGAAGGTGAACTTCGAGTAGAAATTATTTCTGATGGAATTTTAATAAAATTTTTAGATAAAAAATTTGAGAATATTTTACAAAATAAAATTTATGTAGAATTTTAACTAAAGAATTGATATAATAATTAAACAATTTTATCTTATTGAGGTATTAAAATGAACAGAAATGTTAGCGCTTTTCTTTCAAAACACAATTTTGCACAACATATTGATATTAATTCATTTGTAGATGCTTTGCTTTTTGATATGAATAAAGGTCTTAGAGGTGAAAAGTCTGATGAAGATATGATTCGAACTTGGACAAACCCTCCAAAATGTGACATTTTAAATAAAAAAGTAATTGTAATTGATGCTGGTGGAACAAACTTTCGTTCATGCTTAGTTACATTTGATAATAATGGAGTTCCTTCGATTAGTAATCTTGAAAAAACATCAATGCCAGGTGTTGAAAAAGAACTTTCGTTTAAGGAATTTTTTGATAAATTTGCAGAAAATCTCGAGCATTTAAAAAATCAAGCTGATTCTATTGGTTTTTGTTTTTCATATCCAACAGAAATTACAAAAGATGGTGATGGGATTCTTTTAGGATTTTCAAAAGAAGTTAAAGCACCAGAAGTTGTTGGAAAGCCAATTGGTAAATCTTTAAGTGATGCTTTAGTTGAACATGGCTGGAATCGTCCAAAAAGTGTTGCATTATTAAATGATACAGTAGCAGCATTGCTTGCAGGAGCTGCCTCTGGAAAACAAGGCGTAAAATACTCATCTTATATTGGATTTATACTTGGAACAGGAATGAATGCTGCATATATTCAGCCAAAAACTCCTGGATTAAAAGATTTTGAAGATTCTCAAATTATTGTTTGTGAATCTGGAAAATTCTGTAGTGTAATTCAATCTGATTTTGATAAAGAAGTAGATTCAAATACCACAAAACCTGGAACATTTTTTATGGAAAAAGGATGTTCAGGTGCATATCTTGGTCCATTGTCTTTTTCTGCTTTACAGATGGCCGCAAAAGAAGGTCTTTTATCAGACAAAGTTTGTCAAAATATTTTAGCATTGGAAAAACTTACACTTATTGAAACAAGTGGATTTTTACTTGCTCCTTATGATGAAGAAAATACAATTGGTAAAATTTTAGCAGAAAATGGAACTGAAGAAGATTATGGATTTATCTATGAACTTTTGGATGCAATTGTTGAACGTTCTGCTAGATACGCTGCAACTATTTTAACAGCTTGTGCAATTCAAAGTGGCGAAGGAAAAAATCCTGCTAAACCAATTTGTATGCTTTGTAATGGTTCTACATATCACAAAACTTATAAAATTTACCAAAGGGTAAAAGGCTATCTTGAAGAAACATTGACAAGACAACGAGGAATTTATTGGGAAGTTGTTGAAGTTGAAAATGATATTACTCTTGGAGCTGCAATTGGTGGCTTAATTGAACGTTAAAAAAATAAAACTTTTTAG
>JAZUSR010000051.1:0-10139 GCA_045606765.1 Treponema sp.
AAAAAAAGCACGGCTTGACCATGCTTAAGTCTATTTCTTATTTTTATATGCATATCCAAAATTAATTGGAGGAGATGTTACAGAAATATATTCAAATACATCCTGACTATTATTTTTTAGTCCATGAATATCTCCATCAGCAAAACGAACTACATCACCAGTCTCAAATACTTCTTCTTTGTTATCTGCAAGAAGTAAAATTCCTTTTCCATTTACGGCGATCCATATTTGTTCCGAAGTATCATGTTTATGCCGAGGTTGTTCATTATTAGGTTGAACCAAAACTCTTGTGATAGTAATTCTTTCGGATTTACTATTTTCTGGATTCAATAGCTGAAATGATTCAACACCAGGATTGCTTAAAATTTTGATTTCGGATTTTTTTATTATTTCCATTTTCAATCTCCGTGCACCAGTGCGGCCGTCCACACAACAATTGGTTGTACCGCAGGTGGCTTGACCCGATTAAAAAATATTTAAATATTAAAAGCATACACAGTCTGCAAATTCAACAGAAGTAAAACATTTCCAGATTTCATTTTCTTCATAAAGCCAAAGAACAATATTTTTATTATTCTTCCTGCCAGATAAAGCTTTGATTGTTTTGCCATAATAGTTTTCGTTTAGATATTTATGATAATCAGGTTCTATTTCTGTTACTGGAAAATAATCTTTTGTATAAATAAATGAAGAGGCTTCTTTTATATCACCGAAAATACTTTTGATTGTCATTTCTGAACAATTCTTAAAAAAATCTTCACGAGTAAGCATTTCAGTGCCAGAAGGAATATGTTCATATGTGTTTTTAATTTTATTAGGAATTAAATCGATTGCTCTAATTTTTTTATATTTATGCTTTATTTTATCATACGCATTTTGTGAATTAAAAATTCTATAACTGAGAATATTTTCATTATTCTGAAAAAAATCAACAGAAAATTCTCCGTCAATCAAAGCTTCTTTTATAACAAACAAAACACTGGTGTTTTGTGCAGTTTGAATTTTATCAACAAGTTTATTTATTTCATTAGGACTGCCATCATAAATCACGGCAGAGATAGCTTCTTCATAAAACTGATCATAATATGTCTGAACAATTTTCACATTATCAATTTCTTGAGGAATTTTTGAGAAACAAGAAGTAAATAAAAGAGAAAATACAAATAATATAATAAAACTCTTTTTCAATTTCTTCCTCCAAGCGCCTCAAGTAGCGGGTGTCCACATAACAATTACTTAAACGGTGGCGCGGCTTGACCCGCTGTCGGCTACGGACCTTTGTTATGGCAATTATATTTCTTATACAGAATTAGATTTCTTAAATACTTTTTTTTTATGAAAAATTCTGTACAACCATTTGAAGCGTATGCTTCTATTATTATTTATTTTTCAAGCGGCGTAAAGCCGCGTACTACCGCTTCTTCGTCTTAGCCCTAAAGTTCAATTTTATTTAAGAAAGCAAGCTTGACTTGCTTTCTTAAATATTCTTTTATTGTTATATCTTCAAACAAACTTTAGTTCAGACTTTTATTTATTTTTTAAAGCAAGCTGTACTTTCATATTGTCAAAATCATTATAATTATAAATCTCTATAAATAATTTCTTTATTAAATCCAATATTTCACTGGTGTCTTTTCCAACATTAACATAAAGTCCGTTATCATCTTGTGCAAATTCATTATGTTTCAAATTTATTACTACTTCTCTGGTAACAGGATTTTCTTTAGATTCAGAATATCCTGTATTCAAAAATAGTTTTCTCACTTTAACAAGATTTTCTTTTTGGTTTTTAACATTTGGCCACATTAACATCAAGCCATAATTTTCCAATCCAAATTGTACGAACTGATTTCTATTAGAACTTTCTACTATTAGAAATCCCATGTCTTCATAGTCGGCACTTAATAATTTTTTTATAGAATTTTCAATTATATTTATATTTGCTTTTTTAGGCTTCGATTTTATAAAATGAATTATATAAAAAATAATTGATAATACTATTATTGCTAGCGAAAACCATTTTTTCATTTTTCCTCCAAAAGCAGGCCAGTGGCCTGTCGCCATAACAATTGCTTAAACGGTGGCGCGGCTTGACCGTGACATCCGCTTTGAAGCTTTGTTATGTTTCTTCTATATTAAATTAGTTCTTTAAATCCCTTATAGGAATGATTCTAGGCATTTAATTCTCCTTGTGGGATTATTCTACCACAGTTTCTTTCCTTTTGTCTATAAAAAAGGCGGGCTTGACCCTGCCTGTCGGCTACGAACCTTTGTTATGTGATTTTATTTCATCGCATCAGCTTTCTTCTGATGTTCTTCCATAATTGGATTCCAATATGCTCTATATTTCTTCATATATTGAATTAAATATGGATTTTCTACTTCTTCGTAAGGTCTGAACCCGCGGAATATAAGTTTTTCTACGATTCCAGTTTTTGAATAATCCATGTAAAAACTTGAACCTACGAAATTATAATCTTTCAAGTAGTAGAATGTTTCTGTATCAATAAGAGTATTGTTTGCTTCTGCAGCTTCATAAAAATTTACATAATATTTCCCATTGTCAACATATTTTGCTCCTGATACCTCAAAATATCCTTTTTCCACACCTATAACTTTTAAATATTCATTATCTGATTTATCAGAATGATAAAGAATTAAACTATTTCCATTTACTTCCCATTTTCCTTCTAATGGGCGCATTCCATAATGTTTATCAGTTACATACCTGAAAGTATAATTACTATAAAAATTTATCTGTGTCAGCCCATCTGGTGCCCATGATTCAACCGAAGTTAAATAACGTTCTAAATCTTTGCCATAAAGTTTGTGAAAAGTTCCGGTAGGTCGTTCTTTACTTAAATACCCTCCATAAACCCAACCAAATTCTGGTTTACCAGATTTCCATAAATAACTTGGAATAAGGATTTCAACCCATGGTGCAGATAAATCATCAATAGATTCTTCTTGCCCAATTGAAACAACTTTTACAATTACCCCATGAGGGAGAGAAAGCATTTTATTTGTCCCAATTAAACCTGGTTTATCACGGACACGAAGACCTTCTTCTGAATTTACATACATATTATCTATGATTTTTCCATCCTCATAAAAATGACTTTTATCCGCAAAAAGTGATGTAATTATTACAACAAGAATAAATAATAAACTAAATACTTTTTTCATTTTTTTTCTCCTTCGGAAGCGCCTCAAGTAGCGGGCGTCCACATAACAATGAGTTAAACCGCAAACCGGCTTGACCGGTTTGTCGGCTTTGAAAAGCATGTTAGGAGTTCATTGCGAACAGAAGCGGTTCAAGCTCTATCTTATTTTCATTGCAACTATACTTTTCATTTGCTTCGTCTAAGAAATCTTGTATTGTATCGGGATGGTTTGATAAAAACCAATTTATATGATTTTGAATATATGTATTTCTATACTCCTCGTTATTCAAATCATTTGGAATTCTTTTCATTCGTTCATCTATACTGTCAAATCCTTCAAATGGTTCTGACAATCGTTTTTTTGCCATTTCAATATATTCAGGATTCAAATCAATACCTATTCCATTTCTATCTGTCTGCTGACAAACTCTAAGCATTGTTCCACTTCCCAAAAATGGATCTAAAACCATTGAGTCTTTATTTGAAGATGCTAAAATCATTCGTTCATAAAGGGCTTCAGGTTTTTGAGTTGGATGAGCTTTGCGATTTTTATTACAATAATGCATATGAGAGAACTCCCATACATTTCCAGGGTTTGCTCCTCGCATATTGTTTATTGAGCGATAAAACTTTTGTGGAACACGAATCGAATCTAAATTAAAAATAAAATCTTTTTCGCTTTTTGTGAACATAAGAATATCGTCATGGCGTGGAGAAAACCCTTTTGTTTTTCCGATTCCCTGTGTGTAAAACCACGTAATCCAACAATTAAATGTATAATGAAACTCTTGTTCCAAAATACTGTAAATATAAGAAATATATCTTACACCCATAAAAATATAGATTGTTCCATTAGATTTTAAAAGTCTGTCAGCTTCTTTTAACCAATTGCGAGAAAACTCTAAATAGTCGGCAAACTCCAAATTATCTTTGGTATTGCCGTAATCCTTATTTAAATTATACGGTGGATCTGTAACTATCAAATCAACAGATTCTGGTGGCAAAGTTTTCATAACTTCGATTGCATCGCCACAAATAGCATCTAATCTTTTATCCATTTGTTTTTCTGTGCCTCCTTATAAAAATCATCGAATGTCTTTTTTGTACTGTTCAGATACTTTTTATCGAGCAATTGACACATTTCCCAAGTTGTACGAAACTCTGTCGTTACATAATGTATGTCCTTTATCTGGATCTGACCTGTTCCAAGTGCAGGATTATAACTTATATCAGAATCACTGATGTATTTTAAATCATAGGCATTATAATCTACAATTTCCATAATGCCGTCCATAAGTCCAGTTGTTTCATTTCTCTTTGAATAAACTTTATGCTTTATAGATAAAATAATAAACATGAAATCAGGGTCTTTAACATATGCTGTTCTAATTCTAGAAAATGATGTAATATTTGGGCTTTTTCCACTTTCAGGAATATCATTTGAAGTTGCCTTTACATCGACACTGCCAGTCAATACCTTGTTTTCTTTTTTAAATTGAAGAATTATATCTGCCATTTCAAGTCAATGTTGAGTTTCAACATTAATAAGACTGTATACATTATCATTTGAATCACGAATGCCTTCTAAAACTTCTCCAGCCCATGCCTCTATCATTGGACCTGCAATCTTATTAATATTCTCAAGCGGTAATCCTTTTTTCAAATTTGTATTGATGATAATTTTATCATCACCTTTTTGTTTGCGTTCTTCAAGGATAGATAAAATATTCTTAATAACGAAATAAGAATCTTCCCTATATGTGGAACTTTCTTGTGGAATCTTAAAATTCAATTCTGAATAAGTCATATCTGTATTATAGCACAAAAAATAAAAAAAATTCTATCTAGCAGCCCAGTGTGCCCGTCCGCCTAACAACTGGTTATACCGCAAACCGGCTTGTTCCGCTGTCGGCTTTGAACCTTTGTTATGTGTTTTTACTTAATTAATTATCAGAAATAAGCCAGCCATCATCTGTAAGAATGTCGAACTCGGCAATACAAGTGTCATTATACTTAGTACCTTTGTATAAGTTGGTAGATTTTATACTAAAACCTCTTGAAGAAAAATCCACATCAAACACTTGAGGTTGAAGAGTTTCTTTCAAATCCACACTTATAGTATTATTACCATTTTTAATTGATAAAGTTTTTATTCTGTTATTTTTGAAATATAAGTTCTCGGTTTGAGCATAACCATTAATAATTTTAACTTTGTTTATATTTGTATCACTTAAATGCAAACCAAATTTCAGATTTATATTGTCATCAACAGAATCTTCCACAAATGATGTTTCTGGATTGTTATCAAACATATTTATTAATGAATAACGGGAATAATCTTTTTCAATAAGAGGATCACCAGTACATCGGAAATAATAATCATAGACACTATTTCCATCTACATACAAACTATAATAATTTCCTAAATCAAATTCAGCGATAAGATTAAAATGATTATTTGGTTTATTATAAAAGGCAGTTGTAGAATTATAAACCTTTGTATCTAAATCCCTGAATACAAAATTTGAAAATGCAAAATGATTTGAATCAAGTATATCTAAATTTCCAAATAACTTAAATGTAAAACAAGAAGGTGTGGAACCTCCGCCACCTTCCTGTATCGAATATGTTGAATGATAAACTGTTACAGAACTACCGTCTTTAAAATAGATTTTCTAGAAGATGCTTACCGGGTCAGTATTATAAATCCATGAAGGTAAATTGCCATTTTTTACCTCATCAGGAATAATATCTTCTGCTTTATAAAAAGCTCTATAATATACTTCATTCTGAACTTTCTGAATAAAGATTGCAGCAAGTTTTACATAAGGTTTAATTCCATCATGGAATTCACAGTCATAAGTAAACTCTTTTTCTACGCCAAGTTTTTTTGCAGCATCAAAAAGAAACTGCGACGGTATCATTCTACATTCGCCTGTTACGTATGTAAACTTAAAGTTATTGTTCAATGGCTCCGGCCAGTTCTGCGGCGCAGGTGTGTTTTTTAAGCTGTCATAATCAAGAATACCAGTCAGAAATTCCTTGTCGGCATATGCAATCGGCTCTTTTGAATTTACATTGCCACCAGCTTTGTTTTGTGCGTAAAGAGCACATAAAATAACTGAAAGTAAAAGTGTTGAAATTATCTTTTTCATTTTTAAATTTCCTTCTGCGCCTCAAGTAGCGGGCGTCCGTGTAACAACTGCTTAAACCGCAAACCGGCTTGTCGGCTTTGAAGCTTTGTTATGGCAATTATATTTCTTATACAGAATTAGATTTCTTAAACCCTATTTTTCCTTTAAGAACAATTCTGTATGTTTTTTATTAAGCATACTACTCTATTCTATTACAATTTCTAAGCGGCGTAAAGCCGCGTACTCACGCTTCCTTGCGTAAACCCTAAAGTTCAATTTCATTTCATAAAGCAAGCTTGACTTGCTTTATGAAATATTCCTTTTCTTTAAAATTACCAAATTATCATTTCTGTATATTCAGTAAAAATTTCACCTTCATCAAAACGATATACAATTTTCCCCACGACGGATTTTTCATTTTTTATTTTTTTAGGAAACCAGTGCATTTTAATAGTATTAAACATTCTATCTTGATTTTTTATTGTTTTATTTTTCAAGATAAAAACTTCTCTATTTTCTGTTTGATAGGAGAAACTGATAATATTTATTTTTTTCCACAATATTTGTCTATTTACTAGAAAACGAAATTCATCATATTCAATACCAAATGGCCATGTTTGTATGGTACTTGTTATTAGAACAATATTATTATGATTGTTTGGATCAATATCCTCTTCTTTACAATAGTTATACTGCTGAAAAATCCAGATTGGATATGTTTTATTACTTGTTGCAAAATTTATTGCAAAACAATTAAAAGAGAATAAAAATAAAAAAAATATTAGAAAAAGTTTTTTCATTATTTATCCTAAAAAAGCAGGCCAGTGGCCTGTCGCCATAACAACTGGTTGTACCGCAGCAGGCCTGACCCTGCCTACAATCGAAGAGTCGTTAAGAAAAATGCGACAGCATTTTTAAGCTCATCGAAATAATGGCTCGGAACATTTGATTGTTCCGCTGTCGGCTACGAACCTTTGTTATGTGATTATTATACATAAGCATACATCTTTATTGTTTCAAACTCTGGAGCGTGATTATTTTCTTCTTCTTCCAAATCGTAAAGATTCTGAAGATTAAGCCAAAACTCTGCGGTTGTTCCAAAAAACTTAGAAAAACGAATTGCTGTGTCAGCTGTTATGGAACGATGCCCATGAATTATTTCTGAAATACGGGTTTGAGGAATATTGATTTCTTTTGCAAGGCGATATGCAGAAATATTCATTGGAACAAGAAATTCTTCCTTCAGGATTTCTCCAGGATGAATATTCGGTAATTTGTCATTAGTGGTAATCTGTGATTCTAACATTGTCCGCTCCTCCATTCTCAAAGGTAAATACAATTCTCCATTGGTCGTTTATACGGATTGACCAAAGCCCTGCAAGATTTCCTACAAGTTGTTCAAGATTATTTCCTGGCGGAATTCTTAAGTCTTTAACTTCTTTTGCAGCTGCAATCATTCGGAGTTTCCGTCGCGCAACATTATGAATGGTCGGCGGCAATTTTTTGCTTCTTAGACCTTTATAAATTAATTCTGTTTCAGAATCTCCAAATGAATTTATCATAATCAAATACTAACGCAAAACGGAAGTATTGTCAAGATAAAAAATCAGGCTTGACCTGATTTTGTTTACGGTGATTAATTCCAATCGCTTCTTTGTCCTAGCCCTAAAGTTCGATTAATAATTTCAGCAAGCTCGACTTGCTGAAATTATGTTCCTTATTTTACTTCATCTTGTCGGCTTTTTTCTGATGCTCCGCCATGATTGGATTCCAGTAGTCGTGATACTGCTGCTCGTATATTGTGCCTTTGGCGGAAACACCTGCTTTTATGAGTTCAGCGACAAACTCTTCTTCATCAAGTTCTTTTTTTGTGTGCGGAAAATCAAATCTCTGCGTTGAAAAATAAGGATTGGAATAAAGTTCGTTTGTCTGATTGTAATAATCTCTGAAATAAAGGGCGACGGAATTGAAGCCACAATAGGTATTCGTATCTTCCAGCGTAAAAGTCAATGACATTGGTCTGCCATTATTCAAACCTTTATAACCTGAAATCTCTCCTGTAAAGCCATTGTCCATGATATTGCTCAGAACAATAGTTCCTTTTGTATAATCATTATGCTTTTCCGCAAATTCAAATTTGTTGGCAGATACATATGTTATCTTTCCAGAATCAGAATCCTTACCATATTTATCTACGATTCCAATTCCTACAGAATTATTAGAAACAAAGAAACTGATATAATAATCGACACCTGTTTTATAAGTTCCTCTGAATGCAGTGTGCGTTTCAATGTAAAATTTCAATTGGTCTTTTGTTTTGGGAACTGCAAAAGTTTTTGGCATTTCTTTTGCCAGATACCCGCCGAACACCCAACCGAATTCAGGTTCTTCTGCTTTCCACTCATAGCGAGGAATAAGGATTTCTACCCACGGAGCCGTGATTCCGTCAATCGTTTCATCTTTTCCGATTGCAACGACTTTAACAGGAAGTCTGTGTTGAAGTCCGCAGAGCCTGTTGGATTTTAGAGAAGGATAATCACGAACTTTCAATCCGTCTTCTGAATCAACATACATTGTGTCAATTACTTTTCCATTTTCATAAAAACGGCTTTTATCTGCAAATGCTGAAACAAGCAGAACTGTTAAAGTGAATAATATACAAATTACTTTTTTCAATTTTTACTCCAAGCGCCTCAAGTAGCGGGCATCCACATAACAATTAGTTGTACCGCAGCGGGCCTTGAGCCTGTGTCGGCTTTGAACCTTTGTTATGCTTTTTTTATTTTTCTAACTCAATTATATAGTCCAGAATTTCTTTTTCATTTTCAGAAAACTCAATTTTTGTCGAATCAGTTACACTTGGGGCATACCATTTAAAACCTGAAAATAATAAATTCAAATCATTACTTTTAAACTGATAACCGTGCATTGCATATAACAAGTTTCTCAGTATTCGTAATTCTGGTTTATCAAAATGAGAAAGAAGTTCTTTTAATTCGGTTATACGATCTACATCCATATTATTAATTGAACAGAACCTATGTTCATAAATATATTCAATAATAATTTTTTGCATGTCACTTAGATTTTCATTCTTAAAAACATCTTTATATGAACCAGTTTCTTTATATCCAGCTCTATCAAAACCAAAGTGATCATTTAATTCGCGATAGTAGGTTCTGAACATATATTCAAAAGTAATTTGATTTTGCTCATTTACTACTATAACCGTAGAATCCACATCGCCGTCATCATCACCTTTAATTTTTACAAAAGAATTTTTAATATCAAAAGTAAAAAAAGAAAAACTAACGGCACCTTCTCCGGTATGGATTTCAATCTTATTTTGATTATATTTATAAATCGTAAAAGAAAATGGCATCCATATTGGACCATATCCAAGGTCAAAATAATTACTTATTTTCCCGTTATTACATATTGTCAGGAATCGGTACTTTCCATTATTAAGAATTGTACGCCGCTTATAGTTATATTTGTCAGTATAATGATACCATGTATTATATCCCAAAAAATTGGTAACATCTTTTTTTTCTTGTGCAAAAATTGAAAGATTTAATAAAAAAACTATTATAAATAATATTTTCCTTTTCATATTTTTCCTTTCCCCCACGCCAGTGGCGTGTGAGCATAACAATTGCTTAAACCGCAAACCGGCTTGACCGGTTTGTCGGCTTTGAAGCTTTGTTATGTGATATTCTACCTCAAATAACCGCCGTAACACCAGCCGGTCATCCCCGATTTTAATTTATTACCATCCTTGTCATTTCCAGAGATAATTTCTACTTTTACCCAGTTTGATTTTATGCCGTCAATTGTTTCT
>JAZUSR010000052.1:0-7232 GCA_045606765.1 Treponema sp.
TTTTGGCAAACTCGTGTCGCGCGGTAGATTAGATGTTAGTTAAGAAGTGAGATTTACGCGCGACAGTACTTCGCCGATTGACCAATGAATTACTAAATCGGCTTTTGAATCCATAGCAGTTTCTGATTTATTAATTAGGACAAGGTTTTTTCCGCGGAAAAATTGTATAAATGAAGCTGCTGGATAAACTACAAGAGATGTTCCTCCAATGATTAAAGTATCAGCTTCTGATATTGCTTTTATTGAATTATTTACTATTGTGTCATTGAGTCCCTCTTCGTAAAGAACCACATCTGGTTTGATTATTCCTCCGCAGTCTGAACAATGAGGAATGCCGTCTAATTCATTTTCGCTTGAAGCAATAATTTTTTCATCGTAAAATTTGTTACAGTTTTGACAATAGTTTCGAAGTGTACTTCCGTGTAATTCGTAAACTATTTTACTTCCTGCTTTTTGATGAAGACCGTCAATATTTTGTGTAATAATTGCTTTTAATTTTCCGATTTTTTCTAATTCTGCAAGTTTTATGTGCGCCTTATTTGGGGCAAAGCCTATGGGCAAAAGTTTTGCACGATAAAATCTATAAAACTCTTTTGTATTTTGAATAAAAAAAGAATGGCTTATAATTTGTTCAGGTGGATAGTTCCATTTTTGATGGTAAAGACCATCGGTACTTCTAAAATCTGGAATGCCAGACTCTGTTGAAACTCCGGCACCTCCAAAGAAAACGATATTCGAAGAAGAGTTTATTATTTTTTGAAGTTGAGAAATTTTTTGCTCTAATATTTCTTTTTCTAATTCCATTGGTGTCTCTTTTTTTTAGTGAATAAATACGTCCGGTCAAGGCACGCTTTGCTCAAGGCCTTGACTCGGCCGTTTTTAGGGTTTGTATTAAACCTTAAATCAAAGAAAATTTTTACAATTAATTTTTAATTAATTGTAATTGTTTCAAATCCTAAATTTTGCATCATTTGTTTGATGTAAGTTTTTGCTCTTTCATCTGCTTCGTCTAAAATTCCTTCTTCAAGAATTTCTTTTACAGCTTCTTCTTTTGCCGAGTCGATTTCATTAAAAATTTCTTGAGTCTGAATTGGAATGAAAATACTTTTTTTGTCATCGAAAACTTTTTGTGAAATAATTTCATTTCCTAAAAGTTCGGTTTTTGGAATTGTTAAATTGATTGATTTTTTGTCTTCTGAAATATTATATTTAATATCATCAAAATTTTTTATACCAATTCGAATTATTCCTGAAAATTTTACTATGCTATAACTTTTGGCAAGGCCTAATGCTGTTTGTTTTTTTATCGCAATTACATCTGTGTACTGCATTTTGTATAAAATTAATTCCGCAGATTGTGATAAAGTTCTTGAAATTGTTGTGTGCAGTTTTTCAGTTTGAATTTTTGTAATTTTTTTCCAACCCAAATATCCCAAAGCGCCAACGATTAAAACTAATAAAATAGAAAAAATCAGTTTAAATATAAATCCTTTCATATCTATAATTATAACATAAAAATAAAAAATTGAAAAATATCTTTGTATAATTAAAAAAAATATATATAATGTTAATTATGAAAAAATTGTATTCTTTTTTGTTTATTTTATTATTTTTCACTGTCACAATTTTTAAAGGCTTTTCTGAAGATTTTACTTTTGAAAATTTTAAAGTAAATGAATATGTTTTACAAAATGGAATGAATGTTTTTATTGTAGAAGATTTTTCATCTCCATTAGTTCGTATTGAATATACTGCAAAAGCTGGGTTTTCAAAGCAAACTCCAAAAAATGCAGGATTTTTTCCATTATATGCAAGGCTTTTTAAATATGCTGTTCCTTTTGAAAAAGATTTATTAAATCAAATGGAAGTAGAATGTAATGCTGATTCGAGTCGATATATTTTAACTGTTTCTAATGATGAATTTTTATATGCTCTTGAAACTCTTTCAAGTGCTGTTTTTAATCCAATTTTTTCAAATGATGATCTTGAAAAAGAACTTAGCCAATTAAAAAAAGAAATTACAAACAATGCATTTAGTATCGAAGGGTTTATAAATTCTAGTATTGATTCAAGAGTATTTTCTCAAACTCCTTGGAAACATGATTCTGGAATTTATCCAGGAGTTTTTTCTAAAACGACAATTTCTGAAGCTCGAGTTTTTTTGGAAAATATAAAAGATAATTTTTATACTCCAAAAAATAGTGCTTTATTTATTTGTGGTCCTGTTGAAAAAAATGTAATGCTAAAGTCTATTGAAAAATATTTTAATTATATTCCGAATACTAAGAAAAATGTTCAATTTTCTGAAACTGAAAAAAATGAATTAAATGATGTTCAACCTACAACAAAAAAGTTTGTCTTAACAGATCCTGAATTTTCTCCAGATATGACTCAAATTGTTGTTCAATATACAAATCTTTCGATGGAACAATCAGACTTTGCCGCTGCAATATTAAATAACAATGATTCAGTTTTAAAAAAATCCTTGTTAAATCAAGGACAACTAAAAATATCTTCTCCTGAATATATTAATGCGCAGAGTACTCATAAAAATGGTTCTTCAAGATTAATTATTCAATCGTTATTGGAAAATAAAAATATTTCTCCTGTAAATAGTAGTTCAAATTTTGTTTCGACAGTTTGTAACTCGATTGATTTAATTACACAAAATGATTTTGAAAATGCAAAAGATTTTTTAATAAATAATTTTTCTAGTTCAATTGAAAATTCTTGGCAATTACTTGATTTACTTTCTCAATATTGGGCAGTTGAAGATTATCAAGTAAGTGAACAAAATTATGAATATTTGTTTGATAGTTTTATCTCAAGACCAAAGAAATTGAAAAGCCAAAATGTTGAGCAATTAAAAGATAAAATGAAGGCGGAACAACCTTTTGTTTTTGTTTTTGTTAATTCTAAATATTTTGAAAAATATAAAAAGCAATTTGTTTCTCAAGGATTTGAAATTGTAACTGTAAAAAATGGTTCTTGGTATACGCGTGAATTGTATAAGAATCTTCGCCAATCGATTGAAGAACCTTTCTTTGTTCAAGAAAATCAAGAATTTGAAAATAAAGATTTTTTTATAGAAAAAAGTAAATCTTATGTTTCTAATTTTTCACTTGATAATAATATAAATGTTTTAACATTCAAAAAAGATAGTTCAAATACAGTTTGCTTTTCGGTAGTTTTAAAAGGTGGACAAGCAATTAATGATAAAAAAGATTATGGAATGGAATCTGTTTTAGTAAATCTTCTTTCTGTTAATTTGCAAAATATTCTTTACCAAAAATATTCGCAACAAATGTTAAAAAGTTTTCCAAAGGTTTTTTCTCAAGTTGATTTTAAAAATTCAATTATTACTGTTGAATGTTTGACAGAAGATTTACAAAATGTTATAGAAAGTTTTTCTGAAAGTTTACTTTTTTCTGATGTAATTCCTGCAATTGTCGATTCAATCGTAATGGAACAAAAATCAAATCAAATTGTAAAAACTTCATCATCTACTTATCAACTTTATTCTGCTGCGATTAATTCATTGATAAAGAATAAAGAATATTTGACAGTTTATTCAATGAACAAAGATATCTTAAAAAAAATTACTTACACAGATGTGCTTGTTTCGTACCAAGATTTATTGAACGCAAATAAATATTCAATAATTATTTGTGGAAATTATTCTTCGTTTAATGATGAATTACAATTAAAAAATTGTCTAAATCAAAATTTTGGTTTATTAATTCCAGAAAAAGAAATTGACGATATAAAGATTGAATTAAATGATTCTCCCAAAAATTTAAAAAGGGTAAAACTTACACATTTATTTTTAACAGATGTTTCAAGAGAGAAGGCTGGCCCACGCCCTTTGGTTTTAGTTCCCACAAAAGAATTTTTAGATCCTGCTCAATTTTGGATAAGTTGTAATGATAATAATATTTCTCAATTTAATTCTGTTTTACTTGATTTTGCTTTAATTGTTGAAAAAAAATGTAACGATGTTTTGCAAGAACAAAAGATGATAGTAAAAACACAATTGGCTACAAAAGATGTTCCTTTTGGGGTTATTACAATTTTAAATGTAAAAAATGTTTCGACGATTGAATTAATTTATAAAGAATCTTATGAAGAATATTTAAAACTTATTTCGGATGAAAAACTTCAAAAAATAAAATCAACTTGGAAAAAAAATTATTACAATTCTAGTATGACAAATTTTGGAATGTCTTTGCTTTTGTATCAAAATAGTTTTTGTCAAAGTGAATTTAAAAATGAATTATTTTTAGAATATGAAAAAGTTTTAAATCTTAAAGTTGAAGATGTTCAAAAAATTATTTTGGATTTTGAATTTGAAAAAAATTACAAATTTTATTCGCAAGATACAAAAAAGTAGTTTAATAATTATTATAACATGAAAAATAAAAGATATGCTAAACAATAAAATAAATGTTGATTTTTTATTATTTTATTTATACAATTAAAATACTATTTATGGGGGTGTGATTTTATGAAAAAAATTACTAGAATTTTAATGGGTGCAGTTGTTGCTGCTACACTTTGCTTTACAGGATGTATGGCAGCTGATGATTTTCTTGATGACGAAATTATTAAATATGATACTAAAAACCAAGAAGATGGTGCAGAAGCTGTTGGAAGTGTTGATTATACAAATGAAACTGACAGTATGAAAAGAACTCTTCGTATTATGACTTTTAAGAAAAAAGATATTGCTTTAAATGTCATTATGGAAAATAAAAATGCAGATTCTGGTCTTATGGGAATTATTTTTAATAAGACAGATAATAAAGATGGTACTATTAACTTTATTTTGTTAGGTTATAAAGCTGACGGCGGAGTACCTGTTGCAACTCTTACTGCATATAAAAATATTTCTAAAAAAGATTTTGAAGCTCATAATTTTAACGCAGGAGTTGAGCCTCTTGCGAATACTCAGGGCTCTCTATATCACAGTGCTACAGGTCCTGCATCGATTGACTTTTTCCCTGGTAATGGTTGGAAAGATTTAGGTTATTCTTTTGTTGATGGAAATAATTTAAAAGTTGGTTTTGTAGTAACTGCAAAAGAAGGTGATACTCCTTATGAAATTCGTATGTATGCAGGAAAATCAGTAGACGAATTAAATGCAATTGCAGATGCTATTGCTTCTACTAAAGAGGATGATAATGAAGTAATTGGTAACCCAGAAGTTATTTCTATTACAAACGAAATGCTTAATAGAAGTGAAACAAGTAAAATTGAAGCTGGAATTGGTTTTTATGCAAATGTTTATGGAAACCAAACATTAAAAGGTCAGTGGCGTGTTGCTGACATTTCTAATAACCCAGAAGGAATTATTTGGGAAGATGAGGAAGCTCCAAATACATTAAATATTCAGCTTGTAAAATAAATAAACGTTTACTTTAATAAAAAGGCTTTCGGTATTTAGTATCGAAGGCCTTTTTTGGTTTTAAATTTTGTAATGGGGTTTATAATTATTTCGATTTATTTTTGATTTTTTAATAGAGAGAGTGTGTGTGGGGAATTTTTAATTAATATTTTAATTTGATACCCCAATCAAGTGTCAGTTTTTTTAAATTACTTCCACTTTGCTGATTTGAAAGATAAAATTGGTTTTGTTCAGCAAAAATTCCAGAGGATATTCCTGTTCTTCCGTAGTTTGTAACAAGAATTCCTTTATTTATTAAACTTAAAATACCATTTACATTAAGAAAAAAGTTTATTTTATTATTTATTTCATAATTTATAGATAGAGTTGCCATATATTTTGAAAAATATCCATATTGTGTTGAATAAGCTTTATACCCTGGAGTATTTCCTGTTTGATCAGTATGAAAATCTAAAACATTTGTGTACGTAATTGGTGAAACAAATAATCCAATTAAAAAGGTAAGTCTATTTATTTTGTATTCTAATTCTGTTCCTAAAAATAAAAAAAGTTCATCACGAGAATATTCGATATTAGAAACAGATGCTGCTTTTCTAGCTCTAGGATCGTTCCAGGGAACATCAGTATCAGTCCAGCCTCCGTTAGTTTCTCTGTCTCCAAAATATCCGTATCCATTTTTTCCTACAAATCTATTTGCAGAATATAATCCTAGGATTGTTGGTGAAACTTTTATTTTTTTTATAGGAATTTTAAAACTTGCTTTTAAGGAAGCGTCAATTGCAAAAATTGATTCATTATCAAAAATGCAATAGTTTGTCTTAAAATCATTGTTATAGTCTGAATCGTACATATTCCCATTTGTAGTAGGTAAAAAATATGAAAAACTTCCGCCGATAAAAAAATTTTTGTAGTTATATTCAGTCATAAGTCCAATTTTAAAAAGTGGTGAAAAATTCCATTGTAAATCGCTTACAATATGATTTTTGTCATATTGTGAAAATAGGTATTCCCCGAGAGTCCCAAAAGATAATCCTATATTTGGTGAAATTGTTAAACTCCAATTTTTTGTTTTTGGGATTGAATTATTTGCAAAAAGAGAAAAATTTGATATGAAAAAAAATAGGGCAAAAACTCTTAATAAGGATTTATTCATCTATATACTTTATATTAATACTTTTTATTGTAAAATTAAAGAGGGAATTCGCCACATGGATTTAGGTTTTCAATTTTTGAAAACTTAAACAATGGAGTGCCACGCGACTTCCCGTTTTACAATGTATATAAAACGGGTACAAAGGTGAGCCAATGCCTTGAGCAAAGCGGTATATGACCACACGGATTTGTTCGTAACTAATGTTACTTACTTTGTTTAGTGAATACCGGTATGCCTTGAGCAAAGCGGTATATGACCACGCGGATTTGTTCGTAACTAACGTTGCTTGCTTTGTTTAGTGAATACCGGTAGGGCTTGAGTAAAGCGTGATTTGATCTTTTGTTTTTGTACCTTTAGATCAAAATGCGATGAATAATGAAGAAGTGCAGGGGTGTAAATTCTTCAATCAAAGTGTTGATTACGCTTATTTATTATTTACAAGTTCTTGTACTTTTTCTAAAGAAAGCCCTGTTCCTTCTGAAACCTGTTCCACAGAAAGTCCCATTGAAAATAGCTTTTTCGCAGTTTCAATGGCTTTTTGTTCTGCACCTTGTTCAATCCCTTGAGAAAGACCTTCTTCTTTACCTTCAGCGAAAGCTTTTTTTGTAATATCTCTATCATGTAAATTCATAGATAAATAATCATTCCTAAATTTGTTATTTTCTTTTTGTTGTT
>JAZUSR010000053.1:0-6427 GCA_045606765.1 Treponema sp.
ATGGCTACGATCCGACTTCGAAAAAGAAAAAATCAAAAAACAGCAAAAACTTATTGAAGAAAAGATAATAACCAATGATATCGAATTGAAAAAAATAGATTTAGAAACATCTTTTCAGAAAAAACAAAACTTTATGAACAAGTTATTTTTTTTACCGTCAATTTCGCTACATGGGGAAGTTAGTTTTTCTGGCAATAACTTTCCTTTGACACAACCAACATATTCAGTAAGTTTAGTTTTATCATTTGACTCATTACCTTTTTTTCCTACAAACTTTTCTAATTCTCTTAGTGTAAATAAAAAAAGAATTAATTCAGCTTCTAATAATTTTTCAACTAACATTGTTCCAGAATTAAACTATTTTTCAAATCAAAGACTTAGAAAAATTTCTTACAATCAATCATTAATCATCCAGGAAAACAAATTAAAAGAATTAAAAAAATCAACAACTCAATTAATTAATCAACACGATTCACTCATTGATTTTATTTTACTATTAACAGAATCAATCAGACTCAAAGAAGAAAAATTATCAATAATCGAATACCAAAGCAAAAACGGCTTAATAAAAGTATCTGATTATATAAACGAAAAAATTAACTTAAATGAAGCAAAAATAAATTTATTAAATCAACAAATTAATCTTTTACTAATTCAAAAGAAATTAAAAATTTTAACAGGAGAAACAAAATGAAAAAAAGACTTCTATTAATTACCTTTTCTGTGGTTTTTATTATTTTAATTATACTTTTCATCAAAAGCAAAACAAAAATTAAAACAAAACCAAGTGAAGAAATTTCAGTTTCTACAATTCAAACAAAATATAACCAAATTTCAATTCCTATAGAAACTTTTGGTAGTGTAATTTATCAAACAAAAAATGAAATTACAAATCTTGTTGCCGGAACAGTTATTGAAAAAAAAGTAAAAGAAGGTGACTATGTAAAACAAGGACAAATCCTTTACATATTAAAAAATGTAGAACTTGAAATTCAACATGCTCAATATCAAAACAATTTAAATTCAGCATTGGCAAATGTAGAACTTTACAAAGCAAAGCTAACTGAAGATGAACAATTTGCAAAATCCAAATTATATGAAATCGAAAATAAGAAGACAGAAATATCAAAAACAACCCTAGTAATAAAAAAATTAAAAGAACAACTTTCAACAAATCAAGAACTTAATAAGCTTGGAGGAATTACAGATCAAGCAATCAACGATTTAAAAGACGAAATTACGCTTCAAGAATCTAACTTATCAATTTTAAATAAAGAATTAGAAATCATGTCACTAGGTTTTTCAAAAGAAGACTTAATCAAAGCCGGAATCAGTCCGTCAAAATCAACTGATGAACTTTTTAAGCAAATCATAAATTTTAACACACAAATTACCCAAGCGGATCTAAAAGTTGCACAAGCTGAACTAGAAAATGCTAAGAAAAACATTTTATTAATTGAAAATCTTTTAAACAATTTGATTATAAAAGCCCCTCTGTCAGGAATAATTGGGAAAACAAATTACGAAAAAGGTGAATACATAAATCAAAATGAATCTGTTGTATTAATAATGGATATTTCAAATTGCTATGCTTCAATTAATATTCAGGAAAATAATATTTACAATATTTCAATTGGAAACAAAACATCTATTACAATTCCATCTATTGACAAAACCTTTTCATGTACAATATCAGAAATCAGTCCAATTGCAGATAGCACAACTGGAATGTTCAATGTCAAAGCAATGTTCATAAATAACGAGCAGCTTGCAAAACCTGGAATGTATTTAAAATGCTCAATCGAAAAAAACAATTCCGACAATTACATTACAGTGCCAGAAAATGCGCTTATAAACATTGCAAATGAAGATGCAGAATGTTTTATAGTAAAGAAAAATATTGCATTTAAACAAAATATAACGATTGAAACAATAAAAAATGGACAAGCTTACATCAAATCCGGGCTAGAACCAGACCAAACAATTATCATAAATCCATCAAACAAAATCAAGGAAGGTACATATGTTAAAGTTTTATAAAACTCTGTTATTAAATTTACTTTTTATTACATCATGTTCAATTGTTAGTTTTGAAGAATTAAAGATTGAATCAAATTTAAAAAAGAATTCTATCTATTTAAATGAAGAATCTTTTGAAATCATTTTTTCAATCCCCGTAAAAGAAAGTTCGCTGACTGAAATTATTTCAGTTTATGAAAACAGCAATTCAATCAAATATAATCTCATTTATGAAGATACAAAAATTAAAATAACTCCATTTACCAATTGGAAAAAAGGTTCATATTATTCAATTAAGTTAAATGGAAATCTACTAACAAGTGATAATAGAATTTACGAAGTTTCAAAAACCTATAATTTTTTTTACAAAACAGATTCAACGCCGTTTTTATTAACAAATTTTATAACACCAAATAAAACAGATAAAAGTTTATATTTAGAATTCAACAAACCAATAAACATTTTACAATTTGAAGAAAACTTTTCTATCACTCCATTTATACGAATTAAAAAAGAATATTCCAACGATAACAAGACAGTAAAAATTTTACCTGAAGATAATTGGACGGCAAACACCTTATATAAATTCGATGTAAAAAAATTTTTATCTGAAGATACCTATGAATTATTTACAACATACACACAAGAATTTATTCCAAATCTCGATATAAAAATACTGGAGTTAAAATCCATCCAAGGTGCAGAAATAACAGACATCAATACATATGACTATAAAATAATAGAAAACTCTTTTTTGCAAGAAACAAATGTATTAACAAACATCAAAATCAACAATGCTCTTGCGTTTGATTTTAACAAAGATGTTTCTATTGAATCTTTTAAAACAAATTTTTCAATCTCCCCAAAAACGAACGGAAATTTTTACAAAGATAATTTCAGAATCATTTTTATTCCAGATGAAAATTTTAACATTCAAGAAAAATACACTATCAAAATCGATGAAAATATAAAAGACTCAAATGGAATAAAACTACAAAAATCGATTGAGTTCAACTTCACACCTGAAAATAATTTTTTAAAAATCGAAAAAATAAATATAAACGGATTAACTAATTTAGATTTTTTTCCAGAAACAACTGATTTTAATAATCTAAATAATATTCCAACAATAAACATTTCGGATTTAAATAAATCATTTATCAAAATCAGTTTTTCAAAACCAATTGACAAATCAAACATCACTAATTTAGAAAAACTAATTTCCATAGAATCATTCTTTCCCAAAAATCTAAATTATCCATCATTAGAAAAAATTTCATATCTTAATGATTATGAAATAATATTCGAATTCTCAAACTTCTCATATTCAGATAAAAATGACGACATTTACAAACTTACAATTAACAGTTCCCCAAATAATATAAAAAGCACAGAAAACGAATACCTGGAGGAAAACCTATGCGCTCTATTTATTTCAAAATAACATTATTAAATGCTCTTTTGCTTTTTTGTACAAGTTGTACAAATCAAATTTTAAAAGATTTTGAAATCTCAAATTACGAATACAATGAAACATTTTTAAAAATTTATTTTACTTCAGAAATAAATAAATATAAATTCATAGAATCATTTAACTTTTTTGAAGATGAAATATTACAAGATGGAACTTATTTATTTGAACAAAACTGCGTTTCATATTTTCCAATAAATAAAATTACAAAGAATCATTTATATAAGTTTTCAATTTCAAAAAATTGCGAAGACACAAAAGGAAATTCCATCTTAGAAAATTATTCTAAAACATTTTCAACAAAAGAATGTGACATCATGCCAGAAATCAAAAATTTCATTATGTCAGATAACCACATTGAAATCTATTTTAATTCTCCGATAGAAACTAACTCTTTTAAAAATTCTTTTAATATTTCGCCAGCAATTAAATATATTGAAGAATGGAACACAGATAACAATCATGTTAAAATCACTTTCCTTGAAAATAAAAAAAATAACACATATTATTTTTTTAAAATTAATACAAACCTAAAAAATGTATACAACAATTTCTTAAAAACAGATTTTGAATACACTGATAACTATAACATTGATAATTCAGAAACTACATACAAAGTATTTTCTATAACTGATGAAACTTCAAATCAATTAAGTAACACAATAATTAACGACAATATAAAATTTGATACAAATTTTAAAATTCTTTTTTCAAAAGAACTAAATCCTGAAAATTATTCCGCAGAAATCAACTTCACACCTACATTAGATTTTGAAATTGAAACTCCAACTTATGAAAAAAAATCACTCATAATAAAACTAAAAGAAAAACCAAAATTTAATACAAACTATAAATTATCAATTTCAGAAAACATCTTAGATAAAAATTATAACAAAATTTCAGAAAATATTTTTTTACTAAACTTCAACAATGAAAACAATAGACCAGTTGAATATATCAATGGTTTTATACTTATTGGTGATCAAATAATTGAACTTACAGAAAGTTCAAATTTTTCTGACATAACTTTTCCAGTCAATATCTTCCCCACTGCAAACATTGAACACCCAAATCAAAACATTTATTTCATTTTTGCATTTAAAATCTCAGAATATTCTAAAAAAATTAACCAAATATCATTCATGGAAAATTTTAAAATCGCGCAAACAAATAATTGCATTCAAATCGAACCAATCAAAATAGAGAGTCTTTCAAAAGAGGAATTTAATGTAAACACAGATCCTCTTTTGAAAAACATTCAGTTTAATTTAAATAATCAAACAAATTATTCATTCATCCAAGTTGAAGCAACAGTTAAAAACCATGATAAAAATGGTTTAATAAAAATTTCAATTCCGGAAAATATTGTAGATAACAAAGACAACAAATTAAAAAAAACAATTTCTTTTACTTTTAATAAAAACTAAGGACTTTAAATGAACAAAATTATTGAGTATTCATTAAAACGACCTCTAACAATTATAATGCTTTCAATTTTAGTGTGCATAAGTGGAATAATTTCTATATTCACCATTCCAATGGATTTCCTTCCACAAATTTCAGATAGGCATATTTTAGTATCTACTTCATATCAAGGAATCCCTGCAGCCCAAATGAAAGAATTGGTTACTATCCCAATAGAAGATGCATTTTCATCGCTAAAAGGAATTAAAAATATTTCATCAACGACTCGTGATGGAATGTCCTTTATAAAAATTGAATTACATTATAAAACCAATATCAATTCTGCCTTAATCGAATCGCAACAATTAATTGACAAATTATCCAACATTCTTCCAAACGATTGCGATAAACCAGAAGTTGAGATTTTTACAACAGACAAAAATAAAATTCTTACACTTGCACTTATCCCAAATACCTCTGATTTAATTTTTACAAAAGATTTTGCATCAAAAGAATTTAAACACATCTTACAAACAATTAACGGAGTAGGGAAAATTCAAATCAGAGGGGGCGAAGAAGAAGAAATCACAATTACATTCGACCCCAATTTATTAAACAAATTAAATCTTTCACTTATCGATATATCCGATATATTAAAATCAACAAATTATGAATACCCATTAGGAACAATCAAAGATAAAGAAAATGAATATATTTTAAAATCATCAAATCTATTCAAAAATTACAATGACATAATGAATACATTTATTCCATCAAAAAATTACCCAATAGCATTAAAAGATATTGGAACAATTTCTTCAAGCAAAAAAAATAAAACAAATTTTGCCTTTTGCAATTCCAAAGAATGTGTTTTAATAGACATTTACAAAAAAAGTAAATCAAATCCGATTCAAACAACAAAATCAATCATAAAAAAAATTAAAGAAACAGAAGAAAATTATCCTAGTATAAAATTTAAAGTAATCCAAGACTTTTCAAATGAGATTAAAATCTCGATATTAAATGTGTTTATATCTGCAATCTTTGGAAGTCTTATAACATTTTTTGTAATTTATATATTTTTCAAAAATATCAAATTATCACTAATCATTTCTTTTCCAATACCTTTATGTATTTTATTTTCGATTATTATACTTAATCTCTTTTCTAAGACAATTAATCTTTTTTCTTTATCGGGAATTACGATTGCAATTGGAATGACAGTTGATTCATCAATTATCATTTTAGAAACCATAATTTCAAATTCAAATGGGAAAATATTAACAGACAAAAATATGTACCAGTCGATTATAAAATCAAAAAAATCGATTTTTAGCTCATCCATAACTACAATTATTGTTTTTATTCCATTTTTTTTATTACCTGGAATTTTTGGCGAATTATTTACAGATCTATCAATTTCTATAATTTCATCAATTATTTTTTCATACATATTATCTATAACATTTATTCCAGTATTAATAAAACTATTTATAAAATCCCAACTTCATTTTAATGAAAACAAATTTATTT
>JAZUSR010000054.1:0-4234 GCA_045606765.1 Treponema sp.
AAATGTGGAAGATGAATTTTTTGTCACTCTAGACCACCCAATGACAAAAACTCACCACATTTCATGGATTTCTTGCGTGGGCCCAGATTCCGTAGAAATCAAAAAACTTTACCCAGAACAAAATCCACAAGCAAGATTTTCCCGTCGCGGTCATTCTCAATTTTTTGTTTACTGCAACAATCACGGGCTGTTTAGATTTTGAATTAATTTTGGATATTTCATTAATCAAGTCCTTTAATCTTAAAATATTCATCACTTGTTTGCATTACATCCCATAATGCATTTAATTCTTCTTTATGGATTTCTGCCCATGCAGCAACTAATTTTAATTTATTTGGAGGAAATTCTCCTGCAAGAACATTTCCTTCAAAATCTATAGATGCTTCAAATTCACCGAATTTAGCATGAAAATGAGGAGTATGATGTTTATCATCATCTCTAAAGTACATCTATACCAAAAAAAGAAGAAATTAATGGCATAAATACCTCTTAGCAAAATTTTACGCCTTGTAAATTAAAGGATAATTTTCAGGTTTTTCAAGTGAATCTTTTTCTATATCAATGTCTAAAGCTTCCCAATGAAAATTACCACATAAATCTACAGTGAAATTAGTAATTTGATTTATTGAACAAGACAAAAATTGTGGATAATCTTTGAATGAAATAAAAAATTCAGTTTCTCCATCAAAAATCCAAAAACCAAAAGAAGATATATTTTGAATTTCTGCTGTTTTAGTTTTGACTAAAATGTTTGTTCCAGAAGTCATTTATTTCCTCCAAATGATCTTTTACAATGTCTAATATTTTAGTGACATCTTGATTTGATAGTTCAATAACTTTTGCAACAGTTATTTCTGGTTCTAACTAGATTTTAGCTTCTCCATTGGGTGATGAAACATGAATATGTTTTCTAATTTCTTCTCGAGAGAAAAAATAAAATCTAAATTCCCCATATCTAAAAACTGTTGGCATAAATACCTCTTACTAATAATATACGCTTATATTTCTACTTTTTCAACTCTTTCCTCCTTTGTGAAAAGTTTATTCAATGTCATTCTACGGCATTGGGCGAATACGTCACTGCGTTCCGTGTTCTGTATGGAAAATTATTTTATTCAATGTCATATATTCGTGAATCGATATAATCCCATTCTTCATTAGTTATTTTCCATCTTTCGCACAGTTCCGAATCTGTAAATTGATGGTCATATCTTTCTAGTGCAGGAATAAAACAAAATTTGTTTCTTAGAACATCTTGAGAAATTACTGTTTGCAATAAAAGAAATCGAAAGAGTTTTGGGATAACGAAAAAAGATAATTATAAATATCACAAAAAATAGTGGGAATTCCCTCTAATTCCCACTATTTTCCTTGAGTTTTCTTTTTATAAATGTTATGCTAATAATATGATTGAAAATCCACCGTTGATTACAGATAAAAACATAATTTCCCCAGAGCAAATAATGCATATTCTTTCTACAACAGAATACAAAGAATTATTATTGAAAATAGAAAATGATTATTCATATTGGGATAAAATAAAATATTATGGAACAAAAGAATTGTCTTCCGAAGTTTTATGGCAAGTTGTAAAATTTTCACGAATAATTTACGCAAATCAGATAAATTTTGGCGAATTTTCATTCACTTTTCACATTACAAATCATAATCAACAATTACTTCATGAATTTGATATGAATTTTGGAGGTACACTATCAGGTTCTACAACAATATCTGAAAAAAACAAACAATATTATCTGTTAAGTTCAATTATGGAAGAAGCAATTGCTTCAAGCCAGATGGAAGGTGCAAATACAACAAGAAAAGTTGCAAAAGAAATGCTTAGAAAACAAACAAAACCAAAAGATAAAAGTCAGCAGATGATTTTTAATAATTACAATACAATTCGTTTTTTATCAGAACAAAAAAATACTAATTTAACTCCAGACCTTTTACTAGAAATACATAAAAAAATTACAGAAAAAACATTAGACAATCAACAAGATGAAGGTAGTTTTAGAAAAGATAATAACATTTTTGTTGTAAACGGAATTACAGGTGAAGTTGCCCACGAACCTCCATCATATGAAAAAATTCCAGAAATAATAAATCAGTTATGTGATTTTGCAAATAAAGATGACACTTTTATTCATCCAATAATAAAAGCAATAATCATACATTTTTTGATTTCATTCCTTCACCCATTTGTTGAAGGAAATGGAAGAACTGCACGCTCACTTTTTTATTGGTATATGCTAAAAAAAGGATATTGGATGACAGAATTTCTTTCTATCTCTAGAATTATTTATAAGAAAAAAAATCTATATGAAAAAGCATTTTTATGCACAGAACATGACAATTTTGATTTAGGATACTTTATACAATATAATATGAAAGTTTTAAAAGAATCTTTTGAAGAACTAAAAATATATCTTCAAAGAAAAACTACAGAAACTAATGCATTACTTGAATTTAAAAATATAAAAAATATAAACGAACGCCAGGCGCATATTCTAAAAATGATTCAAGAAAAGCCTTCATCAATTTTTGAATGTAAAAATCTAATAAATATTTTAGGTGTTTCAATTAAAACCGTGCGCTCAGACTTAGAAGGATTAGTTACTCTTGGATTTATGACAACAGTGCCCCTTAATAAAAGACTTGTCGGATATATCAAAAGCGATTCCTTTGAATCAAAACTAGAAGAAAGTAGTGGAAATTCTCTCTAATTCCCACTGTTTTCCTCATTTCCCAAAATCCCGAATTTTCAAATTCCTTAACACTTCTTTCTTTTCTTCAGAAATCCTATAGCTTTCTATTGCTTTTTGGATTGTTTTGTTGTGAGTCCATTGGTCTAGGCGGTTTGATTGAAGGATTTTGAGGGCACTGTCGTATTGTTTTGCGAGGGCGGTTGCAAAATACCAGGCTTTCATCATTTTTATGTAGTAATCGTTGTTTTTGACGGATAAAATTAAGTCAAAATAATCAGGGGAAAATTGGCCATCTAAAAAATAGTTCATAAAACAGCCCATTCCAAAACGACATGTGTATGTGTGGTTGCTTTTGATCCAGGTTTTGGAAAGTTCTAAAAGTTGTGGAAGGTTTTTCTTAAAAGTTTTTGGTTTAAAACTGTCGCAAGTTGCCCAATTGTCAATAAAAGGCAAAAACTTTTGGGTTTGTAAAACGCATTCAGAAAAATCTTTGATTTGTTCTATTAAAAATGCATGCAGATTATTTTCTTCGTAATATTTGTGGGGAAGTTCCAAAAAAAAGTTGCTTACAAGTTCAAGATTGTTTTTGAATAAATCTTTTGCCAAAGTTCGAATAACAGGAGTGCGAACTCCAATTATTGATTCAGGATTAATTGTTGGCATAAGTTTTGCGTGAAATTCTTTGTATTTTAAATCTTGATTTTGAAACAGCATTTCTTGGATTTTTGTCATAATGATTTATTATACATTGGGAAATTGAAATGTCAAAAAAATACCACCAAAAAAGATTATAATCTATTAGAAATTACACAAATAAACAATTTGAATTTATCTTACAAAATATATTATTTTTTATAAATCTTTTTCTTTATAATTCCCCAACTCTAATTTATAACCTATCAGGAGTAACAAAATATTCTAAATTATACTCATTACAATATTCTGCTGCATAACTACCAGGATTACATTGAATAGTTAATGAATCACAATCATCAAAAGCATAATATCCAATTGATATAACAGAATCTGGTATTGTAATACTTGTTAATGACTTACAGTCAGAAAAAGCTCTACTTCCAATTGTTGTAACTGAATTTGGTATTGTGATACTTGTTAATGCTTCACAGTAAGAAAAAGCCATATCTCCAATTGTTGTAACTGAATTTGGTATTGTGATACTTCTTAATGAATCACAGTTAGAAAAAGCCATCTCTCCAATTGTTGTAACTGAATTTGGTATTGTGATGCTTGTTAATGAATCACAGCTATAAAAAGCTTCTTTTTCAATAGTTGTAACTGAATTTGGTATTGTAATACTTTTTAATGAATCACAGCCAAAAAAAGCACCATTATTTATTTTAAGAATACCGTTAGGGATTACGACATTTGTTTTTTTTGAAAAACATGTGTGCAACATTTTTTCTTTTTTATCATATAAAAAATTATCTACCATTGTAAAAGTTTCATTATTCTCAGATATCTCTATATTAGTTAATGACTTACAGTTTGAAAAAGCATCCTCT
>JAZUSR010000055.1:0-7550 GCA_045606765.1 Treponema sp.
TTACAACAAGTTATTTTTTTATTTTATAACTTCCCCACCGCTTTTTATAAATTCAATCTGCACATTTTTCAAACCCATTTTTTCTACAAAATCTGCATCACTTCCTGCAACAAAATATGCCGTCGACAAAACATCGCAATAAACACTTTTGGAATATATAATAGAAACACTTGCTAGTCCACTTTCTGCCGGAAACCCAGTTTTACAATCAATTATGTGATGATACTTTTTTCCATTCACTTCAAAAAATCTTTCATAATCACCACTTGTAACAATACTAGAATCTTCTGCTTCAATAATTTTTATTGGAGTAGAATTTTTTTCAATGGGATTTTTTATACCAACTTTCCATTTTTCAGATTGTGATTTTTTTCCATGAACATAAATATTCCCACCCAAATCAATAATTGCCCGCTTTACATTTCTATTTTTCAAAATCTTTACGATTTCATCAGTTGCATAACCTTTTACAATTGCCCCCAAATCAATTTTTGTATTTGAATCAGTTAATCTAGCAAAATATTTTTCCCCTGAATTTTCATCTGGCATACAGTCTTTTTCAGAAGAGTCCTGTTTTAACAACACAAGAGAATCTGGATTACAATGCTTTTTTGCTTGATTAATTTTTTCAATCGAAGGAACTTTTTTTAAATCAGTCGCTTCTTTCCAAAGAAAAGTTAAACTTCCCAAAGTAGGATTAAAAGAATTATTTGTCAGAACCGCCATCTCTTTTGAAAAAACTAAAAGCTCATAACACTCTTTAGAAATTTGAACATCCTCTTTTCCTTTTGATAAATTAATTTTAGAAATTTCAGAATCAGGTTCATTCACATTAAACATATTATCAATTGAATTAAGTCGCGAAAAAACTTCTTTATATAATTCTTCTGTTCCATCTTCAAAAAGATTAACAGTACAAACAGTTCCAAAAATATATTCCGTTTGTGCATCAATTTTTTCGTTCCCACATGAACATAAACTTAATAAAAAACATAAAGCAATAAAAATCATTTTTTATAAACCTCTTGAACTTCGTCAGAATAAATTCCTATATCCTTATAAATAATCAAAGGACTTTCGATACACACTCCAGGTTTCGCACATTTTACTAATTCAATTAAAACCATTGTTGCTTTTTTTTCTACACTGGGTTGAACAAAACGCATGCGTTTTATCTCAAGATTAAATTTTTGTCCAATTTCGAAAATTTCAAAAATTCTTTCAGGTTTATGAATTAAATAAAAATGACCATTTGGTTTTAATAAAAAATTTGCAGCTTTGATTACATCTTCTATTGTGCACAAAATTTCATGACGAGCAATCGAAATAAAATCTGTAGAATTTTTTACTGCCGAATCAATTTTCATATATGGTGGATTACATGTTACAACATTTATTGATTGAGGCTGAAAATGTGCAAAAATATTTTTTATATCATCATTGATAATTTTAATTTTTTCCTCAAGATGATTTATTAAAACATTTCGAACAGCAAGTTCAGCAGACATCTTTTGTATTTCAATTCCAAATATTTTTACCAATTTTTTTTTTGATTGCAATAAAGGAATTATCCCATTCCCTGTACACAAGTCTACAAGAATATCATTGTTTTTTACCTTAGTAAAATCATTCAATAAAATTGCATCGATTCCAAACATAAATAATTTTTTATTTTGAATGATTTTTAATCCAGTAGGCGAAAGGTTTTCAATTTGTTCGTCTAGAGACAAAGAATTTTTTTTGTTTTCAAAATCGCATAACTTATAAGAATCTAAATTATTATTTTCAACTTTAATATTCAATAATTTTTCCACAAAAAAATATTAAAGTATATTTCAATTGATTTCAATTATATAAAATTTTAAATTACCACTCGACAAAAATTAGTTTAATTTGTAACATTTACATTATGAAAATAAATTCACTTTTAGAGAAATTTTTTTCTCTATTTAAAAAATCAAAATATACAAAAGTAAATCAAGCCACTGCTAAAGAAGCGATGGACACATTATTTTCTCGAATGGATATTCTCAATCAAAAAGCATTCAACTTACAAGAAAATTACCCTGAACTTAGAAATCAAATTCAAACTTGTTTTGAAAACTTTAAATCAATTGAACCAAGCGCTAGTGTAAGAGCAGGAAAATTTGAACATCAAATTGCTGTTGCAATTACCGAAGTCAGCACTGCTTGTGACAAAATCTTTACTAGCAAAAATTCTAAAGACCTAACATCAAAGATTGCGGCTCTTTCGCGTGCAATTAGAGAAAGACAAAATGCCGATATCCCACAAGATGAGTAAAACTATGCCTAATAAATTTAACTTTTGCCCAATTTGTAAAAGTACATCAATTGATTTTATTAATAATCAAAAATGGTTTTGCAAAGATTGCGGTTTTGATTTATACAATAATGTTGCTTGTGCTGTTGGATTAATAATTCAAGACATTGATGACTCAATTATTTTTGAAGTCCGCGCGAAAGAGCCCCGAAAAGGATTTTTGGCTTTACCGGGAGGATTTTGCGACATAGATGAATCTGCCGAAAATGCTGTTTTTAGAGAATGCAAAGAAGAAACCGGTATTACGCCTGATAGCATCGAATATATTGCAAGTTTTCCTAATACGTACCCTTACAAAAATTTTATTTACAAAACATGTGATCTTTTCTTTTTAGCAAAATTCAAAAATAATAATTATAAAATTATTGACCAAATGAAAGGTCAAGAATCTGAAGTCGTTAATTTTAAAAGTATTAAAATTAATTCACTTGATGATATTGAAAATATTCCTATTGCGTTTGAATCTGCAAAAAAAGCTCTAAAAGTTTGGTTTTTTCAAAAACGAAATAATAATTAATCGAGGACAAAATGAATTTACTTAATGAATGGATTAAATTAATTTTTGCTATTATTTCACTTTTATTTTTTATTATTCAACTAAGTCTTATAAAACCATGGAGAAAAAAAATTTTAAAATCTTCTGGTGAATGTATTTTAAAAACTTCGAGTCCCAAAAGTTCAAAAATCATTTTTGTTTTTATTCTATGCCCACTTTTAATTTTCTTTTCCTTAATTACAAAAGCAACAACTTTTGTTTGCTGCTTAATGTCGATTATTGCAAGCCTTGCGTGTTATATAAATGCAAAAGAACTTGTGTTTGGAAAAATTAATGGTATATATACAAACGGAATTATTGGCTCATCAAGATTCATTCCCTTTGAATCAATTCAAACTTTTCCTGAGACATCTTGGAAAAATCCCGAAAAAGAAGAAACAACTTCCCTTGCAATTCAACTTAAAAATATTCAAGCAAACAAATCCGACTTGATTTTTATCGACTATGAATCTATTGCTGAATATTCAAAAGTTGTTTTTACAATTAAAGAACTCAAACAAAATAAATAGACTTTTATTTTTCTGTCAAATTAATTATGTTGTCCCATTTTTCCGTTGGCGGAGTTTTTAAATATTTTGTACATCGAGCAGAATATAATTTAGCAACAGAATCTTCTTTATCAACACGATGAATATAGTCAAATAGTTTTTTTGCAGATTCAAATTCTTTTGTTTCATACGCATAAATTGCTTTTTGCCATTTTTCAATCAAGCGCCATTTATCATCTGTTGTAAATTCAGTTTCATCAATCACTTCAAAAATTCGAATTGCTTTTTTTATTCCAACAACTCTAACTCTATCCAAAGTGCGAATTGCAAAGTTATTTGAAATTTCATTTTTTGTAGTTTCGCTAATTATAATACCCTTTGTCCCGTATTGCTTATTCACACCTTCTAATCTACTCGCAAGATTTACTGCCGAGCCCATCATAGTATAATTCATTTTACTATTTGTACCCATATTACCAACAACGATATCACCAGTATTAATTCCGATACGAGTAAAAATTTCATCATCACACTCACCGCTTTCATGAATCATTTTATTAAATTCTATTTCAGCCTTTTTCATTTGGACAGCAGCACGACAAGCGTTTATAGCATGACGTTCATCATAAATAGGTGCTCCGAAAAATGCAATAATTGCATCACCTTCATATTTATCAATGGTCCCCCCATTTGCTAAAATTATATCAGACATCGTTGTCAGATATTTATTTAACAAAGAAACTAATTTCTGAGGATCTTCAAGTTTCTCAGAAATAGTAGAAAATCCCCGAATATCAGTGAACATTGCAGTCATCCAAACTTTATTACCACCCAATTTTAAATTTTCAGGATTTTCAATGTAGTTTTCAATTACTGTTGGCGACAAATATTTTCCAAATGCATTTTGTAAAAAATGTTTTTCTTTTGAAAATACAAAAGTTGAATATAAAATCAAAATAGCAAAAGTAACAGTTATACTACACAACGGAATAATCGTTCCAAAATAAATATTTACTTTTACAAATAAAATATATGGAATTAAAATACTAAGAATTACAAAAACAATTCCAACAATTACTTTACTTAAAATTGATTTTTTTCTAGAAAAATAAAATGTATACATAAATGACAAAATTATTGCGAATATAAATGAATAATACCATTTACAATCTTTAATAAAATTTTCACCAGATAAAATCATATTTGCCAAAACATAATTTACACCAACATTTGGATAACGCTCTTGATACAATGTAGCATTATAGTCTGTAGTACTAGATGCGCAAGTTCCAATTATACAAAATGAATCTTGAACAAGTGATTTTACTTTTTCTTTTGAAATTGTCAATTCTTCATTCTGCTTTCTTAGAGTTATAAAATATTCTTTTATATACTCTGTCGTTTCGTCATCACCTTCTGCTTCTTCTAACAATAATTCTTCAATCGAACTATCCAAATAAATTTGTACCTGTGTAAAAAATTCATTTTTTGTTTTTAAATATTTTTCAAATCTTTCATTTAATAATTTTTCATCAATTGTTAAATCCGAAAATAAAAACTCTTTCGCATCTATCATTTTTAAACAAGAAACATATGGCGAATGAAAATCAGGAGTAAATGAAAAAAATCCATCATCTTCCATCTGCAGAACATTAGCAACCAAATCATTTTCTAGCAATTTAATTCTATAAACATTCCAAGCTGTAACTGCATTATAATCAAAGAAATCTTTTTTAGGAAAATTCAAAATTACTGCACCTGTTTCATCTCTAGGTAATTCAATGTCCTTTTTTTGTTCATTAATATTGCAATCTTTTAATAAAATTTTTTCATTTGAAATTTCAACTACAGGATTCCCCAATTCCCTTAGCAAAACATTGAACATGAGTTGTCCATAATATTTATCATCACATTTTGCAACAAGATGAATCTTTCTCAACTTGCCATCTCTATCAGGCTCTGCATTTACAAAACCGTAATCCTTTGTCGAATAAGAAAAAGCATCAAGACATGGCCAAATTGAATCAAAACTTTTTGTAACCGTATCATTATGTCCTTTTGCATTTTTCAAAGCAAATTTTTCTTTTACAAATTTTTCATCATATCGAGAAACATCTCTTTGATTTACCATCATCATCGGGATATTTACATTTTGAACGACCTTAATATAATTTGACAAATATTGGTCACAATCAACAAACAACATTTTTGAACTACTATCAACAAAGTTTAAATCAAGAGTGATATTTTTTGCACCCAATTCTTTTAGAACTAAAATTGATTCTGCATAAATATCTCGTGTCCATGGAAAAGAACCGACATTTTCAATTGAGCTGTCATCAATATTTACAAGAACAACTTTCTTCGATTCATCAAACTTATTATTCAATTTGAAAAACAAATCTCGTATTTTAAAATCTACAGTTGACCCAACAAAAAATAAACTTACCAAAATTCCAAAAATTGGAACAATCAAATAAAAACGTTTTTTCATTATTTCTTCCATTTAAAAATATTTATTTCATCTGCACGACTCGATGTTGTTTGAACACTTCGTTGTGTAACAGTTTCTGACTTTATATTACTTACTACAGGTTTAGTTCTTTTTATAACTCCTTGTTTATTTTTAATTCGAACACCACCAATAGATTTTTTTACCGCTGATTTATTTTTTAAACTTATTGACGAGTTATCACTTTCGCGAGTTTGAGTTTTTACTTTTTCGGCAAAATTGTTTTGTATTTTTTGTGCTTTATCAAAATATTTTTTACTTGCTTTTTCATCACCTTTTATTCGGTACAATTCTGCTAAATTTTCTAAAACATTTTGGTTATTCTGTTCAAGCGAATATGCTTTTAAAAGAACTTCTATTGATTTTTCAATTTGACCAACCAAAAAATATTCCTCTGCTAAAATATTTAATTCATCAACTTCTACACATTCTACAGAATTTTTTTGTAATGAATTATTAAATAATGAATTTATTTTTTCCTCAGCTTCCCTATTAAGATTTTTTTCCATCTGAGTTTCGACATACAACTCTTTCTCTGGAATTATAGCAGTAACGCTTTTATATCGAGTAAAAGAATCTTCAACAGAAACAAATTCAAAATCTTCTGTCATCAAAATCGAAGTACCGATTTTCCATGCTTCTAAAAATCCTTTTCCAACCGCAGTCACTTCAATAGGAATCCAAACTGTTCCATCTACATCTAAAACGCCATATTCTTCAGAAAGATTTTCCCAAGTTTTACTGTATGTCATTTTAGTATTAAACGCAACAAAAATATGACCGGGCGTTGTTATAAGTGCAGTTTGGATTCCGCATGATTCCATTAACGAACAAAGCAATGTTGTTAAATCATCACAGTCTCCGCCTTTAAATTCCAATGTCTCAAACGGAAATCGCACTGTATCAACTGCATACTTATTTTGCAAATTTTCTACTACTGGAGTTTTCGGATCTGCTATATAAGAAATCGGAAGAGAGCCAACCGAGTTACAAATATAAACTCCATTTGCCAATTCTTTTGAAATTATCTTTTCTTTATTCCGAATTGACCTTATTGCAAAATCAGTAACTGTTTTATCATTTGGCAAAATAAAACATGATAACATCGCTGTGTCATTCCAAACAATTGCCGATTTTTTACAAATTGTTACAGGTCTAATTATGTCCATAGAATTTTCTTTTGAACTTTCATTCCATTTAATTGAAAGCTTCATCTGCAAATTCAGATTTTCATTTATTTCTAATACTGAATTATTTAAAATTGTTTTTATCGGGATAGAAACAATTTCCCCCGGATCTAAAGTTTGTACACTTTCTGATTCACTTGCAAAATCCATATATTTCCTTATATATGAATTCACTCTGATATTCTTTATTTGCTCTTTAGAATTATTTTTTATTGTGACAAATCCACTTGGCTCAGAAGAATATACATTCATTAACGCAGGAAATAAATACCCAATATCTACTTTTTGAATTTCAATGTTTGGAATTTTTATTTCTTTTACTAAACTAACATCATATATCGATTTTAATTCATTATACATTTGATTTATTTCTAAATCATTAGGAAAATATTTTTTATATTATTCAATTACTTTGGCAGCAAAATTATATGTTTCCATTGCAGTTTCTTCGCCATATTCTTCATAC
>JAZUSR010000056.1:0-1743 GCA_045606765.1 Treponema sp.
CTGCGGTCGACACCTTCGGTGCCCCTACTGGAACTCACGTGGCGAAGGTCAAAATCATTATTTTTTATCGTAAATTTTATATTACCTTCGCCTTCCAGTTTTGCAGAGCAAAACTGAATGAACATTCATCCCATACCATACGTTTATGATTATACACTTATACTATACTGTCATCCTCGTGCTTGACGCGAGAAACTTGTGTCCCCCACTTTACAACAACAAAAAAACAAGTAAAATAATAGCAAATGATAAAAAACGAAAAATCTGAACAACAACTAAAAACTCTTTTACAAAACAACTTTCAAAACTACAAAATAGAATATTTTTCTACAATTGATTCCACAAACACATACACAAAAAATCTTTTAGAAAAAAACTTAAATCAAAACCTAATTGTTGTTGCAGATAGCCAAACAGCAGGACGCGGACGCATGGGACGAAGTTTTTATTCACCAGAAGCAAGCGGACTTTACTTTTCATTAACAATAGATTTACAAAACAAAAACATTACACCTTCACAAATTACAGCATTTTCTGGTGTTGAAGTTTGCAACACAATAAAAGAATTTTTTAATATAGACTCAAAAATCAAATGGATAAACGACATTTTTATAAACAACAAAAAAGTTTGCGGCATTTTGGCAGAAGGAATTATAGATTACACCACAGGAAAAATTGCAAAAGTTGTTTTAGGAATTGGAATAAATCTTTATAAATCAAAAAAAGATTTCCCACAAGAAATTCAAAACATTGCAGGAACAGTTTTAGAAAAAGAAATTTCAGAACAAACAAAAATTGAATTTACAGCAAAATTAATTCAAAACATAATTTGCTTTTTCAAAAACCCAACAGAAAATCAATTACAAAAAAAACTAGAAGAATACAAAAAACTTTCTTTTTTAATTGGAAAACAAGTTCAAGTGTTTCCAATAATTGATGACGCAAAATCTAGCTACACCGCCACAGTTTTGGACATAGACAACAACGCAAATCTTGTAGTACAAGCAGAAGGAAAAACAGAAGTTTTGAACTCTGGAGAAGTAAGTTTAAAAATTTAGAATTCAGAATTCAGAATTCAGGATTCTGAATCCTGAATTCTTACTTTTTCTGGAAAGCGTGGATAATGTTGTATATTATTTTTGCTCATATTTTTGAATAAGCTCAATATTATATTTATCAATATCAGTCAATAAAGAATCACTATAATTTGGATTCTTTTTATACCATGTATAGCATTCCCAAAGTGACTGCAAATCTACACTTTTGAAAGTTCTGCCATGGCGGGCATAAACTGCATTTCGCATTAAACGAAGTTGAGCTTTATCCAAATCTTTTAAATCAGATTCCGAAAGTTTTGAATCTAATTTTGAAAACTTTAAGCCATTGTAGGCAAAATAATCTTCAGGACAATAGGCATTTTTAATCTGTTCGTGGGTTACCGATTCATCCAGAATGTAGCGTTGTTCGGATGCCGACCAATAATAGAACTTTGTAATAACCTCTTTGTTTTTTATTTGATAAGGAATAGTAAAACCTCTTTTATTGTTTATTATACAAAATGAAATATTTTTTCCAAAAAGTTTTCCAATTTCTGTAGACTTAAAAAAGTGGTTGTCTATTTCATTAGAATGAAATAGAATAGTGGTGTTATTTAAATCCGATAAGTCAATAATTATTGAATAAAATGATATTGAATCTCCACGAAAAATAAATAAATCTTTTTTACAATCAAAATTCAAATCT
>JAZUSR010000057.1:0-10081 GCA_045606765.1 Treponema sp.
TTTTAATATTGGAATTCTTATACTATGGCATTTATATAGTAAATGGGCTCCTGACGGAGATTTCTTTACCTATTATAACTGTGGATTTGTTGTTTTATTCTTGTCTTTACTTATTTGGCATTTTTTTGAAATGAAAAATAAAAAAAGTAAATCCACCAAAACTTCAAGTGAATAATACGAAAATCCTTCTAATCCCATCAATACTAATTTATTTGATTATCAATTGTTTTACTTTAAGAAAAACATACTTGAGTGCTAAAAAAGACGATAAATATTGTGGGTTAGCTTGTAATGTAAATACTACAATTTTAGATCATTTTTTTTATAATTTCACACAGAAAAAAAATATTGAAATTAAGAGAAAAAAATTTGACTTATATTTATTTTTAGAATAAAATATAACAATAATATAAATATGATGCATTTTATGTGTCATAAAAAAGGGAGGCCAATAAATGGCTAAAGTAGAACTTAAAGGTATTGGAAAAATCTACGACGGAAACGTTCGTGCTGTATTAAATTCTAATATCACTGTAGAAGACAAAGAATTCTGTGTTTTCGTAGGACCATCTGGATGTGGTAAATCAACAACTCTTCGTATGATCGCAGGTCTCGAAGATATTTCTGAAGGTAAATTATTTATCGACGGAAAAGAAATGAATGATGTTCCACCAAAAGATCGTGATATCGCAATGGTATTCCAGAACTATGCTTTGTATCCACATATGTCAGTATATGACAACATGGCATTTGGTCTTAAAATCCGTAAAATGGATAAAAGCGAAATTGATCGTCGTGTAAAAGAAGCTGCTAAACAGCTTGACCTTGTACAGTATCTTACTCGTAAACCAAAAGCTCTCTCTGGAGGACAGAGACAGCGTGTTGCTGTAGGACGTGCAATTGTTCGTAATCCAAAAGTATTCTTGTTTGACGAACCATTGTCAAACCTTGATGCTAAACTTCGTGTAACAATGCGTTCTGAAATCGCTGCATTACACAATCGTTTACAAGCAACAATGATTTATGTAACACACGACCAGATTGAAGCTATGACTTTAGGTGATAAAATCGTAGTAATGAAAGACGGTGTTATCCAGCAGATCGGAGCTCCATTGTTCTTGTATAATAATCCAATTAATAAATTTGTTGCAGGATTTATTGGAACTCCTCCAATGAACTTCCTCAAAGTAAAAGTTCTTGAAAAAGGTGGAAAGGTTGTTTGTGAAGAAGGATCTTTCGATGTTACACCTTGTGCTGAACATCAAAAACGTCTTAAAGCATATGTTGGCCAGGAAGTATGGTTTGGTATTCGTCCTGAAGATGTTGAATACTCAGAAAAACCAGTTAACGGTGCAATGCAGATGAAGATTTCTAACAAAGAACCACTTGGTGCTGAAACACATCTTTATCTTACTTCAAACAAAGGACAGAACCTCATTGCTAAAACAACAGTTAATGTTCAGTTCCGTCTTGGAGAAACAGTTAACCTCATTCCTAATATGGAAAGAGCTAAATTCTTCTCTTGTGATGAAGAAGAACTTAATATCGTAGAAGATATTAAAAAAGAATGGTAATTTGTAATTATTAATCTTTGTTAAAGGCGGACTTCGATTGAGGTTCGCCTTTTTTTTGTATACTTCAAATTAAAAATATGCTATATTGGTAGTATGATAAGAAAAAATTCTATAGTTCTTTACAAAAATCTTCCCGCTATTGTTTCAAATATTGAACAAGATAAATATATTATTGAATTTTATTCATTCGCTTTTACAAATGAAAATCTTGAAAAAATTGGAAAAAAAGGTTTTACAATTCAAGAACAAAAAGTTCGAGAAAAAGATATTGCACTTTTATCAATTGAAGAAAATACTACAAAATATTCCCTCGAAGATATTATAAAATATACAGAAAATGATGTTGACTTAAAAATAAAAGAAACTTGGGAGCTGCTTTCAAGTGATGAAGAAACTGCAACTTCTGAAATTCGTTTTAGTGAAATAGTTCAGTTAATTGATTCAAATTATTCAGATAAAAAATCTTGGTTTTTATATTCTAATTTGATTAATTCTTTACATTTTTCTTTGGCTTTTCAAAATAGTCAAAACGAAATTTATTTTATTCTTCGAAGTTTAAATGAAATTGAAGAATTAAATAAAAAAAATATAGCAAAGCAACAAGAAAAAGAAGGTCGAGAAAAATTTATCGAAAGATTGAAGCAAAAAAAACTTATTCCCGAAGATTCAATTTATATGGGTGATGTAGAAGCTTTTGCGTTGGGCAAAACTGATAAATCTAAAACTTTACAGGAAGCAGGTTTTTCTCAAGATATTGAAAAGGCTCATAAACTTTTGATTGATACTGGAATTTGGGATATAACAAAAAATCCTTTTCCACTTAGATGGGGGCTATCGATTCAGTCGGCAAAAGAAGGTTTGTGTTCTCCTCCACAGGAAGAACGCCTAAAGGTGCCTGGTATTAGTTATGCAATTGATAGTGAGTGGTCAAAGGACCCTGATGATGCTATAGGATTTGACGGAACATATTACTGGGTTCACATTGCAGATCCTGCAAGTACAGTGATGCCAGACAGTACTATTGACAAAATTGCAAGAGATCGAGGGGCTACTTTATATATTCCTGAAGGTGCTAGCAGAATGCTTGCTGAAGAATCTTTGAGCGATTATGCTTTGGGATTAAAAAAAGAAAGTTATGCTCTTTCGTTTAGATTATTATTAAATGATAATGCTTCGATAAAAGAATGTAAAGTTTTTAAAACTTGTGTTAATGTTGAATGTATTACATATGAGCAAGCTGAGTTAAAAAAAGAATCTCCAGAATTAAAACCATTTTTTGAGTTGGCTCGTAAAAATATTCAACGGAGAAAATCGCAAGGTTCCATTGATATTAATTTGCCTGAAGTTCATATTTTTGTTGATCCTGAAACTAAAAAAGTTTCAATTGAACAATTTGTGGAATATGAATCAAATAATGTTGTTCGTGAAATGATGTTACTTGCAGGAGAAGGAGCGGCACATTTTGCTTTTGAAAATAATATTCCTTTTCCGTATGTGAGTCAGGAATCCCCAAATCTTCCTTCAAATATTCCAGAAGGTTTGGCAGGAGAATTTAAAACTGTTAAATCAATGCATAAAAGAAGTGTTGGTATTACTCCAGCCGCTCATGCAGGAATTGGAATTGGTATGTACAGCCAAGTAACTAGTCCGCTTCGAAGATACTCTGATTTGATAGCACATCAGCAGCTTCGTGCATTTCTTGATGGAAGGGAATTGATTGAAAAGAATACAATGCTTGAGCGAATCAGTGCTGGTGATGAAGCTGCTATCGCTTGTAAAAAGGCCGAACGAAAGAGTAATCTTCATTGGACATTAATTTATTTATTACAAAATCCAGAATGGACAGGTGAAGCTGTGTTTGTTGAACAAAAAGGTACTCAATGTGTTTTTTTAATTCCGAGTTTGGCTACTCAAACGACCTTGATTCCTTCTAAGCAGTTGAATCTTAATGATAGAATTGTTGTAAAAGCTTCTAAGATTGATATTTCTACGCAAAATGTAATTTTTATGGAAGTTGAAAGATAAAACTGAAAAATTAAAAAAAATGTTAAAGGTCTGAATATTATAAATGTATGAAAAAGTATACATATTTTTTCATGTATTTTACTAAATTTGTGTCTACTTTTTTAGACATTTTGCCCTTTTAATGTTATGTGTCTACAAAAGTATACAAATACTTTTACAAATTCTGTAAAAATTGCAATTAAAAGTAAAAAATAAATCTAATTTTTTCACCTTAACAGCAAAAACTATCGAGATAATTATAGTTTTTTTGTAAAAAATGACATTTTTATTGTTAAATAGTAAAAGTTGGCACGGAAAATGCTATATATTTAGTGTCGTTTATAGAAGAGGGTTTATTTTGGAGAGGGTAAATCGGAGAGAGTTTTTGTAAACGACATTATTTTGAAAATTAGTGTCAAAAAAATATATGTGGCATTATGGACATTAAGAGAGTAAAATAATAAAATGAGAGGTGAAAGTTTTTCTTTCGTCTCTCATTTTTTTTAGGGTGGAATGTAAATTGAGTTCAAAAGAAACTAATTCAAAAAAAACAACTAGAAAATCATCACGAAGTTCCAAAAAAAAAGTTGGATTATTTAAAAAGAAAACAATTAAACCAAAAGTAAAACTAGATACAAACAAAGTTTTAGTAATGAGTATTGCTGTAATTATAAGTTGTATCATTTTATTAGTTGCTACCTTTATAATTCCAGTAAATCCAAATGATTCAAATTATGTTGCAAAAAGTTCTACATCGCAACTAAATTCATCACTACAAAAAAAATCTAGTAAAGAACAATTGAAAAAGACTCAAAGTTCGAAAAAGAAAACTACATCTTCTTCAAAAACTACCCAAAAATCAAACAAACAGGCACAAAAACAATCTTCGTCGAAGAAAGAGTCTACTTCTAATACTTCTTCATCGAAAGGAGTTCAACCTAAATCTGATTCAACAAAAAAAGAATCTTCATCAACAAAAGTAAATTCTACCCAAAGTCAAACTTCACAAAAAAAAGTTGAGTCCCAGGGTGCAACTAGTTCAAAAAAAACAACTGAAGTTACAACACCTGTTCAACCAAAAGTGGATTCTTTGTATCAAGATTTTCCTGCTGCAAATAATAATGCAACTTTAGTATTTGTATTTGATGATGCAGGGCATAATGTTTCGCAATTGAAAAAATTTTTAGCTCTTCCTTTTCCAATTACAATTGCAATTTTGCCAAAACTTGAATATTCAAAAGAAAGTGGTCAATTGATTCGTTCAAGTGGAAAAGAAGCTATTTTGCACCAACCGATGCAATCTGTTAATTTAAAAATAAATCCAGGTCCTGGTGCAATAAAACCTGAGATGTCTGTAACTGAAATTCAAGCATTGTTAAAATCTAATATTTCTGAAGTTGGTCCAGTTGCAGGTTTGAATAATCATGAAGGTTCATTGATTACTGAAGATGAAACTCGAATAGGAGCAGTGTTAGAAACTGCAAATCAAATGGGAATGTATTTTTTAGATTCACGAACATCTAGTCAGACTCGTGTTCCGCAAGCTGCAATGAGTATGGGATATGGTTATTATCAACGAGATATTTTTCTTGATAATCAAAAGACAAAAGAAAATATAATTTCTGAACTTAAAAAAGGTTTAGTAATTGCAAATAAAAAAGGTCATGCTATTATGATTGGTCATATTTGGTCTGCTGATATTCTTCCTGGCGTTTTGAATGAAGTGTATCCGATATTAAAATCTAAAGGATATCGTTTTGCAACTGTTTCAAAATCTGGTGGGTTAATAAAACCTTAATTTGTTAATAAAAGGGTAATGTAATTTAGATTTTTTTTAGGATAGATATATGATAGTTTTAGGAATTGAATCAAGTTGTGATGAAACAGCTTGTGCTATTGTTGAAGATGGAAAAAAGATTTTAAGTAATGTGGTTGCGACTCAAATTCCTTTTCATAGAATTTATAAGGGAGTTGTGCCTGAGATTGCAAGTCGTAAACATGTTGAATGGATTTTGCCTGTTGTAAAGCAAGCCTTAAAAGAAGCCAATTTAACATTAGATAAAATTGATGCAATAGCTTCTACAAATCGTCCGGGACTTATGGGTTCTCTTTTGGTAGGTTTGACTTTTGGTAAAACTTTGGCTTTTTCATTAGGAAAACCGTTTATTGCTATTAATCATATGTTAGGTCATTTATATGCTGCACATTTGGAAAATGATATAGAATATCCTTACATTGGTTTATTAGTTTCTGGTGGACATAGCATAATTTGTAAAGTAAATGGTTTTGATGATATTGAAGTTATGGGAACAACTGTTGATGATTCTGTTGGAGAAGCTTTTGATAAAGTTGCAAAATTTTATGGGCTTGGATATCCAGGTGGAGTAATTATAGATAAACTTGCAAAATCAGGAGATAAAAAAGCTGCATCTTTTCCAATGCCAAAATTAGATAGCGTAGAGCATCGATATGACGTTTCCTTTAGTGGGTTAAAAACTGCTGTTATTCATCAGTGTGATATGTTTTGGAATGATGATTTTGAAAAATCAAATGAAAATATGTGTGCTGCTTTTCAAGAAACTGCCTGTAAAACAATTACTTCTCGTTTATTTAGAGCAGTTGATGATACTGGTTTAAAAACTGTTGTAGCAGGTGGGGGAGTTGCTGCAAATTCTCGATTAAGAGAATTGCTTTCTGAACGAAAAGATATTAATTGCATATTTCCTCCGTTAAAACTTTGTGGAGATAATGGTGCGATGATTGCTGGTGTTGCTTACCACTTTTTGATGCGTGGTGATAGAAGTGGAATTGATACAACTGCTTGTGCTAGAATTCCGCAATTTAAAAAAGGTCTTCAATTGCATCGACGATAGTTTTTTATTTGATTATTTTATCAAAATTATCGACTGAATAATAAAAAGGACGAATGCCTGTTTGTTATAAAGAATTGAAAAATTATATAAAATATGAGGTATGTTTTGTTAAAATTAAAAGATATGACTTTGGGATTTGTAGGACTTGGACTTATGGGAGGTTCTATTGCAAAAGGAATTAAAGATAAAGTTTTTGGAGAATCTTTTTTAACATATGATGATGGAATAAAAAATCAATCTACTGGAAAAATTTTTGCTGTAGATAAAAATCCTTTGACTTTAAAATCTGCCTTAGAAGAAAATATTATAGATAGAGGTTTTTCAATTGAGCAAACAGATCAAATGCTTTCTGAATGTGATTTTGTTTTTATTTGTTTATACCCCAAAGCTACTTTAGATTTTCTACTCGAGCATAAAGACGCTTTTAAAGCAAATTCAATTGTAACTGACATCAGTGGTGTAAAAACATTGTTAGCTCAATCATTTTTTGAAAATGGAAAAACCGGGATTCGAAATGATGTTGATTTTATTTTAGGTCATCCTATGGCAGGAAATGAAAAAGAAGGATATTCTTTTTCGAATGAATCAATTTTTGAAGGACGAAATTATATTCTTATGCCTCAACCTTCTAATAAAATAGAAAATATTGACTTACTAAAAAATCTTATTACAAAGCTTGGTATTAAGCGAATTATTGAAACTGACTATAAAACTCATGATCATAAAATTGCATTTACTTCACAACTTTGCCATGTAATTGCATCTAGTTTAGTTGATAGTGCTGAAGATAATAAAATTACGGCATTTGGTGGTGGAAGCTACGAAGATTTAACTCGTATTGCGTTAATCAATGCGCCTTTATGGACTGAATTATTTTTATCAAATAAAGAAGAACTTTTATCAATGATTTCAATTTTTGAAAAATCACTTTTAAAAATTAAGAATGCAATTATTGAAGATGATTCGATTGAATTAAATAAAATCCTTTCATCAGTTCGTCAAAAGCGTACTGAAATGAAAAATATTTAATCTACTCTATATTTGACAGATTTAAATTGAAGGACTAAAATTAAATTATGACAGATTTAGAAATGCTTGACGGGGCAATCCGTCGTGTTCATGATTTTCCAAAACCTGGAATTTTATTTTATGATATAACTGGTGTTTTTATTAATCCTAAGGCATTTGATTTTTGTATTAATAAAATGGTTGAACTTTATAAAGATGCCAAAATTGATGCTGTTGCCGCAGTTGAATCACGAGGTTTTTTGTTTGCAGCTCCATTCGCACAAAGACTTGGTATCCCACTTGTGTTAATTCGAAAGAAAGGAAAACTTCCTGGAGATACTTATTCGTGCAAGTACGCTCTTGAGTATGGAATGGCAGAGGTGGAAGTTCATAAATCTGATGTTGAAAAAGGAAAAAATTATTTGGTTGTTGATGATTTGATTGCAACTGGAGGAACTTTAGTAGCATCTCGTAATTTGATTGAACAAGGTGGGGGAACTGTTTCTGACTTTTTTGGTGTAATTGGTCTTCCTGAACTTGAGTATGAAAAAGTACTTGCTCCATCTAAAATTACAACATTGATAAATTATTCTGGAAAATAAGTACTTAGCATAGAAGAATGGCTTTTATAATCTAAAAGTCATTCTATCGATGTTCATTTGTATTAATTTTCTTGAATTTGTATTTTAAAAGTTATTCTATTGGTGGAACAACCCAAGAGCCACCGACTGCGATTACATTTTCTAGCGATAGATAATCGTTGAAATTATTTTCATTTATTCCACCAGTTGGAATAAATTTTATTTTGGGAAATGGACCTTTTATTGATTTTAAGAAATCTATTCCACCTACGATGTTACATGGAAATAATTTTAAAATGTGTAAGCCCATATTCGTTGCAGCCATTATTTCAGTTGGTGTGGCAACTCCAGGAATAATAGGTATGTTATTTTTAATAGCATATTTTACAGTATTCTTATCAAATCCTGGCATAACAAGAAATTTTGCTCCATTTTTAATTGCATCTTTTGCTTGAGCAATGTTTGTGATTGTTCCAGCTCCTACAACAATATTTGAAAAAGAATTACTGATTTTTTTTATACATTTTCCTGCATTTTCTGTGCGATAAGTTATTTCAATTAGGTTAATTTTTTTTTCAATAAGTGAATTTGATATTTTTACAGCATTTTCTTCTGTATTAACTTTTACAACAGGAATAATTTTTGACTTTGAAATGTTTTCTAAAAGGAATGATTCATTTTCTAAATATTTTTTTTGTGGTTTTAAATTTTTCATTTTATTCCTCGTTATTTTTGTTTTGAACTAATCCAATTTGAATAGTTTAATCGGCTTTCAATTTTTTCTTCTATTTGGTCATCAAGAAGGTGAAATAAATCAAGTTTTGTTTTCTTTTCAATTTGGTCAATTGTTACAGCGTAATTCCAAAAAGATTTGTCATTTTCGGTATTAGGAATTATAAAACCAATCGCCGAATATTCATTTTGTTTTTTTCCAAGAATTGCTTTGTAGTAATATTCTGGAACAGAAACTTGATTTAATCCAATCTTTTTAAAATTTTTCTTATCGAGAATTGGACCTGTTACTATATAAAGTTCATCAAATTTTAGAGCAAATTTTCGAACTTTTTTTTCAAGTTCATTCCAAATTCCTTGGTTAAAATTTTTATTTTGTGGGCTGATATTACTCAAGTAAAAAGAATCATTCATGGAATCAAAACTATAAGTTAAATCTCCACATGGAACTAAATGTCCTTTATCATACCCAGAGCCTTTATAATCTGAATAATCAGCAGAACTTGTAACAATACTTTTGTCTACTCTAAAATTATTTTCTCGTTTTACATTTTTTTCTAATTTTGATTTATTCAATGTATAGCAAACCCATTCAGGTTGTTCATATTTTTCGCGATAGCAAAGTAAAAATCCATTGTGAGAAACTAGTTGGTGGGAATCTTCTTTTTCGAGAGTTTTAAGAACTCCTTTAGAATCTTTTTTTGAAATAAAGAGAGTATTTTTAGGACATTTTGGAACTTCTAATTTATTAAGTTCTTCTTCGGTTGGAGTTGAATCTGTTACAAAAATTAAGTTATTTGAATAAATTGAAAAAACACCAATCGAAAGTAAAATAATTAGTAACAATAGAGAAAATTTATTTTTTAATTTCATAGATAAAATTGTATCATTTTTTCGTATATTTTACCACAAATATTATTGAGAAAATGTTGCAGTGGTGATACAATACTACTTCATATAGAGGAATTGAGGTTTTTTATGGAAAAAAGTAAACTACCAAAAAAATATAAGTCTTTACTTGGTGAAAAAGAAACAGAACATGCAATTGTTTTGATTAAAGATTTTTTTCAGCTTGCACTTTCAACTGAATTAAATTTGACTCGTGTTACAGCTCCTTTGTTTGTTCGTTCAGGAACTGGTGTTAATGATGATTTAAATGGAATTGAAAGACCTGTTTCTTTTCCTGTAAAATCAATGAATGATGAACGTTTGGAAATTGTTCAATCTTTAGCAAAATGGAAAAGATTAAAAGTAACTGATTTGGGATTAAAAGAAGGTTTTGGAATATATACAGATATGAATGCTATTC
>JAZUSR010000058.1:0-7042 GCA_045606765.1 Treponema sp.
TTACACCAACATCGAGTCTTGAACCAGCTTTGCTAGAAAAATAAACCCCTAATCCAAAAGAAAAAAATGTAATCAATACTAGCGAAATTAAATTTAAAATCAAAGTATTTATCAATCTTGATCCAAGCAAAAAACTTACAGGTGCTCTTGAAATTAAACTTACTCCTAGATCATGTTCAAAAATAACCCTTTTAAGCCACTTAAAATACTGAATATAAAATGGTTTATCAAGACCAAGTTCTGCACGAGTTTTTTCAAGTTGTTGCTCACTAAAGATATTTTCTTGTCCATTATTTGAAATAGATTTAGCTCCATCACCTTGAGCACCAGCCATTATTTGTTGGGTCATCATTTGATCAACAATATCGCCAGGAGCCAATTCCATTAGCCCAAACAATGCAAATCCTAGTAAAAATAAAAGGACAACCATTGTTACAACTCGAGATAAAATAAAATTTATAAGTGGAAACTTTTGACTAAGATTTTTCAACATAAAACAATTCCTTTATTAAAAACACCTTTATTATCAATCACATAAATTAAACACAAAACATCATCACTTACTAATGATGTAAAAAAACTCGAGTATTCATCGCACCATTTTTATTATCAAAATAAAAGTTTGAAAAGTCCCACCGATTATTTACAGCATAAAAACCTCGTTCCGAAACAAGATAAATCACTGGACATTGTTCGAGCAAAATTGACTGATACTCATCCCAAATTTCTTTTGCCTTAATTTTATCAATTGTATAAGAACCTTCATTATAAAGATAATCTATTCTAACTTCCCAATCAGTAGCAGGACTTTTTTGTAATGGATACCATAAGTGAAGATTTCCAGAACTTGGCCATACATTTGAACCTTGTGTAGGAAAAAAATTAGAACCCAATCCAATTATAATTGACTGCCAATCATAAGTTACAGTAAGTTGTTCTACCATTTTTTGAAAATCAGTCTGCCGAATATTTACTTTTATTCCTACAGAATTACATTCATCATAAATTATTTGAGCCATATCATTTGTAGTAGTTGCAGTTGATGCAATTATTAAATCAAATTCAATCGGCCGATTTTTCCAATCTCTCATTATATTTTCAGAATCCATTTTAATCCCAATAGATGCCAAAAGTTCTATAGCCTTTTTTAAATCATATTTATATTTAAGTTGAATATTTTCATTATAATATGGATTAGCATCTGGAAAAAAATCATATTTAGGAGAAGCAAGTCCTCTAAAAGTCTGATTAACAATTCTATCCCGATTTAACAAACAACTCATTGCTTGTCGAAATTCTTTTTTTGTAAACCATTCATAATAAGGTTTATCAATATTTTTTGGATTTTGATTAAAGGACCACATCATTGCACCAATAGAGGCTTCAGAATTAAAAACTGTATAACCAGAAGATTGGGCATTTATAATGTCACTTAAATTTTCAGGACGAGGTGAATAAGTTTCAAGTTTCCCCTGTTTGAACAAAAGATAACTTGTATTTTGATCACTTACAATTTGATAAACAGTCTGTTCAGGATAAGGAACACTTTGATTTAAAGAATCCTTTTCCCAATAATTTGGATTTCGAGAAAACACAAGGCGCTGACTTGGACTATATTCGGTGATATAATATTGCCCCATAGAAGGAATTGTTCTAGGATCAACATCTACACTAAAAAGATTTTTAACTCCTTCTATACCTTTTTTTTCAAAAGCATCTTTATAAATCCAACATGGTCTAAAACTACAATTTGAAGAAAGAATCGGATCTGCAACAACTCGAGGATAAACAAAATCAAAATTCCTATCATCAATCTTTACAACTTTAATTCGTTCCATTGTACCATCAGACATTGTAACAAATTGACCTGAATATGCAGAACTTTGAAAGTCAGGATTTCCAGAAATATTATCATACCACCAAACAATATCATCAGATGTAACAGGAATTTTTTTATCACTATTGTAATAAGTCCAATAAAGATTTTCACGAATAGTACAATGAACTGTTAAGGTTTGATTTTTTTCATCAACTTCAATTGAATAATAACAAGCTTTAGGTTTCCATGTTTTTGAATGAGTATCATAATCTGCTATCATATCTGTTGTCATTTCGATAATAGAAGAAGATGTTCCATCTCGTTCTGCAATCAAATGATTAAAAGTTTTTGGATCAGATATTAACGCAGAATTCCATGTTCCACCTACAGTTCCACTGACATACTCAGAACCATCCCATGGTTTTGAAATAGTTTTACTTATTATTTCGTTCGCCCCCAAATTTACGATTGCTTCAATTTCTTTCAAAGTCATTTCAGGAACTTTTTTACAACCACTTAAGAAAGCCAAACAAAACAACAATAAAACTATTTTTTTCAAACCAAGCCTCCTGACATTAAACACAAAATATGAGTTTTTGTTTCAAGTTTGCCATGTATAAATTTTAATTACATTTTTTCAAGAAATGGAACAAGTACTAAATCCATTGCACGTTTTAAAACTGTAAGAGTACACTCAGCAAGATAAAGTCTAGAACCTTTTAAATTTTCATCTTCGCAATTTAAAATTGGGCACTGCTGATAGAACTTACTAAACAATTTACAAACATCGTATAAATAAGCTGTCACTGCACTTGGATCAAGATTTTCAGCAGCCTTAGAAATTATCTCAGGGAAATTTCCAAGAGCACGAATCAATTCCCATTCTTCATCAGAAGAAAGCATAGAAACCGCTTCTTTAGATGAATTAACTTTAACACCCGATTCCTTTGCCTTTGCCAAAATCGAAGAAATACGAGCACCGACATATTGCAAGTAAGGTCCTGTATTACCATTAAAGGAAAGACTTTCCTGTGGATTGAATAACATATCTTTAATTGGAGTCGCCTGTAATAAATAATAATGCAATGCAGCAAGAGCAACTTTTTCTGCAACTTCATCAGGATTACCAACTTCTTCATCACGACCACGCTCTTTAATTGCCTCAAGTGCATCAGAATGAAGACTATCAATTAAATCATCTGCATCAACAATTGTACCTTCGCGACTTTTCATTCTTCCACTTGGCAAATTAACAAGCCCATAACTTAAATGATAAAGTTTCTTTGCCCAGTCAAAACCAAGTTTTTGCAAAATGTGGAATAAAATCTTAAAGTGATAATTTTGTTCACTGGCAACAACATATACAAGTTGATTAAAAGCCCAATCATCATGACGGCTAATTGCTGTTCCAATGTCTTGAGTAATATAAACAGAAGTTCCATCTTTACGCAAAAGAACTTTTTCGTGATTATCCTCGTCTTTTCCTTTACCAACAACATCAGTAACATCAATACGAACAGAACCATCTTCAGCTTTAAAGAAGACACCTTTTTCAAGACCTTTTAGGATTTCATCTTTCCCTTTTAAGTAAGTGTCACTTTCTAAATAATATTTATCAAAAGAAACTCCAGTTCTTTCGTAAGTTGCCTTAACACCGTCCAAAGTCCATTTATTCATCATTTCCCAAAGATCACGAATTTCTTTGTCACCAGCTTCCCACTTTACAAGCATTTCCTCTGCTTGTTCTTGAGCCTCTGGATGTTCTTTTGCCCATTTGTCAAATTCAACATAACATTGACCTACAAAATGATCTCCTTTCATTCCCAAAGATTCAGGAGTATCTCCCTTTTCTTCATGAAATAATTTATAAGCCAACATGGATTTACAAATGTGAACACCACGATTATTAATCAAATCAACTTTATAAACCTCAGCTCCAGCAGCTTTTAAAATTCTACTAACAGATTCACCAAGAGCATCATTTCTCAAATGTCCTAAATGCAAAGGTTTATTTGTGTTTGGTGAAGAAAATTCTACCATTACACGACGACCTTCTAAAGGCTTTTTATTTTCTGAATTATAACTACCATATTCATCTTTTTGACAAGATATTTTTTCTAAAATAGAAAAACCTTCATTAGATTTGTTCATTTTAAGATTTACATAAGGCCCAACCGCAAGAATTTCTCCAATAGAAGAATCTGTAATACGCTTTGCAACTTCAGCAGAAATTTGAGGTGGAGCAATTCGTGCAGATTTTGCAAAAACGAACATTGGAATTCCCAAATCCCCCATTTCTGGATTAGGTGGGGTTTGAACAGCAAGGTCTTCTGCTTTTACATTTTCACAATCTGGGTTTACCTCTTTTAAAAACGAATTAAGAGCTTCGCAAACAATGGTTCTAAATTCTAATTTTATATCTGCCATAATTTATCCTCAATTTTTTTATGTTGAATTAATATTTAATAATATCAAATAGCAGAATAAAAATAAAGCATTTATAATACTTTAACTCAACCTTTAGCACCTGGAATATCTACTGTTTCAAGTTCTTTAATTATTTCTAATGCATTGCTAAATTTTTCTAAAGATATAGACAATTCTTCTGCAAAACTTTTTCCAGTATCACTTTTCATTGCAGCCAAATTTAATATTCCATCATAACGAGTATCGCTAGAATTTCCTAAAACAGCACCAACAACTTTAATAATAATTCGACAATCATCACAAAAAGATTTTTTTACAGATTGAAAATGACTTTCCAGGTTTAGCATCGTACTTTCGATTTTACTTTGAGCCTGAAGAGTTTTTAGATGATTAGCAAGAATTTTATCAAAAATTAAACCAATAGAACCAAGAGGAGAAAGTTCTTCAAGAATTGAATAAACATCATTGTGCAACTGAGACAAATCATTAATAACCATTGCAAATTCTTGACGATTATCTTTATTTTCAAAAAGTCCTTCAAGCAATAAATATTTTAGAGACTGAATACAATTATTATATTCATTTTCAAAAAACCAGCAAATAAATCCTGCTGTATATTCAAAATGAAATGGCACACCTTCCCACAAAGTAGTCCAAGGACGATTTTCAATAAGTGGAAAATTATTAAGATTAAAAGTATTGTAAAGTTGATATTTTATCTTTTCTTTTTTTCTGTCGACAATCCAATTATTCCATTTTTCATCAAAAAGTTTTTTCCAATGCTCTTTAAATCTTACAAACCAGTCTTCAACGCCAACAAAATTAAGAGGATACCATTGAACATTATTAAAAACAATTCGACAAATACTTCTCATAGGAACAGTTTTAATAAACATATGAATCATAGAAATATTTGCCATAGCTTTGTCCATAAATTCTTTTAATCTAGATTCATCATCTTTTGCATCTGAATCAACAGGAACAATTTTATTCACGCTATACAAATACAACGAAGAAATCACCTCTTCCGAAATGACACCTCCATGACACAAAACTTGAGCAAACGCATTAAGTTCATTTGTAACAATTTCAAACTTACAAACAAATTCATTTGAATGACTCAAAAAAAATGAATTACGCAATCGGTCAAAAGGAAGTTTTGTTAATTGATAAAACCATTCCACAGTTGTCAAACAAGAATAAATATAAGAACGTTTATTCGAAGGAATATCTTTTAAAATTTCTTCAATTTTACGAATCAAAGAAGTACGAAGTTCAGAAGTAACCTCTCTTTCAAAAGGTAAATTATATGGATCCACTTCAGAATCCATTCTCTTTGTAATTTCAGGACAAATTAGCGAACCTAGAAAAACATAATAAGCACCAACATTTTCATAGATTAAATCAAAATATGGCTTAAAAAAATCGACAGCTGTTTTTAACTCAACAAGTTTCTGATAAAAAACATTTAGCAAAAGACCATTTTTATAATCAACCAAACCAGCATAGGAACGATCTAATTTACGAAACAAAAATAAAACTTTATCTTGATTATAAATTTCTTCTTTTGAAGAATTAGTAAAAATAGAACGCAACCAAAGAAAAAATCTATATACCAAAGACTCAGTTTTTAATCTTTCATCAATTGATTGATAGTCAGTTTTAACATCTTTATCTTCTGAATTAAATTCTTGAGTAGTTGGGTCTCCAACTAAAGTATGAATTTTTTCGAGCAAAATGTTTCGTTCAATTTCTGAAATTGACGAAACAAGTCTTTCAAAAGTAGAGTTTTTTTTATTCTGTTCAGGATTATTTGACTGATTTGACATAGAGCACCATTTTTAAATATTACAATTAATCAAATTACAAACTTGAAAAATTATATGTTCGTGTCCAAGATTTTTGAGCATCCGGGTCAACATCAATCCAAATAAAAAGTTCAGGGCTAACACATTGTTTATGTCCCCAAACATCACAATGATAAGGTTCAAAAGAATCACTTTCAGAAATAGAGACCTTACTCTTTGAATCTATAATTTTCCATGAACCATTTTCAGAAAAATTTTTATCTTTGCGTGCTTCCCAAATTCCTCCTAAAAAATATTCACAATTTGGTTGAGTAAAAAATTTAATTCCTTTTGAAGTAAAGTCAATCAAATTTTCTGAGCGAACATTTTCAGAAAGATTTTCCTTTTGATATTCCCAATTAAATGAAAGTTCCAAATGAGAATTTATATTATTTTTTCCAGGTAACAAAAAGTTATGAATGTATTCAGTTGTAGATATTTTTTTCTCTCCAATATTTTCCAAGTTATATTGAATTGTAAAATAATCATCTACAAGTTCAATTGTCTTTATATATTTATATCCATAACCATTTCTTATACCAGAATCGCACATAAATACTGCTTTAGTATCAGAAACTTTGTTCCAACTAAAATCAAGAGTATCCAATTTATATTGAGTGAAAAAAAAGTATGGATCATTATCCTTTTTTAACCACCCAGTTCCAATTTTAGGAAAATATTCACCAACAGGAATATCATCATACCCAATACAATTTTTAATTCCAAATTCGTTATGAAGTCCTCTTCCATAAATTTTATCATTTCGATGGAAAATCATTTTTTCACTAGCAAGCATTTTTTTGCCTTTATACCACACTTGAGTAACAGTTCCATTCCAATCAAAACGACTTCCTCTGTATTTTTCACCAGGAGTTTCAATTTTTAATTTTAAATTTGAGTTGAATAAAATAATTGCCATATTATCATTATACGAGGATTTCTTATCTTT
>JAZUSR010000059.1:0-3397 GCA_045606765.1 Treponema sp.
TAATTAATCTCATAAAAAAAATATCTTAATAATAATTCTTTATTAAGTGTTTAACAATATGTTATACTAAAAAACATGATTCAAGAATTAACAATTTTTTTAAAACCAAATGAAGACCAAAACGATGAACTTATAAAAAAACAAATTGCAAAAGCACTCTTTGAAAAAAAAATAAAAGTAAAACCACAAGAAATAAAATATCAAATACTAAAAAAATCAATCGATGCTCGACACAAACAAATAAAAATCGTCCTCCGAATAAAAGCATTTATAAATGAAGAAATATCTTCCAATGAACAAAATTCAAAAATACCACAATGGATTCCTGTCCCACCAAATACTACAAAAGACAAAACAGTAATAATCGTGGGCTCAGGACCTGCAGGACTATTTGCAGCTTTGAAACTTTTAGAAAAAGGAATAAAACCAATAATCATTGAAAGAGGAAAAGAAACATCAAAAAGAAAAATTGACATCGCTTCAATCTCTACTAAAAATATTGTTGATGAAAATTCAAATTACTGTTTTGGCGAAGGTGGGGCTGGAACTTTTTCCGATGGAAAACTTTACACGCGAAGTACCAAAAGAGGAGATATTAACAGAATCTTAAAAATATTTAACATCTTTGGAGCAGACCCAAAAATTCTAACAGATGCACATCCCCACATCGGAACAGATAAACTTCCAAAAATCATAAATTCCATGAAGGAAAAAATTATTTCTCTCGGTGGTGAATTTCATTTTAACACAAAATGTACAGATCTTATAATCCAAAAATCAAAGTCACCAAAACTTTTAATTCAAGGAATCATAGCACAAGATCTTAATACAAACGAAGAAAAAACTTTTACCGCCAACAATGTAATTTTAGCAACAGGCCATTCTGCTACAGACATCTATCTCTTACTAGCAAAAAAATGCCCAGAATCTTTAGAAGCAAAAACATTCGCCGCCGGTGTTCGCGTCGAACATCCACGGGAATTAATTGACTCAATTCAATACCATGGACAAAATGCTACATCAAATCTTCCAACTGCAGAATATAAATTAACAACACAAGTTGAAGGTCGTGGAGTTTATTCGTTTTGTATGTGCCCCGGCGGCTTTGTTGTACCATCAAGTAGCGGACCAGAAGAAATAGTCGTAAACGGAATGTCTGCTGCCAAAAGAAATTCAAAATGGTCAAATGCAGCAATTGTAGTTGAAATTCGACCTGAAGATATTCCAGAAAAATTTGTAAAAAAAGCAACCTCTGTAGGATGTGCTGCATTAGCCGGACTTTACTTTAGAGCATCAATTGAAAAACTTACAAAAGAAAATGGTAAAGACCAATCTGCTCCAGCACAAAGACTTACAGATTTTCTTGACCATAAGGACAGCATAAATTTACCACCTTCAAGTTATACTCCAGGACTTGTTTGTAGCAGAATTGATAAATGGCTACCTTCTCATATTGAAAAACGATTAGAAGAAGGATTTAAGAATTTCAACAAAACAAAAAAAGGCTTTGTTTGTAACGATGCAATCATTATTGCAAGCGAAACTAGAACAAGCACACCGGTTAGAATTATTAGAGAAAAAGATTCTTACGAATGTTCCTACATAAAAAATCTATATCCGGCAGGAGAAGGCTCTGGATACTCTGGTGGAATTGTCTCTAGCGCAATGGATGGTGAAAATGTTGCAGAAAAAATAATCGAAAAAATTTAATTTATTCATCAACGATAAATCTTCGGTTTTCATCAATAAAAGCATAAGGACTCATAGGTTTTCCAAAAAGATACCCTTGATACTTATCAGCTTTTAACGGTGCAAGAATTTCAACATCACTTTCTGATTCAACACCCTCAAGACAAACATTCATTCCCAAATCGTGAGCCATATTAATAATATACTCAATTACTTTTCGTTCTGATTCACCACCTTTATCAAGAACAGCTTTATGAACAAAACTATAATCAAGTTTTAATGTATTTGCATGAAGATTTTGAATATAACGAAGATTTGAATATCCTGTTCCAAAGTCATCAATATCAACACGAATTTTCATCGCATGGAATTCATCAAGAATTTTTTGAAGTTCCACATGGTCAATATAACCGCTTTCTGTAATTTCAAGGATAACATTCTCAGGATTTACTCCCGACTTTTCTAGCGCCATCTGAACATCAAGAACTATGTCACTGCGTTCAAACTGCATATATGAAAGATTTACACTCATATGAAAACGCTTGTTATATTCATTCCACATTTTACACTGTGTAAAAGTTTTAATTAAAATCCATCGACCAACCGGAGCAATCAAACCACTTTCTTCCAAAATGGGAACAATTTGATCAGCACCTAACAATCCAAATTCAGGACAAGACCAACGCAAAAGTGCCTCAGCACCAATTACTTTTACACCATCAACTTTATTTGAACAACTAGAAAGTTTTGAAGCATCAACAACTGGCTGATAATACATTTCAAAACCTTTAAAATTTTCTTTTACAGAATCACGAAGTTTTTCTCTCAAATATAATTTATTAATATGCTTTGTATACTCAATTGAATTAAACAAATATAAATTATTCTTGCCAGAACGTTTTCCCATGCTCAAAGAAAAATCAGCTTTCTTTAAAAGTTCTTTTAATTCCCCAGATTCATTTACAAAAGCTACAACTCCCGAAGAAATTGTAAAAACAGCTGTATAATCTAAGTTATGTTCAATTTCAGAAACTTTTCGTTTTAATAATGCATATAATTCTTGCGCATCTCTGGCATTTTTTCCAGAAACATTCATCAATGCAATTTTATTTCCACTGATTCGATATACAAAAGTACTTTCATCTCGTGCAGATTCACAAGCATTGGCAACTAAACTAAAAATTTTATCACCAACATCTAAACCAAAGTTTTCATTAATTCGTTCTATTCCTTCAATTCTGATTGCAAGAATAAATCCTGACAAAGCTTCATTTTCTTGAAGCAATTCGTTATAATCAGCAACCATTTGTACTTCAAGAGGAAGACCTGTTATATCATCTTTATGTGCCGTCTTTAATGAAATCATTCCAGCAATAATTCTTTCAGCAGATTTTGAATCTACAACTTTTCCACGAATTACGATTGGCACAAAATTATTTCGTTCATTTGGAAATCTATATTCAGCAATAAAATCAGACTCTTCACTTTGATTAAATCGTTCAATTCCTTTAATAAATAAATCTCTATCATCTGGATGAACTAAATTTATTAACACTGATTTTGCATTTTTAATTTCTGCGGCAGGAATATTTAATACAGAAATAATCTCCTCACTAAGACTTAGAAAATCTTCATCAATATTGTATAAAAATACAAAATCCTCTGCTCCAGCAGTTTTAATCGAGGCTTTAAATTCCGAAATACTTTT
>JAZUSR010000060.1:0-7132 GCA_045606765.1 Treponema sp.
AAAAAATACGAAAATAATGAGCAGAATTATTTAATTTAAATATTTCTTCTAAATTATAGTTTCCCGAAAAAATATCTATCTCTAAATTTGGCATTACTTTGTCATAGTAAACTAAATTATTATCTTCAGAATACATTCCAATATAAACTGATTTATCTTCAAAATTTAATATATTTTTAAATTCATCAGAACTAAATGATTTTGGAAAATCTAAATATTTTAAATTGAACGAAGTAAAATATTCCTCTCCTTTTGCGTCAACATAATATACAGAATATGTTCCTTCTGGAAAATTATAATCATCAGAAATTATCGAAGAACAATTTGTATAACCTGCATAAAAATCGTCATTTACTTTTGTCAAAATAGGTTCTTCAATTATCCAACGATATCCACTTTCCAAATGAAATAAATTAATATAATCAACTCGCCTTACATCACTTTTCATTTTAACAAATAATGAAAATTTAATAATTGGTTTTTCTGATGATTTTTCAAAATCATAAATAATCTTTGTGCTTATAGCTTCGCCTTCCGGTAAGTCATTAGAACAAGAATTTAACAGTGGAAAAAAAATAATAGAAAAAATAAAACCAAAAATAGAAACATTTTTCGATAAATACTGAGGTAAAAAGAAAAAAATTGTCCTGAATATATTTTTCATTTTAAAATTTAGAAATTAAAAATCAAATTTATGACAGTCAACCCAGATGCTGTAAACTGATTTACTAAAGATTCAAATTTAACATTTACCTTCTTACAAGCATCATCAAGATAAGAAAGATAATACATTCCTAAATCTGTTCCTTCTTGGCCATCAGGAAGTTCTCGATAAAAATCGACAAGAGAACGTTTATTAGTATCTGCTTGAGCTTTAGTTTCTATATTTTCTTTTACTTCCTGGAATTCATCATCTTTATTATACAAAGTAATATGTAATCTACCTTGCTTTCCAATTGCGCTTGAACCACCACCAATTTTCCAACTTAAGAATACTTGTTCATGTTTTGATTCTAACTCACGAACTATTTTTCGTCTAACATCAGGGTCTAAAACAAGTACATTAATATCATCTCTATCACTGTACATTTGTTGTGCTTCTTTACGAATATTTGCATTTTCATTATTCAATGCAAGTTCCATAACCATTACGGAAATATATTCTGCAATTTTAGATTTATCCATATATCTAGACAACAAACTTCGAATAGAAGAAAGCATTTCTGAAAAGTTTTCATCATTACTAAATTTTGTGATAATATACCAATTTAAAAGTCCAAGTCTATTCATAAATTTTTCAGAAGTTAATAAATAAACATTCTTTTCTTCTGGCGAATAATCTTTATTAGACATAATTGCCTTCCAAATTGGAGCAAGAATGGCTTTTCTTGTTTGTTGAATTAATCCATTTTTTGTAGACAAAATCTGACGTAGCTTCATCTCTCCCATGTCAGTTTTTTCGTCAATTAATTGAGCTGGATTTTGACGATTATGCTTTCTAACACAATCTGATGAAATAAATGCTTGAAATATTTCTCTATCGAATTGTTTATATAAAATTGAATAAACAATTAATTTTGACAAATCCATAACTTCTTGGCGTTTAGAAACAAATTCTGACATTGAAATTTCAATTTTAGAAACATAATCAAGTAAAAGCATGTTTTGTATTGACTGTGGAGAAAATTTATTTAATGAAACTCCATATTCTTCAACATTGTCTGCAAGTTTGATTCTTTTCAAGTTTTTTTTGTGACTTATGAAATTTGAAGCACCATCTTCAGTTAAAATTAACTTAAGAGGCAAATCAAGCATTAATTTCTTTGCTGCCATGAATTGTCAAAACTCCAACTTTAATAAAATGTACTTCTATTATATCCTATGCAATTTTTATTGTAAACTGATTTTTAAAACTTCTTAGATTTTTTTTTATAAAAAAAAGTAGTCATTTTAACATTTCTCGTCTATAATAAATTTATGATTATCGCCGAAATTGGAACATCCCATGAAGGTTCCCTTGAAAAAGCAAAAAAATTAATTGATGCTGCAGTCTTAGCAAATGCTGATTTTATCAAATTTCAATGGGTATATGCCTCAGAAATCCTTCATCCCAATACTGGAAAAGTACACCTTCCAACTGGAGATATTTCTCTTTATGATAGATTTTTACAACTTGAGTGCCCATACAGTTTTTATGAAGAACTAAAAAAATATGTTCATTCAAAAGGCAAAAAGTTTATTTGTTCCCCTTTTGGTTTAAAAAGTCTTGATGAGCTTCTTTCGATTAATCCAGATGCAATAAAAATTGCTTCGCCAGAATTAAATCATTTTAAAATGTTAGAACACCTTGCTAAATTTCGTTCAACACAAAAAGAAAAAATACCAGTAATCCTTTCAAGTGGAGTTTCAACACTGTCAGATATTGAAAAAGCACTTTCAATTTTAGGTACTGAAAATATTTCTCTCTTGCATTGTGTTACAAGTTATCCTGCTCCGGAAGATGATTATAACCTTCGAGTTATCGAAAACCTTTCTCGAATTTTTAACATTCCATGTGGAGTGAGCGACCACTCTTTAGATCCAATTTTAGTTCCTGCTCTCTCTATTGCCTGTGGAGGAACAATTGTCGAAAAACATATAACTTTAAGCAAAGACACTTTAGGGCTTGACGATCCTGTTGCTCTCGAACTAGAGCAATTTGCATTAATGAGTCACATCGTAAACCAATCACTTGCGAGTATTCGACACTATGGAAAAGAAATTGGTTCAAAACGAATCATTGAACAACTTTCAGAAGAATGTGGAATTAAAAAAATCAATTCAATTATTGGCACTGGTGTAAAAAAACTTGCTAATTCAGAAAAAGAAAATTATGGTAGAACAAACAGAAGTCTTCACTATATGAATTCTTTCAAAAAAGGCCATACCATTTCAGAAAATGATATTTCGATTTTACGAACTGAAAAAATTCTTTCTCCAGGAATTTCTCCTGAATTTTATGATATTTTAATTGGAAAAACACTTTCAAAAGATGTACAAAATGGTGATGGTGTTTTGCTTGCAGATTTTTTATTCTGACTTGTTATTTATCCCTTTTTAATATAATATCTAAATATGAGTACTCTAATTCAACCAAAAATATTAAAGGGATTTCGTGACTTTCTCCCTCAGCAGCAAATTCAGCGTGACACTTTGCAAGAAAAAATCACAAATGTTTATCGCTCTTTTGGCTTTGTACCAATTGATACCCCAATTCTTGAGTATACAGAAATTTTACTAAGAAAAAGCAATGGGGAAACTGAAAAACAAGTTTTTAGATTTGAAGATAATGGTGGTCGTGATGTTGCGATGCGTTTTGACCTAACTGTTCCTTTTGCACGATTTACAGCAGAACATTTTAGCGAATTATATATGCCTTTCAAAAGATATCACATTGCAAAAGTATGGCGTGGTGAAAAACCACAAGCTGGTCGATATAGAGAATTTGTACAATGTGACATCGATACAGTTGGTTCTGATAGTGCTGTATGTGACTTTGAAATTTTAAATGTAATGAAAGCAGCTCTTAATGAAATTGGTGTTACTAAAATTACAATCCATGTAAATCACCGTGGAATCTTTAATCGCTTTTTAAACAAACTTGGCGTTCTAGAAAAATCGGAAGATATTTTGCGCTCTGTAGACAAATTAGCAAAAGTTGGACAAGAAGAAGTTCTAAAGGAATTAATTGATTATACTGGTGATGAATCAAAAGCTACTGAAATTATTAAATACATAAGTTCAACCGGTTCTTTTTTAGAAATTCTTAATACCTTAGAACAAATGGCCGGTGGTCCTGACAAAGATACACAACGAATGAAAGATATCTACAAAATGATGGTTGCAAGCGGAATTGAATCTACATATGTTTTAGATCCATCAATAACACGTGGGCTTGATTATTACACAGGTGTTGTTTACGAAACTTTCTTAAATGATTTACCATCGATTGGTTCAGTTTGTTCTGGTGGCCGATATGACAACCTAGCAGGCCTTTACATGAAAGAAAAAGTTCCCGGTGTAGGTGCATCAATTGGATTAGACCGATTAATTGCAGGCCTTGAACAATTAGGAATTACTGAAAAAAAAGGTAGTTATCTTGATGCTGAAATTTTCTGTCAAGATGCAGATGATATAGCAAGTTATCAAAAAGTTGCTACCGAACTTAGAAAACTTGGTATTAATGTTGAGGTTTTCCCTGAACCTAAAAAAATGAATCAACAATATAATGTAACAGAAGCAAAAAATATTCCATGGGGAATTCTTATGACTAAAGAAGAAATTGCAAATGGAACATTTACACTAAAAAATTTAAAAACGCGAGAGTTATTTTCTGAAATGACAGCAGAAAAAGCACGTGAATTGATTCTAAAAAAATAAACTACAAATCATAAGTCGCGATATATTTTTAAAGTATTTTTTTAATATATCGCGATTGCTTTTTTCAAAACTATAATATATATCCGATTTTTATTTATGTGTTAATTTTTTTGCAGCTTCTTGAGCTTTGTATTTATTTTGATACACTTGAATACTTGATTCACAAAGCCAACCTTGAGAAAATTTATACCAAACTTCTTTTGTCTTAATAGCACCCTCATTTTTTAAAATTGAACAACCATCAATTAATAAAACATCGCCATACCTACAATGGTCAGTAGTTGCAGAAGACCAATATGGCTCAATTCTAAAAGCTGAATACGGTTCTGTTACAACAGCCCAAGAAACTGTAGGAGAATTCCATGTAATATCTTCATCTGGAAAAAGAATTACATTACCATTTTTTTTGCATGAATTAAAAATAAAAACAAAACTAAATAAAATTAAAATTTTTTTCATCATAAAACCTTTTTTACTTTATTCTTTCTAGAAACGATATAACTTCAGGATATACTCTTAAATCAGAGTCTACAAAATTATCAACAGGAATTTCTTTATAATCAACCCATTTATATTCAGAATGTTCTGTAAGAGAATACTTTTTATCAATTCCATCATGAGAAAGTTCGACAAGATATACTTCAAGCAAACTCTTTTTTTCATTATGAACAAAGCAAGAAGTTGCTATTTTTTCTTTTACTTGAACATCGACATCAAATTCCTCTTTCATTTCTCTGTGAATTGCTTCAATTTCAGTTTCACCCTCGTCTACTTTTCCTCCAGGAAATTCCCAACGATTGGCCATTTGACCAGAATTATTTCTATGAGCAATCAAAATTTTTTTATCTTTATATGCAATGCAAGCAATAGATTTTTTCATAATTATAAGAACAGAACTCCTGGAAAAATAAAATGCAAAAAGCCTATTAAAATTGAACAACACCCAAAATATTTTTTATAGGCAAAAAATATTGTTTCAACAAAAGATGGTAACTCATTTTCTTTAACTGATTTTGAATAAAAATCTAAAACTAAAATCAATCCAGAGATTAATCCAAAAACAGCAGGAAAGAAATCACCAAAAATAATTATTTTTGTCGAATTAGAATAAGTGAAAAATAATTTTAAAAATCCAATAAAAGTACAAATTATTCCAACAATAATGTCAAATGTTTCATTCAAAAGCAACGAATCATTTTCAAGAGAATTTAATAAATTACTTTTGCTTGAAGTTAATTCAGAAGAATCCAATTCAGCAGAATTATCAGAAATAATCAAAATGATTCCTACCAAAATGTTTAACAAAACTGATAAAAAATAAAATTGAACCATAGAAAAATCTCCCTAAATTATTGCTCTTTTCGTAAAACATTTACGACAGCCTCATTTGTTTGTTCCCCAATATTTATTTGTGCAATAACCTTTACTACATTATAATCCTGAGTTTCAGTTCTGTAAATGATAGTATTATCAAAAATTTTAGAATTTATCTCTTCAGGAAATTTCATTTGAACGTCTGACTCAGAAATTCCATAAAATATTATTTTTACAGGAAGTTCAAGAGAAGAAAAATTTTCAAAAGAATCCTTATTTTTATTCTTAAACTTATTAAGTTTTTCGCGCGTCTTTTTTACAGGATGAACTTTTACACTTGCATAAACCGTATCATCATAAGAAAAAGATTGCAATTCACATTCATATCCATTTACAACAACAATATTATTACTTGATGAAATATTATTAGTAATAAAAACAATTGCAATCATAAAAATCATCATAAAGAAAATAATCCTATTAGATTTTTTTGCAACTAAAACTCGAAAAAGACCTTTTTCAAATTTTATTCCATCACCATTATAATAATCTTGAACAATTTTTGGAGCATTTTTTATTCTTTCCTCATGAATTGAAGAATAAAAATCATTTTCTTGTTGATTTAAAGATATTTCATCAGATAAATTTTTAAATAATTTTGAGTTTGATTCATCAGAAGTTTCTCGCATTTTATTATAAAAATTCATCAACAAAACCTTTTACTATTTTTTTAATAATGCATCAATTAATTTATCTGTTCGCCACCAAACAACATCGGCTTTATCTTTATAAGCAAGAAGTGCACTGATAATTCCTTCGTTTGACAACGAAAAACTGTGATACAAAACTTTGTTATTATCAAATTTTAATAATCGTTTAATTACGCGATTTCCAGATGGATCAACCATTTGAACAATGTAGCCTTCATCAGTTGGTGTTGTAAAAAACATCCACCCATTAGAAGAAATTCCAAGAAAGTCAAATGTATTTTTATGAATCTGCTTACTAAAACCTTTTGTCAAAGATTCTTCATATGCAGGAATTAAAATCGGTCGTCCATATTTTCCGGTCTTTGGATCAAGAGGATAAACATAAGTTGAATTATACTCTACTCCAGATTGGTTTTTGCTTGTTTCATCAATTGTCGAATTATAATAATCAATTTTAACCATTAATTTATAATTATTATTATCAGGAATTACATTTTCAACTTTATAAAAGATAGATGAATCAACGCTATCCTCAATTGGATTAGGAGCATCATTAGAATTAATCAAAATATTATGGAGTAAATATCCTGATTCAGAAAACCAATAAACGTCAATTCCTTCAGAGACAATACAAATTACAACTAATTCATTATTTGCAGTTTTGTAAATTTTTTTAATAAAAGGAAAAG
>JAZUSR010000061.1:0-3931 GCA_045606765.1 Treponema sp.
GTCTTAAGTTTTTCAAAAGAATATCAACTAAAAGATGATTTTTTTGATATTAAACTTTCATATGATGAAGTATCTCGACCTGGAGAAGTTTTCTTTGTCCGAATGAATATTAAAACTTCAAGTAAACGAAATTTCGATGGAAAGTTAACAGCAAATGCAAAGCTTGTTGGAAAAAACACAATTTCAAAAGCTGATTTTTATAAATGTCAAACAAAATTAAATAAGAAAAATAAATTTTCAATGTTAGTAGGACTTCCAACTTGGTCATGGCAAAAAACAGAAGATAATACAAAAATTCAAATTACAATTTTCATAAACAATGAAGAAAAAAAATCTTTTTCAATACCTGTAACTTTTGAAGATAAAAAATATCCTCATGAGAAGATTCATTTAAACTCTAGTTTAACAAATTTAATTTCAAAACCATCTCCTGAAAAAAAAGAACAATCAAGAATTCTTAATGAATTAATTCAAACAACAAATCCTGAAGGAATTTATGAAACAACAGGTTTTATTCGACCTACAACAGGAACTCGAATAACTTCAGAATTTGGTCAAACAAGAACTTTTATTTATAACAATGGAAAAGAATCTCCAAGTTACCACGCTGGCCTTGATTTTGGGATTCCAACAGGAACTGAAATTATAGCATGTGGCCGAGGAAAAGTTGTAATGGCAACATGGCGAATTGTAACAGGTTATAGTGTTATAATAGAGCATCTTCCAGGGCTTTATAGTATTTACTATCATTTAAGTGAATTAAAATGTAAAGAAGGTGACATAGTAGAAAAAGGGGATTTAATTGCACTTTCAGGAGCTACAGGTCTTGCAACCGGCCCTCACCTTCATTGGGAAATCCGATTGAATACAGTTTGTGTAGAACCAGATTCACTTGTTCGTAATTATGGACATGATATTGATAGTAATAAAATTGATTACGAAAAAAATCCAAAAACAGAAGAATAAATTAGCTTTAATAATTTATTAAAAATACGTCCGGTCAAGTCACGCTTTGCTCAAGGCCTTGACTCGGCCGTTTTTAGGATTTGTATTAAACCCCAAATATGTACGGTCAAGGCACGCTTTGCTTAAGGCCTTGACTCGGCCGTTTTTAGGATTTGTAATAAACCCTAAATCAAAAATACTGAAAATCAATTTTTAAATTTATTTTATTAATTCAAGTAATTGATTTTCAGTTATAATTTTAATTCCTAGTTTTTGAGCTTTTACATTTTTTGTCGAACCACTTGTTGTATCATTTGTAACTAGATATGTCAAATCTTTAGTTATAGAAGATTTAATAGTTCCACCGTTGTTTTTTACGAGCATCTGAGCATCTTGCCTTTTCATTGTATTTAATTCACCTGTAAAACAAAATGACATTCCAACTAACTTACCACTAGCAATTGACTGAATATTTATTATATTATTTTCAACAAGAGTTTTCATTTCTTGTTCATTTTCAACAAGACCTTCTTTTAAATTTTTGGCTGTAATTTCTGCAAACATATAAACATTTGCAAAATCTTCTTCTGAGGCATTAAACAATTTGTCTAAAGAATTAAAACCAGCTTCAATTATTTTATCAATCATTGTTTCGCCAATTCCTTCAATATCAAAGCCTGCTACAAAACTTGAAAGTCGAACATTTCTATGACTTTGGATTGAGTTAAATACTTTTTGAGCACCTAAAGAAACCTTTTCGCCTTTTGTCACTTTTTCCTGAGTTTCTTCATTTACAAAATAAGGAACTAATTTATCAACAGTCAATTTATAAATATCTAAAATACTATTTATTACGCCATCATTAAACAGTGAATAAACTAAAGCTTCTCCAAAATCACGAATATCAATACATTCAATCCATTTTAATATTCTATGAAGGATTCGTTTTCGACAATTTTTATTAGGACAAAATAACCGAGAGCCAGTATCCATAAGATTTGTACCGCAAGCCTTGCATGTTTTTGGAAAAATAATCGGTTTTAATTCGTCGAGATTTTCTGAATGTAACACTCTTTCAATTTTTGGAATAATTTCACCACGCTTTACAACTACAACATGACTTCCAATTTTTACATCAAGTGCTCTTAGTGTATCAGGATTTGCAAGGCTTGCTCTCTGAACAGTAGTTCCAGCAAGCTCAACTGGTTCAAAAATCGCAACTGGTGTATATGTTGCACCTGATTCGCTCCATTCAATTTCTTTAACAACTGAAATTGCTTCTTCAAGTGAAAATTTAAATGCAATTTGATGATCTGGTCTATTTCGTTTTGCATCTTCGATATTAATCATTTTTTCTTTTATAACTAAACCGTCAATGTCATATTCAATTGATTTTCTAATTTCCATAACAGAAGCTCGATAGTCAATAACTTCTTCTGGAGTTTTACAAATTTTCAACGGGCTTGTTATAAATCCAATAGAATTAAGCCATTCAATTTTTTCTACTTCATTTGAAAAAGGTTTAAAGTCGTTTAATGAAAGTGCATCATATGCTATCAATTGTAAATACTCACATCCAACAGCATCTTTTCTTTTCATTAAACCATTTGCAGCATTTCTACAATTTGCTTTATCACTAAAATATTTTTTATGAACTTCGTGAGTCATTATTACTTCACCACGAATTCCACCAGTAAAATCAACTAAAACTCCATTTACAAAAAGAGTATGAGGAATTCCTTTTATAGATTTTGCATTTTGTGTAATATCATCTCCAATATTTCCATCACCACGCGTAACAGCTTTTTTTAACTTACCATTTTCATATTGAAGTTCAAGTGAAGCCCCATCTAATTTATATTCAACAAGATATTCTGGATAAATATGTTTTTGAGCCCATGATAAAAATTGTTCTGGCGTTGCAACTTTTTCTTGGCTTCCCATTGGCATAACATGTGCAGCTTTTTCAAAATTTCCAGAATCTGCACCAATTTTATTAAGGATTTTATTTTTTGGATCTAAAGATTTTAATTCATCCCATAGTCTATCAAATTCTTCATCAGAAATTTCACCTTCACCATTGTAATACGAAGTTTGATATTTTTGAATTAATTTTTCTAATTCCGAAATTCGAAGTAACTTTTTATTTTCTAAATCGACTTCATCTAAATCAAATAAATCCATTTTTTTTAATCCTTCTTATTTTTTTATAAAAAATAATTCATTAATTTTACGCTTTGCATCCAAACCTTTTCGTTCAAATTTAGTTTCAGGTCGCCATGATTGGTGTTCAGCAAAACCATCGTATTTATTTTTTATACCTTCGGTAAGATTTAATTCTTCAAGAGCAAAATCTGCATATTCTTGCCAATCAGTCACAAAATAAATATATCCATTTTTCTTTAATTTTTTTGTAAATAAATCAGTTCGAGGTCTTTGTACAAGTCTTCTTTTGTGATGTTTTTTCTTTGGCCATGGATCAGCAAAGAAAATATGGAATCCATCAACAGAATTGTCATAAATCATTTTTTCAAGAACATCTAAAGCATCATATTGAATTAAAAATAAATTTTTCAACCCACGATTTTTTATCTCACCTAAAACTTTTCCAACCCCTGGTCGATGAACCTCAAGTCCCAAATAATTGATATCTGGATTTTCTTGTGCAATCTGAACAGTAGCAGCACCCATTCCAAATCCAATTTCAACAATCACTGGATTTTTATTATTAAAAATCTTTTCAAAGTCCAATTTTGTTTCTGAATAAGGTATACACCAAACTTTTGAAAGTTCTTCATAATCTCTTTCTTGTGCTTGTGTCATTCGACCTTGACGAAGAACATATGTTTTTATAGTTCGACGGAAGAAATTTTCTTTTTTTGTTGCTTCACAAGATTTAATTTTTATCTCATCACAAGACTTTTCTTGATTTGCAAAAACTTCTTTTTTTGATTCATCATTGTTGTTTAATGTTTCTTTATTCATA
>JAZUSR010000062.1:0-4656 GCA_045606765.1 Treponema sp.
TTTTGTTATTTTATCTAAAATACTAAAAAAAATATTCTCTACTAAAACAAAAATTTAACGTAAACTCGATTTTTTCAGTAATTAACGATTTACATATAAATTATTACAAAATAAATTCACCATAAAAGATTATTTTGAGTATTAAATCTATAGACATTGAACATAATTTTATATATAATAAAGAATACGTTAATTTACATGTGTGTTTTTATAAACACTAGGAGGACTGTTGGCAGAAAACAATAAGGGTACACGAATCAATGAACAAATTCGTGTTCGGGAAGTAAGACTTATAGACGATGAGGGCAACCAGAAAGGGATTGTACCTACATTGGAAGCACTCAAAATGGCTAAAGAAAGGGAACTCGACCTTGTTGAAGTAGCACCTACGGCAAATCCACCCGTTTGTAAAATACTCGATTTCGGAAAATACCGGTTTGAACAAGAGAAAAAACTCCGTGACTCTAAGAAAAACCAAAAGGTATTAAAATTAAAAGAAATTAGGATGCAGCCAAAAATTGGATCTGGCGACCTAGATACGAAAGCTAAACATGTACAAGAATTCTTAGACGAAGGAGCAAAAGTAAAAGTTACAGTTCGTTTCCGCGGACGAGAGCTTGCTCACACAGAACTCGGCTATGATGTCTTGAAAGAAGTTACAAATAGGCTTACTTCGGCGTATGTCATTGAAAAACCTGCCGCTATGGAAGGTAAGTTCATGTCAATGACTTTATCAGCAAAAGCCAAAAACTAACGAGGTTTAAAATGTCTAAAATGAAGACAAAGAAAAGCGCTTCAAAACGTTTTTCATTGACAGGTACTGGAAAAGTTAAGTACAAAAAAATGAACCTTCGTCATATTTTGACAAAGCGTTCTCCAAAAAGAAAAAGACAGCTCCGTGCAAGTGGTATCCTTGATGAAGCTGATGCAAGAAAAGTAAGAAAGCAAATGCTTCCTTACGGTTAATGAGGTGTAGAAAATGGCTAGAGCAATAGATGGAACAAAAAGAAAGAACCGTCGCGTAAAAATCTTAAAACTTACAAAAGGTTTTAGAGGACGCCGTGGAACTAACTTCAAAGCTGCAAAAGATGCTTTGACAAAAGCATTAGATCATGCATATGTTGACCGCCGTGATAGAAAAGGTACTTTCCGTGCATTATGGATCGCTCGTATCAACGCAGCTGTTCGTGATGAAGGAATGAGTTACTCTCGTTTTATCGATGGTTGTAACAAAGCTGGTATCACATTGAACCGTAAAGCATTGTCAAACATGGCTATTGAAGATCCTGTAGCTTTCAAAGCAGTTGTAGAAGCTGCTAAAAACGCACTTAAGGCATAAATATGATTTCTTTCGATCAAGTACTTCTTTTGCAAGAAAAAGTAGAAAGTGCTGTACAAAAAATTGTAGAGCTTAAAGCTGAAAACGATGCTCTGCGCAGTAAATGTTCAGAGCTCACAAATGCGCTTTCAGAAAAAACGGAGTTACTAAATACTTTACAAGCAGATGAACAAAAGATCGAAAGTAGCATTCTTGGTGCATTAAATAAACTTAACGCAATAGAAAATTCTATTGTAAGTGAAGTAACAAATTCATCTGTATTGTCAACTAATGATACTACAGATGAATCTCATTCTAACAAATCCCCTACTTCAAATCAACAAACATTTAATTCTAACCATTCTGAAAGTCAAGCTATCGATAATAGTTCAACTACAAATTCTGTTTCAGACAACTCTTTATCAGATACTTCTTTACAAGAAGACGAACAAGAATCTTCTAAAGACAATTTAACAGATTCAAACTTAGATTCTTCTTTTAATAATTTTTCTAGTCAAAATACACAAGAAGAATCTCCTAATAATTCTTCTACTCAAGATTCCCTTTTTAATACAGATGATTCGATTAATGAGCCAGAATTTGATGACGATGACTCAACAGAAATTAAAAAATATGATATATTCTAATTATGGGACTTCTAAAAATTAATTTATTAGGTTCTTCATTTGCAATAAAAGCAACAGAAGATGATGAATATTTAGACAAACTATTAAATTATTACAAACAAATCACTGATGAAATCGAAAAATCAGACAATTTAAAAGATCCAAAACAAGTTGCAATTCTTGCAGGAATTTTAATTTGCGATGAACTTTATAAAGAAAAGGAAAAGTATTTTAAACTTGAAAATCAAATTAATCAAAACGAATCAAAACAGTCTCAAATTAAAGAAATCTCAAAATTGACAGACAGTATGATTTCTCAAATCGAAAAGGTACTTTAATGAACATAACAATTTGGGTCGATGCAGATTCTTGTCCAAAACTTGTGCGAACATATTTAATAGATTACTCGCTTAAATTAGAATTAAAAATCAACTTTGTGGCAAATAAAAAAATTCCTTGCCACAATGAACATTGTTTTTTTTCAATGATTATTACTAATCAAGAAAGCCAAGCTGCAGATAATTTTATTCTAGAAAATGTAAATAAACTTGACATTGTCATAACTCGAGATATTCTCTTAGCTGATAAACTGGTAGACAAAAACATTACAGTTATTAATGATAGAGGAACTTTATGGACAAAAGAAAATATTAAAGAACGAAAGTCCGAAAGTGCCTTTAGTTTTGAACTATCTTTAATAGGACTTGGAGGAAACAAAGCAAATTCATACGACAAAAATGAATTTTCAAAATTTGCAAATTGCTTCGATAAAGAAATTCACCGACTAATAAAAGAAGAAAAAATTAATTCAAAATTAAATTAATCCACATCAGGGAATGCAAGTTGAATTGCAGAAATTCGATCACGAATTTGCATAAAAGCTAAAACAACTTCAGGATCAAATTGCGTACCAGAACCAACTTGAATTTCAGAAAATGCATCTTCGATTTTCCATGCATCTTTATAGCACCTTTTGTGACTTAATGCATCAAAAACATCTGCAACAGCTACAATTCTTGCACATAAAGGAATATCATTACCCGAAATATGTTCTTTTACAACTAATGGTTCTCCGATTGTAAAACTTGAATAATCAAATTTTCCAGGATACCCTTCTTCTCCACCATCCCAACGTTCGTGGTGATACAAAGCAACATCTCGACACATTTCATCTAAAAAACTTTCAGGAGGATCAAAAAGATTTGCTCCAATACAAGAATGCCCTTTCATAATAGCCCTTTCTTCAGGAGTAAAGCGAGGACTTTGTTTTTTAAGAATAATATCTGAAATCCCAACTTTTCCTACATCATGAAACTTTGCTGCAATTTTTAATGTATCTCTAAATTTATGAGATTGAGATTCTGGAATATTATGATTATATGCCCAACGATCATAAATTTCTAATGCAAAACTAGAAACTCGTTCAACATGGCTATATGTCTCTTTAGGATCACGAAACTCTGCCATTTTCAACATTCGTCGGACCATATTACTTGTTAAATAAGCATTTTCAAGTGCTTTGATTGCACTTTGAGCAAAGTGATTAATAAAAAGTTCTGCATCTGAATCAAAACTAATTACTTCACCATTTTCGTTTTGCGCATTAATTATTTGAAGAATTCCTAAAAGTTTTCCAATTGGTGTTTTTAAAGGAATTGTATAAATTGATTTTGTTCTATATTCAGTTGTTTTATCTGTAGTCTGATTAAATTTATAAGGTTTATCACTAGGGATTTCATAAGCATCATCTATATTCAACACTTGCCCAGAATAAGCAACATAACCTGCAATAGACTTTTCATTTATCGGAAAAGAAAAAAATGTATATGGAAGTTTATCCCCTGGAGCCAAAGATTTTAATTGAGTATCATTTTGTGCATATTTAATTTTAAGATTTCCACTATCAACAACATAAATCGAACCTGCATCTGCATGAACAATCGAACGAGCTTCTGTAAGTATTCGTTCTAAAAGAACATCAACATCCTGAATTTCTCCAAGCATTTTTTCAGATTCTATAATTCGCTGTAATTTTTCTTCTCGTGTAACCTTTTCCATTTTAAAACCTATAATATTAATTTTATATCGAAATCTCCAATTTGTCTAGTTTATATTTTTAAAAATCATAGAAAAATATATAGGTCCTGCTCCATTTTGCTTATCAGGTAAAATTTGATAGCCTAATTCAGTTTTTTCATAATCTGGAAAAACAAAATTAGGTGAATAATTTGCAATTCGTTTTTGTAATTCATCAAAAGAAACATGGCGAATTTTATATTCATCACTTTCAAAAGAAATTACTTTAGCATCTGGAAACTTTTTTAATAATTTTTTTATCACTTCATCATTTTCTTTAGGTGCTAATGCACATGTAGAATATACTAAAATTCCTTCAGGCTCCAACATTCGATAAGCACTAGATAAAAGTGCCCATTGCTCCATCGAAAGAGTTTTTATTCTTGCAGGCGACCATTGTAAAAGATATTTTTCGTCTTGTAATACATGGCGCTCTGAAGAACAGGGAGCATCAAGTAAAATTCTTTGAAAACATTCTTTTTTCGTCTTACACCACAATGCACCGTCACTACAAGAAATATTCACTCGTTGCCGAATAGATTCTGGAAGATGCTCATCACAGACTTTTACGAGTCGCTGTTTTCTATCGAAGGAACGCTCATTTGATGTAAGAATTGCATCTTCTTCCATAAGTGA
>JAZUSR010000063.1:0-4331 GCA_045606765.1 Treponema sp.
AACACAGTGAAGTTCAAGGTCATAAATGAATCTGTATCAAAGACCGACAAGCATGATGCGGCAACTTTATCAGAATTTCTGAAGGACTATAAACTTCCCGAAAGTTACCTGTGCAGTAAAGAAACAGAAAACTTACGACGCTTAATAAAGTCACGGGAAAGACTTGTTCGTGCTCAGGTTGGGCAGAAAAACGAAATACATGCATTATTGGTAAGCATAGGACTTGCAGATGAAGCAAGAAGTTTACAAAGCAAAAAAGGGCGCCAGAAAGTTCTGGACACCCTTGAGTCGAATAACGACTACGTGCTCGAGGCACAATCAGTAAAACTGATGCTTGAGATTATAGACACTTTTGCACAAAAGATAAAGATAATCGAAAAGCAGCTGGAAGAACTGACAAAAGATGATGAAATGGTAAAGCTGCTTCTGACAATCCGAGGCTGTGGAAAGATTACGGCATGGATTATCAGAGCATACACAGAAGATATTTCAAGGTTTGCAAACTCTAAGAAATATGCAGCATTCTGTGGACTTGTACCAAAAGTGAAAGATTCAAATGAGACGGTTCACCATGGAAGCATTACAAGACATGGACCGGTTGAGTTGAGGACTGCATTCGTACAGTTGTTTATGGGAATGAGACGTTGTAAGGACACCAAATCTTGGCGGATGATGCAGCGTTATGAATATATGAAAAAAAATAAGGGTTCTGGAAAATCAATAATTTCCGGAGCAAGAAAAACAGCAGAGATTGTGTGGGCGTTGCTCACAGCAAAAACAGAGTTTGATTCAGCAAAGATGACAGGTATTTATAAACCAATGAATCTTCCTGAACAGGCTTTGGCTGCTGCTAATTAAATAGATATAGAAAGTCGACTTGCTCGTTGACTTTTTATGGGAGAGCATATAATCCATCAAATATTCAACTTCATGTTGAGTAGCACTTGTATCAGAAATTATTCAATTTACGATTGGAGTATAAATTTGAACAGCCTGTAAACTGAGCTGCATAATGCCTTCTGCCATTGATTTTATTTCATTTACAAACGTTTCATAACTTTCATCTTTTCCAAAAGTTTCTTCATGATGTTCTTGCAGATTATTCTTTTTCATACAGAAATTGTAATTTGATTGAAAAAGAAAAGATATAAACTGTTAGTTTAAAGATGTAAAAATTATTATGTCACGAAAATTATACAGTTTTCGTGACATAAACATACTTTGCTAATAAAAATATACAAATTATGTGATTCTTCAGCGATAACTTCATTATTTTGACACTTATCGCTGAAGAATCTGCATATTCTATGAGAAAATATTAGCACTTATCTTCCTGATGATGACAATTTCAGTTTGTGACAAATTGTCACAAACTCACTTCCCTCTGATTTTAAGTGCTACTTTGTTCTGGATTTCTTCTTATAAGGTCATAGACTTTCTACGTCTTCGTCAATTTCTTCAAAATCGTAGCAATCAGATGCATCTGCTTTTCGTTTTTCAAAACTTTCTTTATCCATATATTCCATCTGCCAGCGATTAGTACATCCTTTGCCATTAAAATCTTTACATAATGGACATTTTTTCAATTGCGGCTCAATTATATCAGGATTCTTTTCAAGTTCTTCTAACTCTTCTTTTAAGCTTTCGAGAAACGAATCATCACCGTAGTCACCACTTAAAAGCCATTCAACATCATGAGAATAGACCTGTGCAATTTTTAGATATTTTATTGCATTTTGAAATTCAGAAAGAACTTCTGAAGACCATTTATTCTTTCCCCATTTTATTTCTTTCGAAATCTTTTCAAGAGGTTCTTCGAATCTAAAATAGAAATAGTCTAAACTTCCGCCGCTCATAAATACTTCCTATATGTAAGGTTTATTTCTTTACCAGAATATCCATAATTTCATCATATTTCTTAAGAAATACTTTGTCTTCCTCAATCCATCCCCATACAGCACTTTCAAAAGTCCAATAAGGGAATTTTAGTTTATCAATAAAAAAAGCCATTAAATAGGATTTTGTATCTCTAATAAAAACAGTATCAATGAATTGACCTGCCTGATTTTGGATTTTAGGAACGCAGAAGAATGTTTCTATATTTGAAATTATTGAACTATGTTCCGTCTCATATACAGTTTTTGACATTCCATCAACTTGATATAACGACAGAATAAAACTTTGTTTTGTAGCTGCCTCTCGGACAAAGAACATTGTATTAGAATGTAATAAAAATTTTGTGATACAAGACAATAGTTCATAAATTAAGAATGCGTAAGTAATTCTTTCTTCATCAATTGTAATATTACTTTTTAATGTTAATTCATGGCACAACGAGACCTGCTTAAAAATCTTTTCTTGGAGTCTACGTTCTACTCCATTCATTATTGAAGAAATACAGTCCGCAACAAAAGGTTCATCGAGATTTATAAAAGGGCGCCCTATATTATCTGGTCGAATATATGGATTATATTTTTCTTCTAACCCATTAAGTATTTCTAATTTTGAATCTAGATGCCCATTAGGCAAAGGTATTATTGTATCAACAAATTTTTGTAAATATGATTCAGCAAATTGATTAGTCAGCTCAACTGAATATTGAGAATTATAAAACTTTTTACCAAAAACACTTGATATGCTGTCTGCAAAGTTTCTTTTGTTTATTGCCAATATCTGAATTACCGGTATTTCATTACAAATATGATGAAGTCTTTCTAAAACTTTTATTGCATATTCAGGCAGACAACGATCTAGTTCATCTACTATAAGAATTATGTGGAACTTTTCAGAAAGTTTTTTAAGATTATTACGGACTTCCTGTAAAGTATACTGCAATGGAACTAATGTATTAATGTCTTTTGCAGTTAGTTTTGTATTTTCTTTAATTCTACGAAAAAATCCTTTTTTGAGTTTTATAATTTTCTCTACATCAATTTTGGTAACTTCTTTTACAATTCCAGAAACTAAAGTAAGTAAATCAGCAGAAGCTTGTCTTAATAATTCATCTATAGTAGCTTCATAAATAGATTTTTGAGATGTAAATTTGTTCAGTTTCTCAATCATCACTGAAAGAATTGCAACAAGCGGCTCATCATAAAAATCATTTTTCCAGGCATTGTAATGAAAGATTAAATATTTGTTATCTGAATCTTCTTCAAGTTGATTTTCAAACTCCTGCAAAATCCAGGTCTTTCCGGCACCCCATTCACCGTCAATAGCAAAAGAATAACCAGATGAATTATCACGTTGATTAGTGATTATTGATTTAAGGAGGTCTAGATATGGCTGACGAGCTAAATAATCAATCATGAAATTCGTTCCAATTCTTTTTGTAAATCTTTTTTAAAATCTTCTCTTTTGCATGTTTGTATTGCTTTTTCAAGACTGTTTCTTGCTTCAGGAATATTATTATTTATTATGTAAGCTTTTGCTTGGCATTGTAGGAATGTCGGCTTGAAATACTCCGGTATAGATTGTTTCAGTGCCAAATTTATTAATTCAATACAATTTTTATCATTTAATTCTATTTTTGCCTTAGATTTCCAAAAAAGAATCCATATGTCATTTTGTATTGCTAATGCTAAGTCCAAATTATTAGCTTCTTCAAACATTTTCATTTTATTATAAGCTTTTAAAACAGAACGAATATCATAAGGATTAGTCGATTTCTTTAGAACATCCGTTATAGTACATATTAATCGTTTAATTTGAGTCTTTCTTTTATCTTCTTGTTCAAGCAATCCATAAATAATTGAGAAGGCATCTGTTGCATTTGCATAATTTCTATCATTTATTGAATCAATTGTAATAAATCTTAAATTTGTCAATTTGTTATACAAGTCTAAACAAAGCTCAGAATTTCCATAAGAATAAAAATTTATAAAAGAAACAAACGCTTCGTAAAATTGATACATTCCCTCAAATGAAGCTTTTATAATTACTTTCTTAAAATCATTAGCATCATCTTTTGAAACAAATTCTTTAAAGGATCTAAGATCTGCTATAAACGCTAGTGCTATTCTTATTGGCAAATTTTCATCAGCTAATTTAATTGCATGTAGAATTTTATTTATTGCAGTTGAACATTGTGGTAATAGTTTTTTTTCTGTCCTTGCACATTTTATTATTTGCCCATAAGCAGGATAACTATTATTATCGATTTCTAATTCCTCATTGAATTGTTCAAGCGCAAGACCAAATTTTCCTTGTCTTCTGTAGTATTTTCCCAAATGATGATAAATTACTTTTAAAATCTTTTTATCTGAATATAAATTTAATGCATTTATTAACTCTTTTTCATAACACTCTTTATAATTTGTATTATCAGAAGA
>JAZUSR010000064.1:0-13956 GCA_045606765.1 Treponema sp.
ATAAATGGTTTTTCTTCAATTTTTTCGTGACTTGTAAATCTATAACTACACTGAAGGCATTCACGACGACGACGGATGATTTCACCTGCTCCAAGGGTTCTCGATTCAATTACTTTGTCATCATTATTACCGCAATTTGGACATCTCATAGCTTTTTTACCTTAAAATTTACAGATTTACATATAGTGTCATTAATTGAATAATCATATTATACAACACTATATATGTTCACACAAGGGAATTTTTCGAGTTTTCTAAAATTTAATATTGAATTTTACGGGAATTTAGGAATTTATCTATACAAAATTGAACTTTTTATAAAAAAGCCAGTTGCAATGACTAATAAAATGCATAAAATTGAGACCCATTCACCAAAAATCATGTAGCAAGTCGTAATATTTTCATAAACTGGGACAGAATATGAAAGGAATTTTTTTTCAAAAAGCGGTAAATCTGCTAGAATTTTTCCACATGGATCGATTATAACTGTGTAACCGGCATTTGTTGAGCGTAAAAGCGTTGTTCTAAACTCAATTGCTCTAAACCAAGCAACTACAAAATGTTGATATTCGGCAGATTTTGTTAATGACCATGAATCATCTGAAATATTTACAAAAACTTCAGTTCCAAGTTTTTTTAACTGCGTAAAAATGTCAGAAAAAGCATCTTCAAAGCAAATTGGAACGCTTACTCGAACAAAATTATTTGAAACTGGAATATCAAATGCTCTAAATTCTTTACCTGGTTCCCAACCGCTAGAAAATCCAACAAGAGTATCTAATAAATTTCTTACAAATTCATATTCAGTAAAGGGAATGTATTCTGCAAAAGGAACTAAATGTATTTTTGAGTAATATCCTTGAATATTTGCATCTTTATCAAATACTACTGCTGAATTAGAAAATTTTCGTTCGTCAAAATCGATAGTTAATGGTGCCCCGATAATCATTGGAACATTGGAATCTCTAATAAAATTTATAAGTGGTGAAGTTTTGGGAATGGTTTTATAAATTCTTATAGACTGTGGAAAAGGAATTTGTAAAACAGATTCACTCCAAACTACAAGATGAGGTCTTTTTTCTTGTTTTTTTAGTTCATTTATTCCATCTTCTGTAAGTTTTTGAGAATCAAGTATTGCTTTTTCGTCTTGATTTGGCTTCCAAGAATCAATGTTTTGTTGAATTAAGATAGTATTCATTGTTTTTGTTGGAATGCGTTCTTTTGAATATTGGAAAATTCCATAACTTTCTACAAGAATAAAAATTGACAAACTTGAAAAAATTAGATTTTTATTTTCAAATAATGATTTTTTTATAGTTGTTGTAATAGAATTATGGCATGAATTTTTTATAAAACTTAAAATGATGACTGAAATTACACTGGAAAAGTAAGAAATTAAAAAAGTTAAACCACGGACTCCTGTTATATCTACAATTTGGCAAAAATATTTTGCTTTGTAAAAGCTCATGTGGATAGTTCCCCATGGATAAGCAAGAAATCCTGTGCATTTTAAATATTCCCACAAAGTATAAATTGTACTGAACCACAAAATTTTAAAAGCATTACTTTCTAATAAAAGAATTGTTTTGGATTTAATCAATGATTTTTGTACTACAGTTTTTGGTAAATAAAAAAGGATTCCAGTAAAAGAATAAATTGCTCCCGTTCCTAAAGCTGATGCTCCAAGGGTAAAAATCGCAAAATCTTTGAAATTTGAAAGCCAAAAGCTAGAAAGAATGTGGCAAAGGCAACTTTGGATAAAACAAAGGATACAAATTTGTCGCAATGATTTTGCATTGTTTAACGCAATAAAATGAGGAATAAGTGCCAAAATTCCAAGTAATGGTGAACCAAAAGTAATAAATTCATTTGGAAGAGCCAATGCAAGAATTATTGCAGAAAGAATTTCTAGTGTAACATTTGTCATGATTACCATTTTAATATTATATAACTTGTGTATTAATTTTTCAATTCAATTTGATTTTCTTTAATTCATGGGGTATAATGTAAGTATATCAAATATTAGTGTTATTTTAAAAATGTTTTAAATACACAAAGTGGGGTGAGCAATGAATGAAGTTAGTGTAATTCATAAAAAAATATATGGGGAACTTCCAAAATTAATAGTTGAAACTTCAGGTCGTATTCATCTTTTAGGAGAACATTCTTGGTTTTGCAAAGATAAAACAATTTCAATGGCTGTTAATTTGCCTGTATATATTGCTATTTCTCCAAGTGAAGATAATCAGGCACATTTTTATTTTCATCAATTGAACGATTCAAAAAAAACAACTCTTTCGTCAATTAAGGTAAAAAAAGAAGATCGATGGTCAAATAATGTAAAAGCGATGATCTATGGATTTACTTCAGGTGGATTTGAAGTAAAAGGAATGAATATAACAATTTATACAGATATTCTTCCATCTGCGGGATTTGGAATTACAACTGCAATAAAAGTAGGAACTGCTCTTGCAATTCGACAATTGTTTAAAATTCCGTGTACAGATGATCAACTTTTACAAGTAATTGAACGAGGAAATAAATTATTTCTCCATGTTGGAAATTACATCGCTGATAATTATGCTGTATTGTATTCAAAACCTGGAAATTTAATTATTACAGACCATGCAACTGGTGAATATGATTATATCCCTTTTGATTTTAAGGACAAAAAAATTCTTTTAACAGATGCAAAAGTACCTCGTATTTCGATTTGGGATGAAGAAATTGTTCGTCAACCTGAAAATGTTTTACTTTTGGGAGACTTAAGAGATAGAAAAAACAATGTTTATGGTGGTTGGATTTATGAACAAAGTGCAACAGAAATTAACGAAACTCTTTCTGTAATTTCAGAAGATGTAAAGAAAAAGCTTTTGTATATTATAAAAGAGCATCAATTTGTTTTAGATTCTCGAGAAGCAATTTTAAACGGAAATTTTGGAGTTTTTGCTAGATGTGTAAATCAAAGCCATGAATTGTTGAGCGATTTGTATAAAATTTCTTGTCCAGAAATCGATTGGATTTTAAAAAGAGTAAGTGAATTTGAACCAAAACTTGAATATGTTCGAGAACCTGTTACATGTGGTCGAATTACAGGCAAAGGATTTGGTAGATGTTTATATGCAATTGTTCGTAAAAAAGATGTGGAATTGTATATGAAAAAACTTGAAGAATATGAGCGAATTTTTGGATTTAAACCAGAAACTTTTGAAGTAAAACCTGCAAAAGGCTCTCGTATTATTAAAAATATAAAATAAAGGTATAAAAAGCGGAAAAGATAAATATGAATATTCTTGTTACTAACGATGATGGGTATGGAGCTTGGGGAATTACAGCATTAATAAAATCCCTCGAAAAAAAGCATAATGTTTTTGTATTAGCTCCTGACTCTAACCGTTCTGGAAATTCTACTCATATTTCTTTTATGCAGGATATTGAACTTACCAAAGTAACTTACAACCATTGGATAACTCCGGGAACGCCTGCAGATTGTAGTTTGGTTGGACTAAAGAGTAATCTTTTTGATTGTAAAATAGATGCCGTTGTTTCAGGAATTAATAAAGGTCAAAATATTGGTACTGACATTATTTATAGCGGAACTTGCGGGGCTGCTAAACAAGCTGTTTTAGCAGGCGTTCCCGGGATTGCAGTAAGCATGCAACTTTCTTCTAATAGTTTAGATTGGGATGATGAAAAAAACTGGAATTTTTCTGTACTTGCAGATTTTGTTACTAATAATCTTGAAAAATTAATATCTATTTGTGATGTTTCTGATAAAGGATTTATGAGCAAAAATATATGTTCTTTTGTAAATATTAATGCATATTCTCTAGAAAAATTCAAAGGAGTAAAATTTACAGAAACATGTTTTAGAAATTATGGAGATGAAAGTTATAATATTGTTCAAAAAGATTCTAAATATTCTGCTGTAATTTCTTTAGGTCAAGGAAAGTCTAGTTCAAGAAATTATTCAGATTATCAAGCATGCGAAGAAGGTTATATTTCAATTTCAAAGGTTTTTGCTGAACCAATTTGTTCACCGATTGATAAAAACCTTGATACCAATTCGTTTTCGTTATAGAATATAGATAGGGTGGGGAAAATGGCTCAAAGTAGTAAATTAAAAGAAGGAATAATGCTCTACAATGAAGGTAAGTATTCTGATTCACTTGCTTTTTTCTTGGGGCTTCCTGAAGACTCTTCAATAGATAATATCGATTTGGCTTATTATATTGGTTTGTGTTATGCCAAACTAGAACGATACGATGATGCACTTTTGTACTTAGAGCAAGTTGTTACTTCTGGTGACGATATAAACAGAACTTTACAGTGTCGTTTTTTACTTGCAATAATTTATGCTTTATCTGGACGAAAAAGACTTGCAGATTTTGAATTAAACAAACTTTTAGAAACTGGATATAAAACTGCAAGCGTTTATTCAGCTATTGCCTTTGTAAGTTGGGAACAAAATGATGCTGAAAAAAGTCTTGAATATTATAGAAAATCTTTAGCTTGTGAGCCTGAAAATTCAACTGCATTAAATGGAATTGGATATATTCTTGCTTGTCAAGATAAAGATTTAACTCAAGCCCTTGGTTATTGTAAAAAAGCTGTTGGTTATAATCCTGATTCCGGGGCTTGTTTAGATTCACTTGGATGGGTTTATTATAAATTAGGGCTTTTTAAGGAAGCTCGAAAATATTTAAAGAAGGCTGAAAAAAAATTGCCAGAAAATCCAGAAGTAAAAGAACATTTACGACTTTTAGATGAAGTAGATCATTAAATTATAGATTGAGGTTTTTAACGAAATGAAAATTAAAAAAATTATTTATAATATTTCGTTTGTATTTTTTTTGTTAGTAATTGGAAATTTTGTAAGTGCAAAAAATCTTTTTGAAGATTCCGATAACGATACTGTATACACTCGTTCTGCAGAAGCTGGTTTTGCCGAAGAAGAATTTAGACGAGGAGTTCAATCTTATTATCGTGGATTATACAACGATGCAATTTTACAATTTGAAAAAGCATTGTCATATCTTCCAAATGAAAACCTAATTATTGATTGGTTAGGAAAAGCATATTATAAGTCTGGAATGGAAGGAAGTGCTATCAAACAATGGCAGTACATCAAAGAGCAAGGTTATGGTGGACTTCTTTTAGATAATCGTATTGAAATTGTTCGCGAACGTCGTGTTTCTCAGATACAAGAAGATTATGAATCAAAGTATTCTGAAGCTGGTAGTTTTCCAGCATTAAGTAATGATAATAAATATTTGTTTACTCAACCAATTTCTGTTTTACCAAATTCAGATGGAACAATTTGGGTTTTAGCTTACGGTTCTAACGAACTTTTACTTTTTGATGTAAATGGTACAATTGTAAATCGTGTAACAGGACCTCTTGTTGGTTTTGACCGACCAGTTGATATTTTAAAAATGAGCGATGGAAATATTTTAATTACGGAAAGTGCTGGGGATAGATTAAGTGTCCTTTCTGAAAAAGGTTCGTTTATTAAATACATCGGAAAAAAAGGTCGTGGAATAGGAGAGCTTGTAGGGCCTCAATATGCATGTCAAGACGCTCACGGTAATATTTATGTTTCAGATTTTGGGAATGCTCGTATTACAGTTTTTGATAAAGATGGAAATGGTATTTTTAATTTTGGTACTAAATCTTCAGACTTTAGTGGTTTAAAAGGGCCTACTGGTATTGCAATTTCAGAAGATAGTGTTTTTGTTTGTGATAATATTACAGGTGCAATTTATGAATTTGATTTGAGTGGAAATTATAAAGATACTCTTGTAAAAGAAAAAACTTTTTTATTTCCAGAAAGTATGAAACTTTATAAAAATCATTTGATTGTTTCTGATAAAAAACATGTTAGTACTGTTGAAATTGGAACAGGAATTGTTTTTGAAAATGCGTATATGGGTAATGCTCCTTCTCGAATTACATCTGCTGTTCCTGATAAAAATGGAAATATTATCGTAAGTGATTTTTTAACAAACGAAGTTTATATTATGGCAAAAATGTCTGAATTGTTAGGAGGACTTTTTGTTCAAATTGAAAGAGTTAATGCAGAAAATTTTCCTCATGTTACTGTTGATGTTCGTATTGAAAATAGAAAACGCCAACCTGTTGTTGGGTTAAAAGCAGAAAATTTTTATCTTACAGAACAAAAACGACCTGTTTCTAATATTCGGTTTGAAGGTGCAGCTTCTTTTGAAGAATCTCAAGATTTAGTTCTTTTAATTGATCGATCCATGTATATGGACGGTTATGATGAATCTTTAAATACTGCTGTTCGTGAAATTGCAAAATCTATGGAAGGCCGTGGAAATATTACAGTAATTAGTTGTGGTTCAATTCCAATTATTGAATATAAAGGCAACTCTAGTGGCTTGTTAAAATTTTCTTCATCTGCATTAAAAAATAAAATTGATGTTCATACATCTTTTGATTTGGCTGTTCGACTTGCCACAAATGAATTAATTAATGCAAAAGCTAAAAGAGGAATTATTTATCTTACAGATGGCACTTTAGATTCGACTTCATTTTCTCGATATGGAATTACAGATTTAACTTCTTATATGAACAATAATGGAATTTCTTTTTCCGTAATTCAGCTTGATCAAAAAGGACTAGATGATGAATTAAGATTTGTAACTGAAAATACAAATGGAAAAAACTATTATGTTTATCGCCCACAGGGGTTGTCTCAAGTTGTAAATGATATTTTAGATATTCCAAATGGACTTTACACTTTATCTTATACTTCTGTTTTGCCAACTGATTTAGGTAGAGCATATTTACCTGTTGAAATTGAAGCTTATATTTTAAATAGAAGTGGTCGAGATGAAACAGGTTATTTTTCTCCACTAAAATAAGTTAAAAAATAATTGATCTTGAATTATTGCATAAAAGCAATTTTATTAGGTGATTTAGAAATTTAATTTTGCTCCAATTCCTAATTCATACCCAAGGGAACAGCTTTGATTTTTTGTGTGTGTGAAAATTCCTGAGATTGAACCGTTTATAGAAACTTCTTTTTTTATCATTAATTCAAGTAAATGTGAAATTTCAATTGATTGATAAGAAATTTGTTTTGAAGTCGTTAATGTTCCTTGTGATGAATATGTATTAAAATTTAGTGAATTCGTTCTTGAGATTTTTATATCATTTGTATTAATCTTTTTGTTGAATAATTTTATAATAGATAAAATCGGTGTTGTTTCACTTTCTCTTTTGTATAATAATGTCATTTTTCCAGACCAATTTGTTTTATCCTGAAAAGTAAATTGTAAAGCTGTTTGTAAAATATCAAAATCGTTTTTATAAAAGTTAGCTTGCGCATAAGTTGAATAAAGTTGTTTAGCATTTTTAAAATCATTTCTTGGGAATTTTAAGGATGATTGAAAACTTAAATTATATTCATCAGCTTTGCACCAATTAAAAATAGGGACACTACCATTTTTGCAAAATATATCAATTGCAGTAAATCCAACTGAGAGTTTTCCTTGGTAATTGTCAGTTAAATTTTCAGCACAAGCAATATCTCTTGTAAATGCTAACGATGCAATAGTTGGAATAAATAAGTCATTTTTTGTTGCTGATAATTGTCTTTTCCATGTTAGTTCGTAGTTTGCATTGTAATTGATAGATTCTTCTATTTCGTTTAATGCAGTTGAAGGATTTTTGTTTGTGTCAAATGAATTAAAAACATTTTTGGCAAGTTTTCTACTGAATAAATCATAAAAAGGTAATGCTGTAAAATACCATTTTTTGTTTTGTAATAAATTAATTGTGTTTTCTAAATCTGAAAAATAGTCACCGCCTTTTGACACATTTTGTATTGATGTTGAGGATTTAGAATAGTTAAAAGATAAATTCATATTGTTAAATCTAATTGGTAATACAATTGAAAAATCAGAAAGTTCTGAAAAATAATTTTGTGATGTTGATGTATAATTGCCAATTTGACTAAAATTGATTTGTGGTGAAAATGATAAAAATGGAAAGCTGAAAGTATTTTTTATACTTGTACTAATGTTTCTCTTTTGAGCGTTTGGATCTCCTTTTGAAAATTGATATTTTGTTGAATCAAACCAATTTGTAAAATAATTTTTAGAAAAAGTATCATCATCTAATTCTTGTATTAAAGTTTTTTGACTTGCATTTGCAAGAATTGATAAATTATATTTGATTTTTTTTCCTGTTGTAAAATCTATTTGTTCATTTAAATTTTGGGTTTTTGTCCACTGGTCGATATTTATCGAGGATACTGTTTTAAATTGAAGTGGAATTTTAATTTTACTAAGATTGATTGTTGCATTTGTTTCTTTTGACGAAAATTTTTCATCGTTGTTTGTTGTAAAATTTTCATTTATTGAAAGAATATTTAAAATTGGTGTTGTTGTCGAAATTGAATGAGACGCTGATGTAATTAAATTTTTTGAATCAGGGGAGCGCCCTATTTGATTTTGAATTTTAATTGAAGCTAGTGTGATGTTTCCAATTGCATTTGCGCTAATGTCTGTTTTGTTTGCAAAGGTTGATTCTGTCGGTATTGTATTAATAATGTCACTTGTTAAAAATAAACTTGCATCTTTTAAAAGTGTAAAATCTTTGATTTTTAAAATTTCATTATTGTGTAAAAGATTTGCATTGAATTGATTTTGAAGGATTACTTTTGGACAATTGTCTGATAGAAAAAATTCATCGATTGTAAATTTCCCTTTTTCATAAATTAAAGATTCATCAGAGTTTTGTGTTTTTACAACGGAATTGAATTTAATTTTTAATCTATTTGGATTGATTTTAGAGTTAAAAATTGCATGAGTGTTTTTTAATTTTATTCCATCGATAAAAATTTCTTTTGTGATTCTATTAATTTCTAATTTATGAAGATTTTGTGTTTGGCCAACTATTATTTCATTATATTCAATAAATTGTTTTAATTCATCTATTGGAATTTTTACTTCTAATGCTTTTTTCCCATCAGTGTAGGCATCTTTAGAATTGTCGTCTAATGTTAAGGTTATTCCAATGTCATTTGTAGTTATCATAGTTGTTGGTTCTTTTGATTTTCCGCTTACATTGTATGCAAAATACAGGTTGATTGTTTTGTATGATGATAAATCAATGTTTTCAAAATATTTATACGAAATAATATTTGGATCGTTTATTATAGCGTTGCTATCAAAATTATTGATTTTCCATGAAATATTTTCTGAGTAATTTGTATCTTTGTTAAATTTTTTTGTATCAACGTTTAATTGTTTTTGTTGTTCCGTATTGATTTCAAAAATATTTTCTTGAGCTGTGAATATTCCCTGTTTAATATGTTCATAAGGGCCAATAAAAATTGTTCCGTTTTGATAAAATTCTTCTGGAGTTTTACTTGTTGTTATAATAATTCTTGCATTGTAATTTTCTGTAAAGTTTGCTCTATCTAAATCATTTAATAAAACGGTAACTGTTTGCCATTGAGTATTTTCTGCGGATAGTGGATTTTCAATATCTATATAATTAGAATTTGTATCATATGAAGAGTCAAAAATTTTCCATGTTGGAATATTACCTTTATTTTCAAAATTAAAATCTGAAGATGAGTCAACACCAAGTTGTAAATATACTTTTGTTTTTGAATCACTTAAATTTGCTAGTTGAATAAATTCTTCAGAAAGTTTTATCGCGACAGAAAATTTTGAACTTTTTGAAAGATTGTATTTATTGGCTGGCATGTATATTGAATTTGCAGCCCATAAAATTTTATTTGTACTGTTTTGTGTATCAATGTCAAAATTATAATTTATTGGAACTTTGTATCCGGAAATATCTTTGTCTAATGAACCAGTTTGTCTTGGTAATGAACAATTGTTTTTATTTATTAATTCATCAGTTGAATTTAATATAAAAGAGCGACCATTTAAGCAAGGTACGAAATTTGTTGGTAAGTTATTTGCAGCATTACTTGCAAGATAAGCAGTTGAAGGTTTTGATTCATCCATACCAGAAATTTTATAAATTCCTGTAACATTGTCTAATTGAATTGTTGTTCCAATTGTATTTGATAAAGAAATTTTTTCTTCTTTCCATTGAATTTTTGAAGAAAGAGTAGCGTATCCATTTGAACTGCGGTTTTCTTCAGCATAATTTAATTCTGGACTTAAAGACCATTTTGTTGCAAGGGCAATATCGCCAAAAAGATTTTCTAAGAAGTTATATTTAAATCCAATTGCTCCACTTATCATTCCGGTTTGTTTATCAGAAGTTTCTTCGCACCAAGTAATATAAATTTTATCAGTTTCGTTGATTGCAGTGCTTAGTTTTATTTCTCCTGAATTTGGATTGTAAGTTGCATTATTATCAAGTATTCCATTTTTGTAAACTTGAATTGTTCCAGGAACTGCATTAGAACCAATATCAATTCTTGTACTTTGAAAATAAGTTTTTAACAAAATACAGTCATCATTGGTAGAATTAAATCCAAGGTATGTTCCGGGACTAAAATCGGCAAAAGGAAAATTTATTTGTGGTGAAGTATAGTTTATAATATTTCCATTTTGGTCAGTTGAATTAATTGAAAAGTTTGAGTTATAAACATCGATGTAAATTGAATTGGAGTCAAAATAATTATTTTTGATTAATTCTGATGAATCAGAAACTATTGCATTATAATTATTATTTTTTATTTCTGAGGAATATGATGCAATGTAAACATCTTTGACTTGTGTTTTTCCACCATAATATCTAAAAGCTGCAACAAAAGGAGAAAATCCAACTGAATTTTGTGCTAATAACATTTTTTTATTATTTAGTGTTGTAAAAAATCCATCTATTTTTGTTCCGCTTGTATCAGGAGAACTGATGTTTTGGATTTTATTGCCATATGAAAAAGAACTTACATTTGGTTTATTATTTATTGAGCCATAGTTGATTTTGCTTCCAAAAAATTCTTGAATTTTTCCAAGGTAATTTGTTCCTGGATTATTGGAAGTTCCAAAGATTCCAAGTTCATCTTCTAAAAGTAATTTTGCATCTGAACTAAATTCGATTAAAACACATGGTTTTGTATTATTGCTTTTTTTTGCACTAATGTCACTTGATAGAATAACTTGATTTTTGTTTGCAATAATTAAATAATCATTTTTAGATATTTGTTTGTATTTTCGATTTGCTTCGTCGATAAAGTTTCCGTTTGGATGTTCAATATAAATCGATTCGATTTCTTTACAAATTTCTTTTGACGGAAGAATAAAGATAAGTCCATCTATAAAATCTTCCTTTTGAATTTTTAAATTATTTACAGAATTATTTCCGTAATAAACTTTATCAAAAGAAGTTAGCATATCGTATCTAACAGCAGCGTCTAATTCCCAATTAGCGTCTGAAAGAGAAACTGAAATCCCTGGGGCTTGGTTATCACCTCCACCGATTGCTTTGCCAATATTACTCAAAGAATATTTATCGGGGAATATAATATTTCTATTTGATATTTTAGCTTCTTTTAAAGTTTTGTTTCCTTTGTAACCGATGGTAAATGAACTTTTATTAAATTTATCAGCAAATGCACCTTCTAAAAACCATTTATTATTTAGTAAAAACCAAACTGATAAATCTACTTCTTGTTCAAAAATTGGCATACCAAAATCAAATGTTAATTCGTTATCGTAACCAAATGTTGCTGTCGAATTTTGTTTTAAGTTTATATTCCAATATCCTTCTGCAATTAGTTCAATTGTGTTATTTGCAAATTGATGATTGTATAAAGTAATTCCATTTGAAAAATCTTGTGGTGGAAGTTTTGTATCTTCTGTAATAGTTCCTGCATTTTGAAGTGTCGTAGTTGAAGTTTTAGGGCGAGTTGGTTGTTCCTTTGCAAATATTTGTGAATTTAAATTTAATAATGTACTTGCAAATAAAGTGAATAAAATTATTTTTGTTTTATCAATAAAAGTTGCTCTTTGAATATTTATCTTTGGATTTTTTGTTTTTAAGTCAAGAATTGCTTTTTCTACAGATTGCTTTTTTTTGTTTTGTGTTTCAAATAATTCTGGCTGAATTAAATTATTTGTACTTGTAACTTTTTGAAGTCCAATTCCTAATAATCTAATTCCACGGTTAAATTCGTATTTTTTGTTAAATAAAATCATTGCTCGTTCGAAAAGTTCATCAGAACATAATATTGGAGTTTCAAAAGTTTGCTGGATATTTACTGTTGAAAAATCTTCATAGCGAATTTTTAATTGGACAGTTAAACTCGTAAGATTTTCTTTTAATAATCTTTCCATTAGTTCAGAGCACAAATATAAAATATTTTTTTCTATTATGTTTCTGTCAGTTAAATCGAATTCAAAAGTTGTTTCATTGCTGATTGAATGTGATTTTGGTTTTGAGTGAAAATTTTCAGGCTCATTTCCTCTTGAAACATTATATAAAAAAGTTGCTGTTGATTCCCCAAAGATGCTTTTAAAAAATTCAATAGAGTGAGATTTTATATCTTTGACTGAGTTTAAACCAATTGTATGCAATCTATTTAGTGTTTTTTCACCAATTCCCCAGACTTTTTTTAATGGAAGAGTATTCATAAAGTTTTCTTCATTTCCAGGTGTGATTTCATATAATCCGTCTGGTTTATTTATGTCTGAACAAATTTTTGCAAGATATGAATTCGTTGCAATTCCAATTGAGATTGTAAGCCCTGTTTTTTCTTTTACTTCTTTTTTTATTTTATAAGCAATTTCTGTTGGAGAGCCAAATAATCGTTGTGTTCCTGTCATATCTAAGCAAGCTTCGTCGATTGATAATTGCAAAAAATCAGGTGAATAATTTTTAAGGATATTCATTACTTGGTATGAATATTTTGAATAGAGCTTCATATTAGGTTCGATAAAAATTCCATTTGGACAAAGTGAATACGCTTTTACAGAAGGCATTGCAGAATGAACACCATATTTTCTTGCTTCGTAAGATGCTGTAGAAACAACAGTTCGTCGATGAAAAGGGTTACCTCCAATGATTACAGGTTTTCCAACAAGAGATGGGTTTTCGATTTGTTCAACCGAAGCAAAAAAGGCATCTAAATCAACATGGAAAAAGCATTTTGTAATTTCGTTACTCATTTTATAATTCCTGTTGATTCTGATGAATTAATTAAAATTACTTTTTTTTCTTTAATAAAAATTCGGTCGGAATCTAAATTTGTATTTTGGCTTTGATTTGAAAGTTCTTTGTTATGTACATCTGTTTTATTGTATTTTTCGTTTTGGTTATTTTTGTAATTGTCATTTTTATAATAACTTACAATTTCAATGTTTGATTCTTTTGAATTATCCGGTGTAAAAGTGATAGTAAATTTTTTTGGTGGAAAATCTGGTAAATCAAATTTTACTTTGTTTGAATTTTCTGTTTGGGAATATGTAAATGCGGAATTAAAAATTGGATTGTCAGTTTGCCCTGTTACAAAGATTTCTACTCGTTGAGCATTGTTTGTAGTATCAATTTTGATACTGCGTGTTGTTCCGCCATAGTAATGTGAATCTGAATATGATGCTTTCAATAGTTTTGGTTCATTTTGAGTTAAATCAATAATTTGAGGTTTTAAATTTTCTTTTAAAAAAAATGTTATATGTTTTTTTCGACTATAAGAACCGATGATTAAAATTATTGTTGAAGTTAAAATTAAAAGAATTGTTTCAACTATGAAGACTTTTTTTGAAAATTTGCTTTGAATAATTTTTTTTAGTTGTTCAAAAGGTAAAGTTGTTTTAGCCTTGTTTTTTGTTAGGGAATTATTTTTTATAATAAATGATAATTTTAGAAGTAAGATAAAAATTGGTGTAATTGCAGAACCAATAAGTAAATTATATAAGGGTGAAATAAAAATATAATTGTAAATTTCGTTTAGATCTGAATAACTTAAAAAATGTTGAATAATTAAAAGGTATGGAATAC
>JAZUSR010000065.1:0-2379 GCA_045606765.1 Treponema sp.
GTGAAAGTTCATTAAAAAGGCAAAGCGAACGACTATCTTCCTGCATTACATCTGCAATTTCAAGGGCGTCTAAAAGATTTTGATATAAATCAATTTTCATTAATAGTCCTCCAAATCAATATTTGTAAAATGCAAGCAAAGTTTATATTCTTCTTCTGAATTTACTGCTCCAGATAAAAATGCTTGATATCGTTTACCGCCGTTTGTAAGAACTATTGGGTCTTTTCCGTTTTTGCCACCACCCACATACATTAAGCATTTTGATTCATCCAGTCGTTTTGCAATATTGTATAAAAAATCATAAGTTAAACCGTTTATGTGAATTAGTTGATAATGATGATTAAAAATATAACGTCGCATAGCTTCATAAATTGGAACTGTTAATCCCGACATTCTTATTGGAAAGTTTTCATCTTGAATGTTTGATTCATTTTTTTCAAAATCTTTTTTTTCAAGAAGTTCTCCCTCTTCATTGTATACGTATTCTTTGTATAAAACTGCATTAGTGATTTCTGTTTTGTCAGACAAATAAACTTGCTTTAGATGATTAATTTCCATTCCTTCTTCATAAAAATCAATATCAATATCATTTTCTATTAAAGATTGCCCAAGTTTTAATTTGTCATAATCAAATTGCTTTAATAAAACCCTTTCATCTGTTTTTAATGTTGTTTTTACTATTCTTTTTTTGTTTGATTTTGTTCTAAATGGCATTTTGAATTCTGCGAAACAAGGTTGAAGCCCAACAAATGCGAATTTTCCATCTTCATCACCAAAAGAAATTAATCTCATAATACTTTTTTCCCCTAAAATTATAAATTTTCAAAATCAATTTCATCAATTGAATTGCAAAGAAATGGCACTTCTTCAAAAAAAGGATTTGTGTCTTTTCCCACAAAAGTATCATTTTTGTAATAATCGCTCATGTTGTCTTTTGTAATTAAAAAAAGTGTTCCATTCCTTTGAAAGAGAAACTTATCTCCGTTATAACTTTTAAAAATTTTATCTCCAATATCATAAGCTAGTCTGTATGATTCAGGACCTTCCAAAATGTAAGCTTGTTTTGTAATAAAAAGTAGCGAATATTGTGAAATATATGATGACTTTTCTTCTTCAAATCTTAGGGTTTCATCAAGTTTTTTTTGTGTTTTTGGTTTTTCAACATATAATCCTTCGTCAGTTAATTCGCAAAAGGAACTGCATTTGCTTAAATAAAGGCTTGTTCCAGTTTCGTTAAGATAACCTTTGTCGCATTCGTTACCATTTTTATCTACAGGAATAATTTTCATTTCTCCGTAGATTTTTTTTCTATTTAAAACCTTTTTTTCAAATTGATAATAATCGTCAAAAATATAAAAAGATATTTTACTCATTTTTTGCCACCTTTTTTTGCATTATTGAACAAAGTCCTATTTTTTTCATCCAAGGTTGAACGCCTTCATTGTCATAAATAATCCAACAAAGTTTTGTTCGCAATTTATATTTCAGATTTACTTCTGGTGCATAACCATCTGTAAAAATTAAAATTCCATCATATTTATTTTGATTTTTCTTTATGTATTCAAAAATACATTCAAAATTTGTTCCGCCTCTTCCAATTACATCAATTTTATGCATATTGTATACTTTCGTTTTTATTGGCTCTTTAGATTTTAATTCTGTGTCAAAAAAGAACATATCTATTTCTTTTATTGTTCTTGAAAAAATTGATTTTATTGTTAGCAAAAATCTTTTTAACAGTTTTGGAGCAATAGAGCCACTTGAATCAATAAAAACTAGTAATTTTGAAGGGCGAGGTTTATAAATGCTTCCCATCTGGGAAAATCCAAAACGGCGGCTAGGTTTTGTTCTTGTAAGAACACGATTTGTTTGTTTAATTTTTGCATTCAAATATTTTAATATTCTTTTACAATCTGGATAATTTTTTTTATATTCAATTTCAATTTGTTGAACAATGTCTTGAGGTGTTGTTCCCCAGCTTTTTTGTTGTATAGCTTCAACCACATAAGATTCAATTCGTTGATTTTGAATTACATCTTCACCCCACAAACCTGTTGGTCCTAATAGAACATTAATATCTGTATTTTGATTTTTATCATTTTGATAATTATCTGAATCTTGATTATTTTTCTCATTTGTATTATTTATCGATTGTTGGGAAATCTCATCAAAATTGTTATTATTTTTAGATTGATTTTCTTTTGATTTAGGGTTTATTACAAACCCTAAAAACGGACGAGTCAAGGCCTTGAGCAAAGCGTGCCTTGACCGTACGTATTTTTGACTTTCTTCTTCGGGAGTCTCAGAATTTTCTAGGAAAATTTTTATAGATTTTTCTTCTTCTTCTGATTTTTCTGTATTTCTAGCGGATTTGTTTTC
>JAZUSR010000066.1:0-4665 GCA_045606765.1 Treponema sp.
AACAAAAGTGAATTCCAGTGTAAAATATAAGTACATTTTTAGGGAAGGATAAAAATTTTGCAGAAGGTTCGGTGAAAACTGCTGATTTTGGATGGATTTGAGCTGATTTTGCTGAATTTTGGGTAGTTATTCCTACATATACAGGTGGTCAAGGGACACTCCCGTTGGTCGTTCAAGCCCTTGACTCACCTTTGTTGACAGGGTAGCAAGAGCATACCCTGTCAATAGCAATTTGTATCACTATGCTGGGAATAATCCGGTACGCTATATAGACCCTGATGGGGAAGCTGCATGGACTGCTTCTATGTGTTGGCTTACAGTTGCAGATGGCCCTTTCCCAGTTGGTGATATTATTTATGGAATTGGTGTTACTGTCGAATTAATTGGATTAGCATACGTTACAAATAAATATTCTACTAAAACTTGTGATGTAGCTATACCTCAAGCTCAAACAAATGCAAAAGAGCAAACTCAAGACTCTAATGCAATTCGATTTCAGCTTCAAAAAGGTTCTGATACTCCTGCATCTGCTGTAAGAGTAAGCAATGATAAACTTGGCGTAAAAAAGCAAGAAGCATATGGAGCGTTAGCAGAACTTTATAGTACGGCAATTGCAAAAGAACCTGGTCTTGCAAAATGTAAAGATTTTACATCTGCTATCGTTAGGATGAGTGAGGCTGTTAAGTCTACCCAAGGAATCGCTACAGGCGGGAATGGAATGAGAGAAAAGTTTTCTTATCAGGGTAAGGAATATCGAATTGATTTATAGAATTTACGCGGAATAAACCTTGTGGAGTAAAAGAAATGGATTTAGATTTACAAAATTATCTTCAGCAATTAACCGATAAAAATACCAATAAAGATAATATAATTATGAATATTGGTCTTTTAATTGAGAAAAATACTAATCCAAATAATCCGACTGAGTATTCGACCCTATTACCACAAATGTTGGTAAATAAATCAATTACTACAATTGATATAAATAAAGTTGTTGATTACTTGTTAATTCTTTTGCGGCAAGAACCAAAATATGCAGATCGTATTGTTTGGAGTATTGGAAAAACCTTTGATAAGGAAAAAGTAAAACAATTGCTTTCAACAATTTTGCAAATGAAAATCTGTGATGATGAAACTTTTCAGCAGATAGAATTTGTTGTAGATGTAATAAACGACGAGGAAATAAATAATTTGTATCAAGGTATTGTTTTTTTGCGAAACAATAGAACTTCAGTATAATCTTCACATCTAGGGTTTACAGCTTGTCTGAAAACTCTAGATGTTATTCCCACAAATACTAATTTATATTACCAGAGTTTTTGCTGGACATTCTTTTTTTACTTTGTTGGGCTAAACATTTTTGCCATTCGTTCAAGAATTTCAATGGCTTTTTCATTAGAAACGATTTCTGATGGTTTATGGTATTCAACAAGATTTACCGGGATTTCATCTAAAAAACGAGAAGGAGTACATTCAACGACAGCTTGCATTTTTTTTCTTTTTCGACAAGAGGAAATAAAAAGTTTATCTCGTGCTCGTGTGATTGCAACATAAAAAAGTCGACGTTCTTCTTCTACATTTTGTTCACCTTCTTCAAGTGAGCGAGCATGTGGAATCAAACCATCCTCTGCTCCTGCAATAAATACAACAGGGAATTCAAGACCTTTTGATGCATGAATTGTCATAAGATTTACTTTTCCTTTGTCATTTTCATCATCTCCATCATCACGACTAAGTAAAGTAATTCTATTTAGATAATTGTATAGGTTTGAATCATAATTATCAGGATTTTTTTCCCACGATTCAATTGAAGAAATCAAACTTTCAATGTTTAGATACTTAAATCTTGCAGCTTTTTCACTTTTGGGATTATCAATAATTAAGTAGTTCCAATAATTTATTTCTTCAACTAATGCTCGAACTTTTTTTGAAAGTCCTTTTGCGCTAATCATAGAAGAATTGTTTTCAATTAATTCCATAAAAGAAGAAATTTCAGTTTTTGTTTTATCAGAAAAAGGGGAATCTGGCATTCCTATTAAGTCTGTCATACTTGTCCAAAGACTGCATTTATTCATTAAGGCATAGTCATTTAATATTTCAAGAGTTGCTCGTCCAATTCCACGACGAGGAACATTGATTATTCTTATTAAATTTATATCATCATCATGATTTGCAATTACTCTTAAATAACTGATTATATCTTTTATTTCTTTTCGTTGAAAAAAACTTGTACCTCCACTCATTGTGTATGGAATGTTTGCTTCGAGAAAAGCTTCTTCAATGGGTCGGCTTTGTGTATTAGCACGCATTAAAACACCGAATTGGTCATATTTTAATTGTTCTTCCATTGCAATGCCTTGGATACTTTCTGCAATAAAGGTTGCTTCATCAGTTTCATTTTCAGGCATAAAAATTTCAATTGGTTTTCCAGAATTGTTTCCACTCCAAAGTTTTTTATCTTTTCGATTTGTGTTGTGTGATATTACACCATTTGCAGCGGCAAGAATCGTTTCTGTAGAGCGATAATTTTGTTCAAGTCGAATTTCTTGCATTCCTTTAAAATCTTTTTCAAAGTTTATAATGTTTTGATAATCTGCTCCTCTCCAGCTGTAAATTGATTGATCATCATCTCCAACAACTGCAACATTATCTTGTGCTAGTAAGTGCATAAATTCATATTGTTGATGACTTGTATCCTGAAATTCATCAATCATAATGTATTTATAGCGGTTTTTATACTTTTCTAAAATTTCAGGAAATTCTTTAAAAATTTTAATTGGTAAAACAATTAAATCATCAAAATCTACAGCATTGTATAACTTTAATCCTTGTTGATAACCTTCATAAAGTTCTCGATACATATCTGTGTCACTTTTCCAACTTTTGCGACCTGTTTTTATATTAGAAAAAAGATTTCCAATTTTATAAAGATCAAGAGCTTCTGGACTATATTTTAACTCTCGGCCGGTTTCTTTAATTAATGCATTTCTATCGGTTTCATCATAGATAGAAAAATTTTCTCTCCAACCAAGGGCTGTAATTTCTTGGCGCAATATTTTTACTCCAAAAGCGTGAAAAGTAGAAACTGTAAGATTTTGAAGTTTTTTACCTGTTAGCTCTTTTATTCGTTGTTCCATTTCTTTGGCAGCTTTATTTGTGAATGTAAGGGCTAGAATTTGGCTTTGTGGAATTCCTATGTCCAGCATATGTGCAATTCTGTATGTAATTACACGTGTTTTACCACTTCCTGCTCCTGCGATAATTAGAATTGGGCCATTTACAGTGGTAACTGCTCTATATTGTTCGGGATTAAGTTCTTTTTTTAACGTTTCTAAATCTAATGCGGCTGCCATAGGTCAATAATCTATCACGAAAATAGTCTAATTTCAACATATAAAAATTGAATGTATTACTTTGCAATTTTAAATTCCCATGCTTTGTGACATTTAGTTCCTTCAAAATCTTTTGGGATACTTTCTTCTGTAATATCAGTTATCATTACAGCTTTGTTTGATGCAGTGAATTGAGGAATTAATTTTGTATCAAATGTTAATTTTGTGCTATTAGTTGAAAAATATAATATTCCACCTGGAGTTAAAATATTTAAGCAATCTTTTACAAGTTGTGGCCAATCTCTATTAATGTCTAAAACATTGAATGTATTTTTGCTATTACTAAAAGTTGGTGGATCTAAAATTATCAAATCATAATAATCTTCTGGTTTTAGTATACCTTTTTTTGCATTAACTGCTTTTTCTTTTAAAAATTCAATACAATCTTGGCGGGTAAAAATATATGAATTGGGATTTGAAAATCCATTTAATTTCATATTTTCTTTTGCAAGATTTAAGTATGTATTTGATAAGTCAACAGATTCAACTTTTTTAGCTCCACTTTGGGCAGCATAAACTGAAAAACTTCCAGTATAACAGAAAAGATTTAAAACTGATTTTTTGTTAGAAATTTCTCGAACTTTTGCACGAAGTGGGCGATGATCTAAAAATAATCCTGTATCTAAGTAAGAAGTTAAATCAATGTAAAAAAGTTCTCCAAATTCTTGTGTAATTCCTTTTATTTGAATTGCTTTAGAAACTGAGGAATCTTCTTTTTCATACTGATTTGTTCCTCGTTGTTTTTTTCGTTGTTTTTTTACAATATTTGATAAAGGAATATTCAATGTTTCTGAGGCAGCGAGTGCCATTTGTTCAAGCCAATAATCTTCTTCTGATTGGTCTTTTTCGTATGGTCTTTCGTACAAATATAAAACGGCAAATGAATTGATTGAAATTTCATTTTGAACTGATAAATCGTTATTACTTATTCTTTGGTTGATGTTTGCAATATATTGAGCTGCCTCAGCTTGTGTAGTGATGTAGTCTGGCAAAAGTTCGTAGATGTCTAGACTAATTGGAATTTCTGGAATATCTTTGTCGTAAATCCTGTAACAAGAAATTTTATTTTTTCGAGTCCATTTTTTTAGTTCTTTTGATTTTTTTTTGATGCGATTTGTAAACAATGTTTTTTGATACTCTGTTTTATTTCTAATTTCAATATTTTCCATAAATATAGTTATAGCAAAAAATAAATAAAAAATATATAATGAATTATGCTTTTTATATTTGATATGGGTGGAGTTGTTACTTCAACTTTTAAATTTGATGAATT
>JAZUSR010000067.1:0-13083 GCA_045606765.1 Treponema sp.
AATATACATATAATCACCTTAAAAATTAATTTATAAATTGAATATATCACAATCAAACTTATGATTCAATAATTTATTTTTTTATACGATGAATTATTTTAATTACACTTTACTAATTCTTCAGCTGTCAAAAGAAAATCCATCTTTACATCATTTTTTTCAGAAGGAATTTTTTCTACAATCTGAATCAAATAACATATTCCAATTTTTACAAAACTTTTAAAAAACGAAGGATTTTCTTTTTCTAAACAATCAAAAAAACAATCATAAAATCCCTTTCCCTTCCCAAGCCGAAATCCTTTTTTATCAAATCCGAGCCCCGGACAAATAATGACCGCTTTTTCTTCAATTTTAGAAAAATCAACTTTTTCTAAATCAATCTTTGGTTCTAAAATATTAAAACTACCAATGCTAGTCTGCTCTTCCAAAGGAATATCTTTTAAATAATAAAATTCCATTTTATTAGAACCAAAAATTACTCTTGGAACTGCGACTTTTTTTCCATCATTTAACGCTTTTTTAATAATTTGATTTGTAGAAATTTCGTTTTTTGTAGATAGAAAACAAAAAACAACAGATGCGTTTTCATAAAGCGTGCTTTCTAAAAATATTGTGCACGCTTTATGAGTTTCATCTGTTGTTTTTTCATAGTTACCTAAAGTGCAGGTATTAGCAGAAATGCGAGTTTTTAAAAGTTTTCGCAATTCTGCTTTTATCAATTTTATTTGAGTTTCCATGTAGCTGTTGTAATAGTTCCTGCTTCACTCCAAATATCAAAATTAATAGATTTATTTTTTGTTAAATCCATCGCAGCATAGAACTCAGAAAGATTTGTAACTGTAATGCCATTTACTGCTGTAATAACATCTCCATCTTGAAGTCTTAAAGCAGCAGCTGGTGTCTTTGGAATTACATTTGTTACTGCAATACCTTTTATTTTTTCATCAATTTTCAAGCCTTTACGAACATCATCTGTCAAAGGAATTGCAATGAATCCTGGCCAAAGTTTTGAATCATCTTTAGAAATATCTTCTTTTCGTTCTTCAACACTGACAATTACATCAACTGTTTTTCCACCACGGATTACTTTAAATTTGGCTTTCTGTCCAACACGCAAAACTGCTACATCTCTTACAAGTTGATCTACAGATTTTACTTTATTTCCATTTAGTTCAATAATGTAATCTCCAGATTGAATTCCACCTTTTATTGCAGGAGAACCAACAAACAATTGAGATACAAAAGCACCTTCAAGATTTTCTACCCCAAGAGACTTTTTATATTCTTCAGCAATATCTGTCAAACTTACACCAATCCATCCGTAAGTAAGTTTTCCATCTGCAATAAATTCATCGATTGCATTTTTTACATTATTAATAGGAATTGCAAATCCTAAACCCACGTTTCCACCAGTTCCAGATGCAATCCATGTATTAATTCCTATTACTTCACCATAAATATTTAATAATGGTCCACCAGAATTTCCTTGGTTAATTGCAGCATCAGTTTGAATAAAATCATTAATATTTCCAATTCCACCACCTGAACGACCAGTTGCACTAACAATTCCTTGAGTAACAGACTGTCTATATCCTAATGGAGCGCCCATTGCATAACATATATCACCAACATTTACAGAATCCGAATCCCCTAATGTTGCAAGTGGAATATTATCAGCCTTTGATTCAAAAGAAACTAAAGCAATATCCATTCTCTGATCTGCACCTACGAGTTTTCCATCAAATATGCGACCATCATTTAATTTTACAGAAATTTCAGTTGCAGTACCTGCTACATGGTTATTTGTTAATACATAAAATGTATCTCCGTTTCGACGAATAATTACACCAGAACCAAGTCCTTTTTCTTTATACTCTTCTTGATTATCTTCTGAATTTGGTGTTCCAAAGAAAAAGAATGGAATATCTCCAAAAATATTTTTTGCTCGCTTTTTTGTTTCTATTATGTCTAATTCTACAACTGATGGTAAAACATCACGGCTAATTGCTCTATTTACATTTTGCAAAGCTTCTACAATATTTAATGAAGCATCTGGAATTTTTGCTGCTGTTGTTTTTAATGTCTTTTTTGTTTCTGCAAATGCAGTATTTGCAGAACCTCTATTTTTAATTCCAGTACATGAAAAAGAAATAGCAATAAATGCTACTATTGCTACAATTCCACAAACAACGATATTTTTAATATTTTTTTTCAAGGTAAATACCTCCATTTTTAATTCAACTGAATTTTTTCAATTGTTACCATAAATATAATAATTTTTTCAAAAAAAATGTTACAAAAAAATACATTTATTTTAAATAAAATTATTAAATTACACTAATTCTGTTAAAATTTCTGTATGGTCTGGATATACAACAACTGTATGCTCTTCATGAGCAGATGGTAATCCATCGGCTGTTAAAACTGTCCAACCATCATCGGCTAATACAACATCTGCTGTTCCCAAATTTATCATAGGTTCAATTGCTAAAACCATTCCACTTTGAATACGAGGATTTGCTCCACTCCAATCAGGAACATTTGGAATACTTGGATCTTCATGAACATCAAGACCTACTCCATGTCCACAATAATCATAAACTACTCCATATCCATAACGATTTGCTACTTGGTAAACAGCATTAGAAATATCTTTAATTCTATTTCCAACTTTACAAGCTTCAATTCCAGCTTTTAAACATTCCAATGTAACTTCATCAAGTTTTCTAACTTTTGAATCTACGTTTCCGACTAAAACTGAATGACTTGAATCTGAAATATATCCTTCTAAATCAATTCCCACATCTATGCTTACAATATCTCCATCTTTTACAATTCTTTTTTTTGATGGAATTCCGTGAATAACTTCATCATTTATACTAATACAAGCTGCCCCTGGGAAATCTTCTCTATACCAAGCAGGTGTTCCTCCATGACCAATTATGAACTTTTTACACAATTGATCAATTTCAAAAGTTGACATACCAACTTTTACCTGTGGAAGCACTTCTTTAAACATCTTTGCCAACAAACGGCAACTTTTTCTAATTCCCTCAATTTCTTTTTCATTTTTTAATCTAATCATATTCTTTCGCCTTTATATTTTACCTATTCATTTGCTTTTTTTACTATTTTGCAAAATTTTATTAGCTTCTTCAAGACATATTTTTGATGTAAGTTCATCACCAATTCTTTTATAAATTATTGACATCTTTTTTAAAATAAATGAATCTTCTTTAGCTCCAAGTTGCAATTCTAATGCTCGTTCAAAAGCATCTAATGCAAGTTCATCATTTACAAATCCGTCTAACTTTGTATTTAAGATATTTATTACAAATGAAATTACTTCTGGAAAAAAAATTTTAAAATAATTATAACTATATTCCAGTTTGATGATTTGTTCCAAAATTAAAAAGGCTTCGTAATATTCTCCTCGAAGAACTAATTCTTCTGAAAGGATAAATCCATAATCCATAAACTCGCCACGGGGAAACCATTTTTTTAAATTAAAATTCGAAAACATGGAGATTGCCTTTTTATATTCTTCAACAGCTTCATCTTCCCTATAATGCAATAAATCAAACAAAACAAGTTTTGCCCAACTTTCTTCGTCATTTCGTTCTAAAAGCCATTTTTTATAATCAAAGGACGATTGTTTTTTTTGAGAAAATCTTTTATTAAAAAAATAAGATGAATTAAAGATTGCGCGACTTTTTGAATCAGATAATACTCGATATGCATTTACAACTTTTGAAAATTCCTCAGAAGTTAAATGTGTTCCAGACTTATCTGGGTGTAATTGCTTTACTTTTGCAACATATGCCCGTTTTATTTCTGATATTGTAGCTTCTTGTCTGACACCGAGAATTTTATAATAGTCTTCCATTCTGTAGTCTTAATTTGAAAAATTCAAAAAAAGGTTATATCCAAGAAAAATAGACCATAACCTTTTTTTTACTGAATATTTAAACTTTGTAAATTAATATATTTTACTGCCCATCAGTTGTTGTCATTGATTCTTGAGGAACAACTGTTGACTGGTTATCTACATCTTCCCACCAGTTTTCAGCTTCTGAATCAGAATCCAATGTTTCTTCAACAGCTTCTTTATCATTTAAATCTAATGCAGGTGCTTTGTTTAAACGAGCAATACCAAAAGCTACAAGAAGAAAAAGAACAACAAGAACAAAAGTTGTTTTATTAATTACACTTGCAGAACGAGATCCAAATGCTGCAGAACCAGCTCCAGAAAGCAATCCGCCCATTCCACCACCTTCATCATTCTGTACAAGAACAAGAAGAACTAGTAAAACACTAATAATTACAAACAACACTATAAGTACTACTTTCATAGCTTCCATAAAATACACTCCAAAGACTAAGGTCGCATCTCTTAGCCAAAATTATTTTCATAAATTATTAGATAATAATAATAGATAATTATGTTATTAGTCAATAATCAAACATACTTGAAATTAGTATTTTTCTATTATTTATTTACTATTTAAATATATTTGCATTATCAAATATACTTTCTAAAAAAAGATTAAACATTTTTTTTATTTCCGAATGTACACTTTTATCTACAGAACTCAAAGCTTTAATTATTTTTTTAGAATTTGTCAAAATGTCCGATTTTAATTCTGAATTAGTAGATGCTCCAGTTAATTCCAGAATATCAAAAAAAGTATCTACAACCTTTTTAATTTGTTCCGGTTTTAAATTTGAATACCAAGAATTAAACACTTTGTTAAAATAAATACTACTTGAATCTAATTTAGAAACTGTAACCATTTGTTTTCCAAGTACTTTCCACGACATCATATCATGTTGCCAAATTCCATCATTATCACTTTTGATAACTAAAAATTCTCGGGGAATTTGAAAAAACATTCCTACGACTGACTTTTGCGGATAAATAGCTTTTATTTTTGAAGAAATTAATTTATATCCAATCGAATTAACTACTTTTTGAGAAAATCCAGGTCCGTCAAAATTATAAATATCTGAAATTCGATTCTTACAAATAGAATTTATATAACTTGCAGAATAAATCGCAAGATTTCCACCTTTTGAATGTCCTGCAATAATAATTTTTCCACGAATAGCTTTTGAAACTTTTTTTAAATATTCAACTGAATCAATTTGGGCAGGAACTTTTTCTAAAAAAGCCATATTAAAATCTTCCTTCCAACCTACAATTGTATCATCTGTTCCACGGAAAATAATAATAGGATTTTTAAGACTTTTTCCAAGACAATATGTAACAGCAGAAAATTGTTCTTCTGCTGTTACATCAACCTTATTGACATATCCTAAAACTTTGACATCTTTAAATCGCTCTGATAAAGCAGCTTCTTCCAAAAGATTTACAGTTTTTTTATTTAATAACATTCCTAAATCAGAACGTTTTTTAAAATCAGATTCAGATTTAAAAATATTCCATAATTGATTTAAAGTAATCGATTCTTTAAAATCTGAAGAAACAATTTTTTCAAAATTCAAATATGAAATTTGTGTCAAAATCATAATATCAATGACATTAAATTTATCATTTTTCAAAGACAAATCACCACGCCATTTTACATATTCAATAAGATATTCCATTTATATGACACTTCCAAGTAAAATTTTATTTTTCTTTCTTATATGTCTTTAAATCTAATTCATTTCGTAAAATTCGGCGAATAAATTTTCCTGCTTTTGACAAATCTTTTTCTTGCCAATTTCCTTCAGCATTTCTGTCTGCGTTAAACACCAAAACACCAGAATCTTCACCTTTATTATTTACAGACCAATTCACCCATGAAATATTGTTTTCTTTCATAAATTCTGTCCATTCAAGTGTTTCTTTTTCAAATACACCACCATCGCCAGATTCTTTTGTACAACCCCATTCTGTTGCAAAAATTGGAAGTCCCATTTTAAGAGCTTCTTTTACCTGATTACGACGTTCTTTTTTGTGAGAACCTGAATAAAAATGTATTGTGTACATAATATTTTTTTGTCCCGTAACAGGATTTTTTGCAGCTGGAAGTACATTTCCACTCCAATGAGGAGTTCCAACAATAATGACATTATCAGGATCGTTTTTACGAATTACATTGATTATTCTTTCTGCATAAGGTTTAATATTTTCTTCCCAAGTAACTTCTTCTCCATTTGGTTCATTACAAATTTCGTAAATGATATTTGGATACTGTCCATATTTTTTTGAAATTTCATCAAAAAACTCTGCAGCTTGATCAGCGTAAAGCAATGGGTCTTTATCTCCTAAAACATGCCAATCGACAAGAACATACATTCCATTTTGCAAACAAGCTTCTATTGAATCAATTACTTTCTGTTTTAAAACAGGATTACCAATATATGCTTGTGTATACAAAGCAGGTCTCCAAACCTGACAATTCCAATCATCACGAAGCCATGTAATTACATTCTTATTTGCATATTTTCCATACCAATGTAACCCATGAGAACTCATTCCTCTTAATTGAACAGGCTCACCATTTTGATTACATAAATCAGTGCCAATTACTTGCAAATTTCCATAACGCTCAACAACTGTTTTTCCATTTTCAATTGCTAAATGAGTATCATTGGCATATTTATCATTTTTTTTACATGAACTAAATGAACAAATTACTGCCAAAGTAAAAGTTGCAAGAACAATTTTTCTTAAGATTTTTTTCATTTTCCTTCCTCTTTGAATTATATTAAAAAACTCCTATCATAATTCTATCATTAGAAAAATATATTAGCAAATGTTTTTAAACAAAAAAATATTTTTAATTTGATAAAAAAATACTAGACACAATTTTATGATTTTGGTATATTAAAAGAACTTAAACAATTCATAGTTTGTATTACAAACTAGTGAACTTAAGTCAGGCATTTGGATTTACACACTTGCCTTAATAAGCGAGAGTGGTGAAATTGGCATACACGCTAGACTTAGGATCTAGTGCTTCGGCTTGAGGGTTCAAGTCCCTCCTCTCGCAAAGGTTCTAAAAGCAACTTTGCAAAATATTCGCGGGAATAGCTCAGTGGTAGAGCGCCACCTTGCCAAGGTGGATGTCGCGGGTCCGACTCCCGTTTCCCGCTCTAGCAAGTTAATCTTGCATTTACATTCAGAGCGCAAAACTCAATATTTTGCGGGAATAGCTCAGTGGTAGAGCGCCACCTTGCCAAGGTGGATGTCGCGGGTCCGACTCCCGTTTCCCGCTCTAAATTAAAGCGATTTTAGAGCAATCTGAATCGCTTTTTTTATTTATTTTTCATTAAAAGAGGATAGATATCGTGAAATTATCTAAGAACTACGAAAAACTCGAAAAATCAGCAGTAAAACTTACAGTCACTGTAGACAAATCAGAAGTTGAAGCAACTTACAAAAAAGTAACTGCAAATTACACAAAAAATGCTCAGATTCCAGGATTTAGAAAAGGCCATGTTCCAGCAAATGTTCTCGAAAGAAAATATGGCGATGCTTTAAAAGCAGATACATTGAGCGAACTTATTGACTCATCACTTAATGAAATTTTTTCTGATGAAAAAGAAAAAGATTATCGCCCTCTTCCATATGTACAACCTTCTTTAGAAAGTGTTCCTGAATTAGACCTTTCAAAAGATTTAACATACACAATCAAGTATGATGTTCTACCTACAGTTGAAGTTAAAAACTTCTCTGGAATCAATGTAAAAGAACCACAAGTTTCAATCGGTGATGCTGAAATTCAGGAAGAATTAAAAGGAATTCAAGAAAGAAATGCATCTGTTTCTAATAAAGCAGATGATGCAACAGTTGCAAAAGACGATATCGTTACAATTAATTATAGTGAATTAGACGATAATGGTGCAGTTATCGAAGGATCAAAACGCGAAGGATTCGTATTCACAGTTGGAACAGGTGAAAACATTTATAAAATCGACGACGAAATCATCGGTATGAAAAAAGATGAAACAAAAGAAATCACAAAATCATACAAAAAAGATGATCCAGACACAGAACTTGCTGGAAAAACAAAGAAAATCAATGTAACAGTTACAGCAATCAAAGTTAGAAACCTTCCTGCACTTGACGACGATTTAGCACAGGATGTTAACTCAAAATATAAAACTCTCGATGACCTTAAAGCTGATCTCAAAAAACAGATGGAAACAGCAAAAGATCGTCGCGTAAAAGAAATTAAGAACAACGACCTTCTTACACAACTTGTTGAAAAGAATGATTTTGAAATTCCAGAAAGCATGCTCAAAGCAGAACTCGAAGGACGTTGGAATATGATGGCACAACAATTCCAGACAAGCCCTGAACAACTCGAAAAAATGATTGTTGCTTCTGGTCAGACAAAAGAAGGAATGACAAGTCAGTGGGCTCAAGAAAGTGAAAAAATGCTTAAAAGCAGAATTATCGTTGAAAGCCTCCTTAAAGCTCGCAACATTTCTGTTACTCCAGAAGAAATCGAAGTTCAATATGCAAAAATTGCAGAAGACAGTGGAATGTCTTTAGAAGAAGTTAAAAAACACTATTCAGATCCTCGTTCTAAAGAATATCTTATTGATGATGCAAAAGAACAAAAACTTTATGATGAACTTTATAAAGAAGTTAAAGTTTCTAAAGGTGATAAATTAACATTTGCAGATTTATTCAAAAGATAATTTCTACTTCTAAAATAAAAAACTGTCTGAAAATATTCATCACACAATAATATGGATATAATTTAGACAGTTTTTTTTATTATTTTCAAAAAAAATAAAGACAATTCACTAAATTTTTGCTATATTGAAAAGTGAACTCTATAAAAATTTTTTTGGCAAATCAAAATCTTTGCCCACAGGAAAAAAAATGAACGAACAAATGCACGATTTAGTTCCATATGTAATCGAAAAAAGTGGAAACGGCGAAAGATCATACGATATTTACTCAAGACTTTTAAAAGATAGAATCATCTTTGTTGATGGAAAAATTACAGATGCAACTGCTGACTTAGTAATTGCCCAACTTCTTTTCTTAGAATCTGAAAATCCTGATAAAGACATCAGTATGTACATTAATTCACCTGGCGGCTCTGTAACAGCAGGCCTTGCAATTTACGACACAATGAATTATGTAAAGTGCCCTATTCAAACAATTTGTATGGGACAAGCTGCTAGCATGGGTGCAATTCTTTTAGCAGGTGGTTCAAAAGGAAAAAGATTTATTCTTCCTTCGGCACGAGTTTTAATTCATCAGCCTTCAGGCGGAACTCAAGGACAAGAAACTGATATTACAATTCAGGCAAACGAAATTTTAAGATTAAAAAAACTTTCAATTCAATATCTTGCAAAAGACACAGGAAAATCTGAAGATCAAATTGCAAATGATATTGAAAGAGACTTTTTTATGTCAGCAAAAGACGCATTAGAATACGGAATCGTTGACCAAATCATGGAAGGGAGAAAATAAAATTGAAAAAATTTGGTAATCAAGAATATTGTGCATTCTGCGGACTTCCTGCTGGAAATAAAAAAAATGACTTTAGAAAATTAATTGGTTCAAGTATAGCACCTGTTTACATTTGTAATGAATGTGTAGATATTTGTAAAGGTGTTTTTGAATCTGAAAGTGATGATGAAACTCCAATTCAATTGTCAGAAGTTCCTTCTCCAAAAGAATTTAAAGCTTTTCTTGATTCATATGTAATTGGTCAAGATTATGCAAAAAAAGCTCTTTCTGTTGCAGTTTACAATCACTACAAAAGAATGTCATCTCTCAAAACGGTAAATAACGATGATGTTGTTATCGAAAAATCAAACATCCTTTTAATTGGTCCTACAGGAAGTGGTAAAACTTTACTTGCAAAAACTTTGGCTCAAAAACTAAAAGTTCCTTTTGCAATTGCAGATGCTACTACCCTTACAGAAGCCGGATATGTTGGAGAAGATGTTGAAAATGTTCTTTTAAAATTAATCAATGCGGCAAATGGAAATGTTCAGGCGGCACAAAAAGGAATTATTTTTATTGACGAAATTGATAAAATTGCTCGTAAAAGTGAAAATACTTCTATTACAAGAGATGTTTCTGGAGAAGGCGTTCAGCAGGCATTATTAAAAATTATCGAAGGCACAAAAGCAAGCGTTCCTCCTCAAGGTGGAAGAAAGCATCCAAATCAAGAGATGATTGAAATTGATACAACAAATATTCTCTTTATTCTAGGAGGAGCATTTGTTGGTCTTGATAAAATCATCGAACAACGAACAAATGAACATTCGATGGGATTTGGTTCATCAAGTGCAACAATGACAGACCAACAAAGAGTCGATTTACTAAATCAAGTAACTTCAGATGATTTAGTTAAATTTGGGCTAATTCCAGAATTAATTGGTCGTATGCCAATTTCTGTTGCATTAAAAGAATTGACTCGAGAAGACTTAATTTCAATTCTTACAAAACCAAAAAACTCGATTACAAAACAATTTGAAGTGTCTTTTGCAATGGATGATGTTGAATTATCTTTTACTGATGAAGCAATTGCAGAAATTGCAGACATTGCAATCAAACAAAAAACAGGTGCCCGAGGACTTCGCGCAATTGTAGAAAAAATGTTACTTGATATTATGTTTGAAATTCCAAGCATCAAAGGAAAGAAAAAACTTGTTATTACAAAAGATATTGTAAATCAAACAAAACTTCCAAATGTAAAAGATTTACTTGAAGAAAAAACTGCGTAACTTTTAGAGTAATAATTTTCAATACAACTTGCAAAATTATTACTTGCAGTTATTTCGGTTGTATGTTTTAATATTATTGAAGGATAATAATTTTCAATACATATTCCAAAATTATTACTAAAAAAAACTTTTTTTGTAATAAAATTAACCTAGAGGTTCAACCATGAAAAAAGTAATTTCTATTTTATTTTCAATTTCCTTATTTATTTCAGCAATTCATGCTCAAAATGCATGGTTTAAAGCTCAACACAAAGAAGCGAAAATTCAATCTGTAGTTGCAACAAGCGAACTTGTTGAAGCACATTTTAAAGGACGATATTTATATTCACCAGTCAACATTCTAGATGGCAATTTTGACAACACATGGTGTGAAGCAACCCCTGGATCAGGAATCGGAGAATCAATAACAGTTGAATTTGAAAAACCAGTAAGCTTTGATGAAATCCAAATTGTAAACGGATTTGCATCTAAAAATTTATACAATTTAAATAACAGAATAAAAACAATCACGCTTACACAAGTTGCAAAGAAACACTTTCAGCAAAAACAATATACACTTACAGATAACACACCAACCTGGCAATCTATAAAATTTGACCTTCTCCAGACTGCACAAACTATTACAATTAAAATCGATGAAGTATACAAAGGAACATTGCACGATGACACCTGTCTTGATGACATCAGACTTTTATACAAAGGAAAAGTAATTCCATTTACTGGCATTGAAGAAATAAGAAAAATTCAAGAAGAAAATTCAAAACTTATGCTTCAATCAAGCACAGACGAATTTGAAAAACAATTCTACGAACTATTTAAAGATGGTGATACATTATTTTTAAAATCACAAATTGATGATCGAGATATTGTTATTGAAAAATATGAACACAATGGAAAAAACTATATTTCTTCAATTGATCAATACTCAATGGCACTCATTAATAAAGGATCTAAAGATGAGATTCTCAAACAAATAAAAAAATATGAAAACTATCACATATATTTAGCAGGCTTTGGAAATAATCCAGAAGACTTTAAAACTACTGCAAATGCAAAATATCTTTGTATACAAAAATTTTTCCCGGATTATTTTTTTGAATCCCATTATTCACTTGGAAAATTTAAAATTCTAAAAACTGAACGAGTAGATTATGTTGAAACAACTACTGCAATAATGATTGCTATTAAAGACAAAACTCTTTTCTGGAATGGTGTTCCATACACAATTTTAACAGAAAAAGAAGTTGATAAATTTTTCTCTACTTATAAATAAATGTACCGGTACACTCCACAAAAACATCGTTCAAAAATCCGTGTAAAGCTCGGAACATTATTCTATTGTCTACTTCGTCACTTTACATGGATTCGATGGAAAAAACATTTTGCTACTATTAATAAAAACTTTTCTCAAGACGATTTTCCTTTCACAGTCTTCGAACATTCTGTTCCATTAAAAAGGAATCTTTCTGAAGTTGACATTAAATTGCAAGAAGGAAAAATTGCTAACTTAGAAATCGCTGTAAAAAAAATTTCAGGTGTAGTGTTAGAAAGTGGCAAAGTTTTTTCTTATTGGCGTCTCATTGGCAACCCAACAAAGAAAAAAGGTTATAAAAATGGTATGATGCTTGTAAATGGTCGACCCACTTCATCTATAGGTGGCGGCCTTTGTGCACTCTCAAATCTAATTTACTGGATAACGCTTCACTCACCTCTTACAGTTATAGAACGATACAGGCATAGTTTTGATGTATTCCCAGATTCAAATAGGACACAACCTTTTGGTAGTGGTGCAACTTGTGTTTACAATTATCGCGATCTTATGATTAAAAATAACACAAATCAATCTTATGCTCTATTAGTTTGGATTGACAAGCACAAAGGCCGCCTCTATGGAAAATTAATTTCTAAAACACCAGTAAACGATAAATACGAAATATACCAAAAAGACCATTTGATAACTTGTGAAATCGGTGGTATTTATGTAAGACATAATTCAATCTGGAGAAAACATTTTTTAGTTAAAAACAACGATTATATTCTTCAAAATGAAGAATTTGTTACAGAAAATCATGCTATAATGATGTATGAACCTCTTTTAGAAAATCATTCAGGAAATAATTTATGAAAAAAAATAATTTTAAATTTATTCTTAAATTTTTTTTAATCATAATTCTTTGTGCGACAACTTTTTCTGTAAGATTTTTTATGCTTCAAAAATCAAATGAACCAAATGGACTGGACGGATATTTTTATGCTTTACAAGCAAAATCATTTGTTGAAAGAGGTTATCTCGAAAATCCAAGTATTGCACCTGGATATTATCTTTGCGGATTATGTTCATTTTTTACAAAAAGCCCAATTATTGCAGTAAAA
>JAZUSR010000068.1:0-11890 GCA_045606765.1 Treponema sp.
CATTTTGGCAAAAGATCGTCCACTTCCAAAACTTGAAGAAGGAGATTTGATTTGCGTTTTGGACACTGGGGCTTACGGATGGAGTATGTGTTCAACTTACAATAGCCGCCCACGTCCTGCCGAAGTTTTGATTTGTGCTGATGGAAAAGTAAAACAGATTCGCCGCAAAGAAACAATTGAAGATTTAATGATGTTGTTTTAATTTTTTTTTGAAATGGACATCAAAAAGCCACATACTAATGAAATGCATTGATTTTAAGTTAGTTTTATTATTAATTTGTTGTGCACTTCAAAGATGTGGCTTTTTGTTTTATAGATTATTATTCTGCTCTAATTGAAGGAGATTTTACAATTACATCGTGAGCTGAACCTTCTGAGATTGAAGCTGAAGATACAAGAGTAATTTTAGCTTTTTCTTGAAGTTCAGGAATTGAAAGAGCTCCACAGTTACACATTGTATGAGTTACCTTACTAATTGTCATAGAAACATTATCATGCAAACTTCCTGCATATGGAACATACGAATCAACACCTTCTTCAAATGCCATTCCTTTTTTTCCACCTAAGTCATATCGTTGCCAGTTTCTAGCACGGTTAGAACCTTCACCCCAATATTCTTTTACATAGTTTCCATTTACAATTAATTTATTTGTTGGAGATTCGTCAAAACGAGCAAAGTAACGACCTAGCATTACAAAGTCAGCTCCCATTGCAAGTGCCAATGTAATATGGTAATCGTGTACAATTCCGCCGTCTGAACAAATTGGAATATAAATACCAGTTTTTTTATAATATTCATCACGAGCCTTAGCAACTTCAATTGTAGCTGTTGCTTGACCACGGCCGATTCCTTTTTGTTCTCGAGTAATACAGATTGAACCACCTCCAATTCCAATTTTAATAAAATCAGCACCAGCATCTGCTAAGAAATTAAAGCCTTCTGCATCTACAACATTCCCAGCACCAACTTTTGCATTTGGCCATTTTTCGTGGATATCGTGAAGAGCTCTTCGTTGCCATTCAGAAAAACCTTCCGAAGAGTCAAGACAAAGAACATCAACGCCAGCATCTAATAAGGCAGGAACACGATCCATATAATCGCGTGTGTTAATTCCAGCTCCTACGATATATCGTTTTTGACTATCAAGTAATTCATTTGGGTGTTCTTCATGACTTGCTGCATCTTTTCTAAATACTAAATATTGTAAGCAACCATTTTTGTCGAGAATTGGAAGTTGGTTTATTTTGTGTTCCCAAATAATGTCATTTGCCTGTTCAAGTGTAATTCCAATTTCTGCTTTAATAAGTTTTTCAAGTGGAGTCATGTATTTGTTTACTTTTTCATCTGGTTGACATTTATTTGAGCGGTAATCACGGTCTGTAATAATGCCCATGAGTTTTCCGTTTGGCTGACCGTTGTCTGTTACAGCAACAGTAGAGTGTCCTGTTTCTTTTACGAGGGATTCGAGTTCTGCAAGAGTTTGATCTGGTCTTATATTTGAATCAGAAGATACAAAGCCTGCTTTATATGATTTAACACGAGCAATCATTGCTGCTTGCTCTTCGATAGATTGAGAGCCGTAAATAAATGAAATTCCACCTTCTTTTGCAAGGGCAATTGCCAATGTATCATTGGAAACTGATTGCATTACGGCAGAAACCATAGGAATGTTCATTGTAATTGGACAAGTTTCATTAGCTTTTTTGTTGTAACGAACTAAAGGTGTGTTTAGCGTTACGTTTGATGGAATACATTCCGCAGAAGAGTATCCAGGAACTAATAAGTATTCGCCGAATGTGTGTGAAGGTTCTTCAAAATAATATGCCATAATGCATCTCCTTAAAAAGTAAATTTATTTAAAATATTTTCACTACGGAAAATATATAAAAGTAAATCTATGTTTTGGAAATTAATTTAAGGAGTGAATGAAATATTCAAACTTAAATTAATTCAAATATTTCATTGAATTATATCAAAAAAATACAGGTTTGAACAAGTACTTTTTTTATGATATTATAAAAAAATGCTAAAATTTATTGCAGGTCCAATGGCAACACTTTCTCACCAAGGTTTACGAAAAATTACCGAAAAATTTGGTGGTTGCGATGAATATTATACAGAAATGATAAATGCCTCTTCTTATTTGACTCATGGGCAATTTGAAAGTTTTTATACATTAAATGAAATTGCTAGTGATAAAATTGTATGGCAAATTACAGGGAAAAATTTTGAACCTATGGCAAAATGTGCAAAAGAACTTTGCAATTTTGGAGGAATAGGAATAGATATTAATATGGGTTGCTCTGCTCCGGATATCGTAAAGACAGGGGCTGGAATTGCATGGATGTTAAAACCAATTGAAGAAACAAAAAGGCTTGTTTGTGAAGTAAAAAATGCTTTATTATCATTTTCTACAGATGATAAAAATCATTCATTTTATAATAAAGTGCCTCGACTTAGTGTAAAACTTCGATTGGGAGATGATAATTTTACTGATGAAGGTTTTTATAATTTTTGTAATATGTTGTATCAAAATGGGGTAGAACAAATTGTTTTACATCCAAGAACAAAACGCGAAAAACTTGCTCGTGCTCCGCGATATTTTTATGTAGAAAATGTTGCTCGTGAGTTTAATGGTAAGATGAATGTTATATTAAACGGGAATGTAAAAGATGTTCCCTCCTTTGAGTCGGCATTAAAGGCGGCTCCGTCTGCATCGGGGGTTATGATAGCGCGTATGTCAGCTCAAAAGCCCTGGATTTTTGCACGGCTTAAGAGAGAACTTGCCACAGGTTCAAGTGAGATGTCGATTCCCGAGTTTGTAACTGAAGGTGTGCAAGGGGAGTGTGAGGCACAAACTATTTGCACACAGTCGCCGTTTGTCGTGTCGCAGGAAGGCGTGCAAAAAATCGACCGCCTTGCAGTAGGTCTGGAATATATTCAAAACCTTCGCACAGATCAGCCGCCAGAGTTCTGGTTAAGCCGAATGCAACGTTTTTTTGCTTATTATTGTGATAATTTTTCTTATGGACATTACATAAAATCGAAGATGCTAAATTGTAAAACGCTTGAATATGCCGAAAAAACTTTTTCCGCATATTTTGAAGAAGTAAAGGTTGACAGATGGGAAAATTTATAATAGAACATTTGTGGTTAATAAAATCAGGGAGATAAAAAGTGAAGTTTGAGTTTAAAAAGTTTTTAATGATATTATCATTGATCATTTCATTCAACTTGTATGCTGTCGAGTCAACTAACGGGATATTGGATTATAAAGCCGGAGATGATGTCTATAGTCCTGTTACAGGAACAATAGCTCAGATTGGAAGTAAAAATATTCCGAAAGTCTTTGGTTCAGACTGTATTGTTATAGATTTTCAATTTGATTATAAATACAAAAATGAAAAAAAGAATGTCACTTATCAGCTTATTATTTCTGGAGTAAAAAGTTATTATAAAGCCGGAGAAAAAATAGCTTATGAAAGAGTTCTTGGAAAAGCAACAGATAAGCAAAAACTAGTTAATGTTCGCTGTAAGAGTTTTGATCCATATCTTGCTTCTATCGCAAGCGTAAAACCTGTTTTAAAAGATGGATGGTACTATTTTGGAATAAGCATCTTTATGTCAAATAGTTTTAAAGTTTTGGATTATCCTCTTGCTGAAAATAAAAAGTTTGTAGTTGAATTTTCTGATTATCCTGAAAGTCTTGAAGAACTTTACAAAAATACCTCGGAACCAGGACCAGACGGAAAGAAAATAGAGTTAGATCTCTTTCCATTTTTTAATATTTGCTTGAAAACAAAATTAAACTCTTATCCGGTTCCTGTAAAACAATTTTCCGCCTCTGATAAGTTTTCAGAAGCGCTTGTGCAAAAAAAGTATTTTTCTGGATGTACTCATATAATTGAAACAACTTTTGACTCCCTTCCTGTAAGATTTTATTTTCAAGATAAGTATTATGATTATCTTAAAGAGGAGTACAAGACTGGAGATGACATTTATTTATACTGTACTGCAGTCTGTATTTTAAAAGATCAAATTGTTTTTTATGTCAGAGATTTTACTCTTGAGTCTCCTGATGAATATGTTGAAAAGAGAATTAAAGAATTAAAAAATTAATGAATAGAATTATGGAGGAGTATAATATGAAGAAAGTATTTTTATTTTTTCTTGCCGCTGTTATTTTTACAGGTAGTATTTTTGCAGGAGGCGGCGGATATTTTGATGATTCGTTTCCTGACTTTTCTTATGTCATGCTGGATGAGTCGTCGAGCAAAGAGGAGCATTATGTTCTTTATGAATGTGAGGCAACTGTTAAATCGACCGGAAAAAAAGTTACGGTTCCTGCCGGAACAGAAGTAAAAATCATTTCGATGGATACAGAAGTCAAGTTTAACCACGACTATGATTTTAATTATCATTCTGATGCCCAGAATTTTGGAATCATTTATTATGATTACCTGTGCAGTTTTACTGTAAATGGGCAGAGCTATACTGCGCTCGTTCCGGGTATCTTTGTTTCTACAACTGTAAGATCTGTTACAGTTTCTGGTGGAACGACATATAAAGTTCTTTCGGTTCACCTTGCTTCTTCTGCCTTGTTTTACGATAATCTCCGTGATGCAGACAGTTTTGAAGAAGTGAATGAAAGAATCCGTGCAATGATGAATGATTCTATGATTGTTCAGTATACTTTTATGTATCCTAAAAATCATTATGCTCTTGCACATAGAATTTTAAATACAAAGACAAATCACATTACTGATATAATTATTTATTCAAGCAAGATGCTTGATTTTCCACCGGGAGATGTTGTGTCAAATGTTTCTTATGAGACATATCCTCTTCCAAAAAATGTAATGGTGATTGAGTTTCAAAACTCAAGTGGTGGTTTTGGCGGCGGAACTTTTGAATATACCTGGTATGCATTAAATCCTGAGACAGGCCGCACATATTACATCTGTCAGTGTTCTTATTACAGTGGCGAAGGTGGTGGTGGTTCTCACTCTTTGTATTTTGATCAGCGTGGTGCTGTTCTCAATATTCAGGAATTTGATGAATACGGAAAAGCTGTTAAAGAGAATACGAAGGTTTATAAGCAACATCCGTCAAGTGAATATATTTTTAACGATAATTATTCTCTTGAAACAGTCAAAGAAGAAAAGTTTGTTGAGCGTAATCTTCAGGGCTACGAAACTTATTACAATACAGAAAACCTTCGCCTCCGCAAAACTCAGGATACAAGTTCTGAGACAATTCTTGTTATGGCAAAAAGATGTCATCTTACTGTTCTCGAAGTAGGAAAGAAAGATACGATTGACGGCATTACTTCAAACTGGGTAAAAGTCGAGGTCCACAAAGGAACTCAAAAAGACGGTAAAAAAATTCCTTACTGTACTCAGGGCTGGTGCTTTGGCGGATATTTGAGCTATTACTAGTCTGAATTATTCCAAAAAAAAAGCGCCCTCGGACGGGCGTAGTTCTAATGTAACGGCATCCAAAATGGGTGCCGTTTTTTGTCGCTGGCTGCCAGATTACAGCTTCTTTATAACTTCTGCTGCTTCTTGAAGTTCAGATACTTCAAGGCTTTCGATATCGCCTGAATCTACAGCATAACTTGTTTCTGGACGCATTGGAAGACGAGCTAGAACAGGAATGTTAAAACTTTCTCCAATTTTTTCAATATTACTTTTTCCAAAAACATAAATTTTTTCATCACACTTTGGACATTGAACATAACTCATATTTTCGATAAGGCCAAGAATTGGAATATTCATCATATTGGCCATTTTTACAGCTTTTTCAACAATTACACGAACAAGTTGCTGAGGACTTGAAACTACAATAATTCCGTCTACAGGCAATGATTGAAACACTGTCAAAGGAACATCTCCAGTTCCTGGAGGCATATCGACAAACATATAATCTACATCTTTCCAAGCAACATCAGTCCAGAACTGTTTTACAGCACCACCAATTACGGGGCCTCTCCAGATTACAGGATCATTTTCATTTGGTAAAAGAAAGTTCATAGACATAAGTTGGATACCACTATCGGTTACAACAGGGTCAAGATAATTTTCTCCTCCTGAAGCTCTTTTATCTCCAAGACCAAAACTTTCTGGAATAGAAGGACCTGTAATGTCTGCGTCGAGAATAGCTGTTTTAAAACCTAATTTATTCATTTTACAAGCTAAAAGACTTGTTACAAGAGATTTTCCAACGCCACCTTTCCCACTTACAATACCAATTACTTTTTTTACAGAACTTCCTTCTCGAAGGTTTGCTCTCATATCTCTAGATTCGCATTTTTCATTACAATCTGAACATTTGTGATTACAATTTTCTGACATATATACTCCAAATTTGAATTTTGTTCTTTTGAATTACTTATTTTAAATATAATGAATTGATTAATAGAATTCAAGTTAAAAAAAAAGGAAAGAGATTTATAAAACCTCTTTCCCTTTAATTTAGGGTTTAATACAAACCCTAAAAACGGCCGAGTCAAGGTCTTGAGCAAAGCGTGCCTTGACCGGATGTATTAATCAAAGATTAAATTATTTTTCAGAAAGTAACTGAGTTTTTGAATCAAGTTTAAGACTTGAATTTGGTGTTTCATTTCTTAATTTGAGAACATCAAGAACTGTTCCTTCTGGTTTTGCTTCAATGTGAAGAACTGCTGCAAACTTTGCAAGAACATCACTTGATGCACAATCAGAAAGATTTGAACTTTCTTCTTCTGCTGTTAACCAAATAGTTATGTTTTCAGATTTAGCAAAATCTTCAACAATTTTAGCATCGTCTGCAGAAACTGATTTAATTGCAACACCATCAATTACTAATGCTGTTACTTTTGTTCCTGCACTTTTAAGAGCTGAAACAGTATTAATAAGTTTCTGGAGAGTAAAATTTTCTGGGTTAAAGTTTAAAATTACGCGTTCACGCATAATTTCATCTTTAAGTTCCTGTGCATTAGAAATATTTTTTTTCTTTGCAATTTCAGCAAATACACTTGAGTACCATGAAATTACATTTGAAGATTCCTGGTCGAAAGAAACATGAACAAGATTCTTGTCATTCAACAAAGAGTCCATAGCAAACTGTACAAGAACAGAAGTTTTTCCAAGACCTTTTTTTGAAGTAATAAGTCCTACTTCTCCAGCTTTGAGACCACCATTAGTGATTTTATCAAAAGCACGAATTGGGCTACAATCAAATAAATCTTTTTTATTCATAATGTACTCCTGAATTATTTCTTTTCAGCAGCTTTTTCTGCTTTGTATTTTGCCTGAAGTTCTTCAGAAACATTTCCTGGAACTTTTCCATATTTTAAGAATTCCATTGTAAATTCAGCTTTTCCCTGTGTTGAAGAACGAAGGATTGTTGAGAATCCGAACATTTCCGAAAGTGGAACTTCAGCATTTACAGTAGACATGTTGTTTTCATCTGTTGAGTCAACAATTACACCACGACGCTGGTTAATTAAACCGAACATATTTCCTTGGAATTCAGTTGGACCTTCAATAGAAACTTTCATGATAGGTTCAAGAATTGCAGGTTTTGCTTTTTCGTAAGCTTCACGGAAAGCTCCAATAGCAGCAGTCTGGAATGCGATGTCAGAAGAGTCAACTGGGTGATATTGTCCATCGTTTACAGTTACTTTTACGCCAACAATAGGGAATCCAATGAGAGTTCCTTTTTCGATAGATTTTTTGAAACCTTTATCACATGAAGGGATGTATTCGTTAGGAATTGCACCACCTTTAATCATATCTACAAATTCGTAATCTTTGTCTGCTAAAGGTTCAATAAATCCTGCTACACGACCATACTGACCAGAACCACCAGTCTGTTTTTTATGTGTATAGTTAAATTCAGCTCTTTGTGTAATAGATTCACGGTAAGCTACTTGTGGAGCACCAGTTTCTACTTCACATTTATATTCACGTTTCATACGTTCAACATAAACAGCTAAGTGTAATTCACCCATACCTTTGATAATTGTTTCACCAGATTCTGGATCCATGTAAGATTGGAATGTAGGGTCTTCTTTTGTAAAGCGGTTAATTGCTTTACCCATTTGAGCAGCTGCATTCTTATCTTTTGGTTTGATAGAAAGTGAGATTACAGGGTTAGGAACATACATAGATGCCATAGAAACGTTGATACCGTTTCCTACGAATGTATCACCAGAAGCACAGTCAACACCGAATAATGCAACGATATCTCCTGGACCTGCTTCGTTGATATCTTCCATAGCAGCTGAGTTCATACGAACAAGACGTCCAACTTTGAACTTTTTCTTGTTGCGAGTATTGAATAATTCTTCACCTTTTTTGATTTTACCCTGGTAAACACGAGTATATGTTAACTGACCGTACTGTCCGTCATCAAGTTTGAATGCAAGAGCAACAGTAGGATCATTTTCATTACAAGAAAGTGGAACAGGAGCTTCGTTGTTATCAAGATCCAATGCTTCGTTTTTAACATCTGCAGGACAAGGAAGATAACGTGTAACAGCATCAAGCAATGGCTGAATACCTTTGTTCACATGAGCTGAACCACAGAATACACCTACAAACTGTTCTGCAAGAGTTCCTTTACGAACAGCAGCGATGATTTTTTCTTCTGAGATGTTGTCAAAACCATTTTCCATGATTTCTTCCATAAGTTCATCATCGAACATAGAAATAGCATCGAGCATTTCTTCACGATATTTTTTTGCTTCGTCCATCATGTGTGCTGGAATTTCTGCATAACGCAAATCAACACCAGATTCACCTTCGAAGTAAATTGCTTTCATAGATACGAGATCTACAACACCTTCGAGTTTATCTTCCAAACCAATAGGAAGTTCCATCATGTGTGCGTTAAGACCAAGCTTGTCGCGAACTTGATTACAAACACGAATAGGGTTAGCACCTTGACGGTCACATTTGTTTACAAATGCAACGCGTGGAACATGGTAGCGTTTTAACTGACGGTCTACAGTAATAGACTGAGACTGAACACCTGCTACTGCACAAAGAATCATGATAGCACCGTCAAGAACACGGAGTGAGCGTTCAACTTCTACTGTAAAGTCAACGTGTCCCGGTGTGTCGATCAAGTTAATAATTGTGTCTTTCCACTGAACCTGTGTAGCAGCTGACTGAATTGTAATACCGCGTTCGCGTTCCAATTCCATGTTATCCATTACAGCACCAACACCATCTTTACCACGAACTTCATGAATTGCATGGATTTTGTTACAATAGAACAAAATACGTTCAGAAGTAGTAGTTTTACCTGAGTCAATGTGGGCACTGATACCGATATTTCTCATCTTTGAAATATCAAAAGCCATATTGTTACCTCTTTAAAAATTAATTTCAAAAATAAATTTAAAGTCTTACGACAATTATATAATATTACAGAAAAAATTGTTCTTATTCAACTACTAAGGATTGTTTGATTTGAATTTTACTAGTAAATTTGACCTTTTTAGCATTAAAATTTGACAAAATTCCTAAGTTTATAGTTGGTGAAATAATACTATTTTTTTTAGATAAAGATGATGAAAGAGAAATTGATTTTATAGGGAATTTTTTTAAGAATAGGTAAATTCCCAAAGAATGATTTTTTTCAGAAGAATCAGATTTAGAAAAAGGAAAATACGAAGATTTAGTTTTGAATGTAAGTGAAAAGTTTTTAAAATAATGGGAATAAGAAATAGAAGCAGAATGTTCACTTGTAGATAAAAGAATATCTGAAATTTTATATTGAGTATTAAGTTTGTCTTTTTTTGTAGAGAGTTTTATTTCAGCAGTTGAATCTATTTTTTTTGTAGTGAATTGATTTTTATAAGAATCTTCAATTGAAAAGTCGCAAAAAAGAGCAAGAGCGGTTTTAAAAGTAAGTCCAGTTTTTGATTTATATTCAACTTGAGGATTGATTTTAAATTGGTAAATAGAATTGAATAAAGAACCATCTGTAGTAAAAATTGGTGTTTTTTTGTTAAATAAAATGTTATCAGTTGAAAGAAAACCAAAGTTACAAGTGAAAAAGGAATAATGAAAAATTCCTTCGAAAGACATAATAAAACGAATTTTATTAAAAGGATTTTCGATTAAATTAAAACTAAGTTTAGATTTAAAAAAAGGAATGGACAAAAGAGATTCAAAATGTCCAGCAATTTTTGTATCAGAAGAAAAAGTGGGATTGTCAAATCGCCACGAAGAAGCAATATTTTTTTCAAAATTAGAACATTCTAAATTGAAAAAAGAAAAACATCCTATTGAATAAAGTTTAAATAGATTCTTAGAAGAAAGTTTATAGTTTCCAGAAAAGTAAAAATTTTTGTCCATCGAATAACAAGCTTGAAAACCATAGTTTGGTTTTTCAAAGGTGATTGCGTAACTAACAGGCTTTGGACTACAGGTTTTAGAAGCTGGTGATATTTTAATTCCATCTAAAAAAATACAAGTTGGGGAAAATCCATTAGTTGAATTAAAAAGGTTTGGATTTTTTAATTTTGTTACGCTATCAGAAAAAGATAAACTTCCGGCATAAAACTTTAGAGGTATCTTTTTGTTCATTGTAGAAGAAAAAATATTTTCAAAATTAATTGTAGAAGACCAAACTGTAGATTGTAAGTTTGAGGAAAAATCAAAATATTCAGTAAAGGAATTAATTGATGAAATTGGCAGCGTTTTTATTTTTTGATAAAACCGTAAATCACAAAAAGATAAGGAAAGTTTTATGCCGTAAATGGTAGATAGAGTAGAAAGAGAAAAATCTTTTTCTTTAAAAACTGCTTTGGGTGAATAAAATGATTCATTTAAATATAATTCACACGAATTTAAAAACGGATTTTTAACTTCAGTTGAATAGCCTTGGATAAATAAATTGAAAATAATTAGTTTTGACAAAAATTTAATAGTTTTCATATAAATTATATATGATTTTTTATTGAAAAATCTTTTTATTTAAAAAAAAAGTTATGAATTTTTTTTTAATACCGATAACAATTATGCAGGGGAATATTTTTTTACCTAGAAAAAATGACTAAACATATAAAATTATAGAGGTTAATTATTATGGATCAGAAAAAGACATTATGGATTGTTACAGCTGCTGGAGTGTTTCTTGCAGTCGTAGTTCTTTTTGCATTGATATTGAATAAACCAAATCCTACATCGATTCCAACTACAGCTTCAATTACAACAATTGAAATGCCAATTGTTCCTTCAAATACAGAAGTGAATAATTCTGATTCAATTATTGAAGGAACCGCAGTTGAAAATTTAGCAATTGAGGAAAAATCTGAATTAGAAAATGAAACTTTAGCAACAGAAAATGTTGAAAATATAGCTACCGCAACAGATGAAAATTCGAAAGTTGAAGATTCAAAAGATGATACAGTTGTAATTGATTTGAATCAAGTTACAGAAGAAAAAAGTTCAGTAACAGCAAAAAATCAAGTTGCCCAAAATGCAATTAATAATACAAAACAGACAACAAAAGCTTCTACAATTTATACAGCACCTGCAAGTACAAAAACACAAGCTGAAATCGTAGCAGAAAAGAAAGCAGCCGCTCTTAATTCTACAAAAGCAAAAACTGTTACTGCTTCAAAAAAAGTAGAGCCAGTTGAACAAGTTAAATATTGGATTCAATGTGCATCATATACAAGTAAAAAAAGTGCTGATAATGCACGATTTGTTTTAGATGAAAAAAGTATTCCTGCAGAAGTTTTTACTTATAAAGATTCAAAAGATAAATTATATTATCGTGTAAGAGTTGGACCTTATACAACAAAAAGTGAAGCTGAATATTGGAAAAATAGAATTTGTTCTATTGAAACTTTTGCTAATTCAAATAGCTACATTACAATGAATTAATTTT
>JAZUSR010000069.1:0-2042 GCA_045606765.1 Treponema sp.
TCTCGTTTTTCGTTTGCAAGAGCAACTTCGAGTGTTGTTTTATAGAATGAGCATTTCTTGTTTATTGCATTTAACAAAGCACAAGTTCCATCTTCCATAAACCAATGACAATCGTGTCTTCTATCGACACATTTTGGAAACAATTTTTTGTTTTTCTTTGACATAATTATGCTTTTCCTTTCTTTTTGTTTTTGCGTTGTGCTTCTTGGTAATAAACCACTTTTTGAATGTGATTGACACAACAGCATTCGATAAATTCTGATTTTCTCATCTTCAAAGCATTTGCGAATGTTGAAATGAGCTCATACGATTTCTTGTCCATAGAAATCTCAAATCTTATCTTTTCTTTACTGATTGCCATTTTATTTTCCTCCTTTCTTTTTATAAAAACTCTCCATAAATAATTCGCAATTATTAAAGCGCGCTCTGATTTTGCTTATTTCTTTGCCTTTCCAAATCCAAAATTTAGAAAATTGACAAGACAAGTTTGCACAATTGATACATTTATGTTTCATCTCATTTTCTCCTTGAATTCTTCATCTAAATAGACCGAGTTTTTAGCCACTTTGCGAGCTGCTTTTAACTCTGGCTCAATAACCCAAGTCAGAAATCTTTTTACAGCTTGAAATCGACTTCCTCCGTGAATGTAATCTTCAATCACATAAATAATGTAATCTCGTTGTCTGATATCTTTTTCGTAAACATCAAGAACAATGTCTGCATTTTCTGGATGGTCATAGAATATTTCATTTCGTAAGAAACTTTCATAATAAGAGCAAATCATTTCAAATCCTCCTCGAGAAATTTAGCAACCATTTCAAATGCTTTTGCAGTCCCCTCAAAATACTCTTTAAGTTCTTGATTAACTCCATCATATTCTTTCGATTTTTTGAAGTCATCTTTCGCAAAGAGTTTGCAAAGTCTCATTGTTGTTTCAACTCTCTTTAATTTGAATTCTAAATCTGTCATATTTATTTGTTCTCCTCAAAATGATTGATATAAATTGCTTGTAATTCATCCAAGAAAAACTTATGCTCATTGTCGCATTTATCAAATATGGTTAGAACAGAAATACCTGCTCTAAAACCTCTAATGTTTTCAAACACGATTTCTGCTGAATTTTTATCAATTAAACTGATTTTCATATCTTTCTCCTTTTTATTTAGAATTTAGATGATCAAGAAAATCATCAATTGCCTTTGCTGATTTGTTGGTTGGCTTTTCGTTTAGTTCTTTGTGAGGTTTTAGTCTGTTTTCAAGAATGCGTTTCGCTTCCTCATAACAATTATTCCAATGGTTAAAACTAACTTGACAATCGGCACAAGCACTTCTAACTCTTGAACCACATCTACTGCAACAAAGATCTAATTTCATTATTTCTAATATTCTCTTATCCATTTTCTTTGTCCTCCTCTTTGACAATTATATTATAATTCAAGTCCATCACTAATGCAACACTTTTTGCAAAAATATTTTAATTTGTTATAATAACAATTATGATAAAACTCGATAACATTCATTATTCATTTAGAGCCATTGATGGACACGATAAGCCATACAACTTTGTTATCTGTGCGAGAGAGCCAGGTAAATCAACAATGTTTATGCTTACGAAACATTATTTCAAATGGAAGCAAGATAAAGCACCACTTCTTTATGTTGTGCGAAATATTGTTGAAATTACAGAAGCACTCATTTTGTCAATTCAAGATGTAATCCTAAATAAATTCACAGATGATAAAGTTGTTTTTAGATATGCAAAAGCCAGTCTTCGAGATGGGCTTGTTGATATATACATTAAAGATGAGTTATTTATGCGCATTGAAGCATTAAGTATTTCAACAAGAAAAATCAAGCAAAGTGTCTTGCCTCGTTGCAGATGTATAGAATTTGATGAATTCATTATCAATCCAAAGAATGCTGAAAAATATCTTCCAAATGAAGCTTTTAAATTCAAAGAACTTTACACAACAAATGAAAGAGATAGATTTGACCAAACAAGACCACTAAAAGCATATTTTCTTGGAAATCCATATTCTTTA
>JAZUSR010000070.1:0-2114 GCA_045606765.1 Treponema sp.
TGTAAATGTTAAATAATTAGTTGCCGAAAAAAAAGAAAAAGGGGGAAAAATATGGCAACAAGTAATAAAGATTTAATAAGTAAAACATTGTCAGAAAGAATGTTAGCATGCGTAGAAGAATACGAATCAATAAAAAATAAGACAAGTACAAGATTTAAGACAGTAAAGGAATTTTGTGAATATCATAAATTTTCACACCAAAACTTTATGAAAATATATAATCGATATAAACAAAATCCAAAACCAGAATCGTTGATACCACAAAAAAGAGGACCAAAATATAAGACAAGAAGAACAGATTTAAGGATAGAAGAAAAAGTAGAAGAGTTGAGAAAATTAGGAAATAATCGATATGAAATAGCCCTAATGTTAGCAACTAAAGAAAATGTAAAAATAAGCCCGTCAACAGTATATAATATATGCAAAAGACGAGGATTAAATGTACTAACAGAATCACAAAGAGAAGAAAGACGAAAAATTATCACAGAGAAAGCAGGAGAATTAGCACATATAGACCTACATCAGCTTTCACAAGGCATAATAAAGGATGAACCAAACGTATCATTATATATTTTAGGAATAATTGATGATTGTACAAGAACAGTATGGTTACAATTATTACGAACAAAGAAGAGTGTTGATGTAACATTTGCGTCATTAAAAGCACTTGGAATGTTAAATCTAAGATATAAAATCGAATACAATGCTCTGATAAGTGATAATGGAGCGGAGTTTGGATCTGGAAAAAATGCAAAAAACAAAGATACAAATCCGTTTGAGGTAATGCTTAAAGAACTTCAAATTGAGCATAGATATACTAAAGTATATCATCCACAAACAAACGGAAAGATTGAACGTTTTTGGAGAACGTTGGAAGAAGAATTATTAGAAGGTTCGAGTTTCGATTCTTTTGATAATTTAAAAGATGAACTACAAGGTTATTCACTTTATTACAATGAATACAGACCTCATAGTTCTTTGGATGGCATTACGCCTTTACAAGCTTTAGATGTCTCATGTAACTAATTACTTGACATCTACAGCAATGACAGATGAATCAAATTTTTTCTCGCAATGACTTTTTTTCCACGCTCGCAATAACTTTTTCTTTTCATTCTTAATTCTTCATTCTTAATTCTGAATTACTTGTATTGCTTTTGCCTTATCATAGGCTTTTTTAAAACTTAGCAAAATTAAACTTGGGAGCAAAACAACACCCATCTTAAGTCCGACTCTCCCCCCACGGATTTTCCAAGCTTTTTTAAGTTCATCCCACATTTCAAAAATCATTGGAATAAAAGTCAAAAACAAAAAAATTGTAGTTGTAAAAAGATTTGGACCTCTAAAAATAAAATCAATTGCAGATTTTATTTGCAAAGTAGAAAAAATTGTAAAAAAAAGTCCTGTAAAAAACATAACAACAAAATATTTACAAAACATTACCGCAATTGATTTATTCAAAAAAGTCACTTTTAAAGATTCAAAAATTCCCAACTGCAAATTGCTAATAAAACTAAAAAGATAAAACAAAATTGCGTAATAAAAAATGGGAATTAAATATTTTAAAATGCTCTTTAATTTTTCAAAAAACATATTCTAACCTTTTTTTACCAAATTAAATCTTCTATTTTTGAATAATTGCAAATTGGATTTTTTAAATTCCACTGTTCCAAATCTTGCAATAAACTATCTTTTGTAGTTCCGTCAAAAACAATTTTTCCTTTATGTAAAACAATCATTTTATCTGCCAAAGCCAAACATTTTTCCAATTCATGGCTCAAAATGATTATTGTTTTTCCTTCGTTTTTAAGTTGTTCAATTAATTTGTTCAAAGATTTTATGCTCAAAAAATCAAGATTTGCGTAAGGTTCATCTAAAACTAAAATTGGAAAATCCAAAGCAAGCATACATGCAATTGCAAGACGACGTTTTTCACCACCAGACAAAAATCGGCAATTGTAAGAAGATTTTTCATAAAGGCCAACTTTTTTTAATGCATCTTCTGTTTTTTTGTTGATTTCTTCTTTTTTATGTTTTTGATTTTTTAGCCCAAAGGCAACATCATCTTTTACAGTGTCCCCAAGAATTTGAGTTTCTGCTTCCTGAAAAACAAT
>JAZUSR010000071.1:0-5691 GCA_045606765.1 Treponema sp.
TTGATTTTTATTGTGATGTATTAAAATCTGAAAATAGAGATACAATACATAAATATTCTGATATATATGTTGATAGGGAATTCCCTGATCCAGACTATTTCGTTGTAAAATATAAATGGTACGATATGCAAATATTTCCCATGGAAAAAATTTATATCAGGATAGATAAGTCTAATAATAAAATAGATGAAGAATATTTTGAAATATTAGATCATGGTATACATCCTCGTTCGTTTACTATTAAACAAAATATCGAAATTTGTTTTGAAGAAGATATAAATAATTACCTTTTTGATGACAAATCTACTTATGATTGGGCAATTGTAAGAAAAAATAATGTTAATACATTCTATTTCAATTTTGACGGAGATTATTTAAATGTTTATTTGAATGGAGAAACAGATAAAGATTTATTTGCAACATTCGTAAATATGAATGACGAAACTTTGTTCCAATTTAAAAATTTAATTGAAAACAATACCTGCGACCTCTCCCGTGTCACCTGGCCCCGCCACGCTGACGGTTCATGCGACTACGACGGAAGTAAAAAAACAGCTGCAGTTCAAACTGCAAAAGCAACTTCTTCCACTAACGTCGCCAAAAACAAAACAATGCTCGTCTCCGAAAACCTCAAACTCCGCTCTGGCGAAGCTACTTCTACCCAAGTCTTAACCGTAATGCAAGCCGGCACAAAAGTAAAAATCCTTGCACTTGGCAAAGCAGAAAACATAGACGGCATAAACAGTAACTGGGTAAAAGTCGAAGTTCAGCCAGGTGCTAAAGACCGAGACGGACGGACAATCCGAGCAGGAACAGTGGGCTGGTGTTATGGGGGATATTTGAAATAAATAAAGTTGCATAAAAGAATGAAATGTATGATATAATAAAAACATCGCAGATGAATAGAATGAGAAATCTGTTTAATCATAAAGAGGAATGGAAAGGGAGAGATTAAAATGAAATAAATTTCTTGAATTTCTTGAATTTTTTGAATAATCCTTTTAAGCATAATGATAAAGAAAGAATGACAAATATAAGAAAAACAAAGTAAGAGGTAAATGATGAAAAAAACTATTCTTTTGTCCGTTGTCTTATTATTGGTGTGTAAAACATTTGCACAAACTGGTTTAGAGTTTGCCAAACAGAAATTTGAAGAAGAAAAGTATATTTATTCTTTTTTTATAGATGTACTTAATACAAAAGATAAGAATATGCTTCATAGTTATACAAATGCGTATGTTGATAGTTATTATTCAAACATGGATGGTGATAACCAATTGTGGAAGTGGGAAAATTCATTTTCTATGGATGAGATTAAAATTATTTATTCATCTAGTGATAAACAGAATTGGCTTATTATAGGGAATGCACAAATATTTATTATAAAAGAATGTTTTTCTAAAGATGGAAAATTATATTTTTATGGTACTGAAGATAGTAGTTATAATAAACAAAAGGACACTTATTCACCTATAGATTGGTCTCCAGTTCGATATTTTGATAATTTTACATTTATTTTTAGTTTTGATGGAGATTATTTAAATATATACTACAATGAAGAGGATCAAGACCATTTATTTGCAAAATATTGTAGAGTAAATGAAGATACTTATAAAACTATTTTCCAATTTATAAAGAATAATAGCCAAGATTTTAAGAATATAGTCTGGCCTCGTCACGCCGATGGCTCTTGCGATTACGAAGACGTATCTTCTGTTAAAACAGTTTCAACACCAACAACTAACGTTTCTCCAAACAAAACAATGCTCGTCTCTGAAAACCTCAAACTCCGCTCTGGCGAAGCCACTTCTACCCAAGTCCTAACAGTAATGTCTGCTGGTACAAAAGTAAAAATCCTTGAACTTGGAAAAGCAGAAAACATAGACGGTATAAACAGCAACTGGGTAAAAGTTGAAGTTCAGCCAGGTGCAAAAGACCGGGACGGACGGACAATCCGAGCAGGAACAGTGGGTTGGTGCTATGGTGGATATTTGAAATAAATGTACAGAATACAAACCATTGAACGAAAAGTTTTCCCTCCTGCGAGCCCGCACGGACAAGGGATTGTAGCAGCGCCGAAGGCGTACTTTGCGAAGCAAAGTATGGAGCGCGTAAGACGCGGAACTGCGGAAAGCCCGGTTTTTGCCATAGGCAAAAATGGCCCCAAAAAAAGAAAATATATGATATAATAAAAAAATTGCAGATTAAATCCATTAACAGGAGAGAAAAATTGAAAAAAATAATCTTTATATTTTATTTGTTTTTGTTATCATCTATTTGTTTTGCTACAGAATTTAGACTAACCAATGTATCTAAGGGATATGATGGAGATGGAGAGTATTATTGTTTAGTTCCGAAAGATTCAATTGTTAAAATTTATGATTATTTTATGCATGATGTGAGAAATAATTCTTCAATTGATTTTAGTTACGGAATTTATGTAATTTATCAAAATGAAGAAATTCTTGTAAATCTTGAATATCTAATCCCTGCTGAAACACAAGATTTGTTTGATAGTGAAATACTTACTCATAAAGTAAAAGAAAACGGCAGATATTGGGCTAATAACACCGTATGTGAAATCTTAAAGTCAAATACAAGAGATAGCTATTATAAAATCCACAAAAAGAAGATAGACAACTATAATAGTAAAAGAGGAATCTATGATGAAATGGAATGGTATGAAGGTGTTCCTTTTAATGGGGAACACATTGAAAATTTCTTCCTAATTCTAGATGATGGCAGAAAATATACTTATTATTATTTTATAAAAAAAATTGAAAAGAAAACAAATGGATATAGAGTAACTTGTGAACTAACAGACTCAAGAATTGAAGATAGTGATTATACAAATACTTTACTTGAAAAATTAAAAGATAAACAGAATATTATTTTTAATCTTGTTCTTGATGGAGATTATTTAAATTTTTATTCTGAAGATAATCAGTTATTATATACATATGTTCTTGTTGATAAAGCTTTTACAGAACAGTATGAGAACTTGATTCTCAAAAATAAATATGACTCATCCAAAGTTACCTGGCCCCGCCACGCCGATGGTACCTGCGACTACGATGGAAGTAAAAAAGCCGTTACAGTTCAAACTGCAGCAGAAGAGCCCGTTTTTATATTAAAAAAAGATCTTACCTTAAAAGATGTAGACTGGAACGAACATGAATTTTTTAAAGGTGATAAATTTTTGTTTGATTATACTAAAAAAGGTTTTGGAGTAGATTTAGATAATCCGCTTTCAATTGAGATTTATTTTAAAGACACTAATGGTACTAGTTATACAAGTAATATTAATGATGTTTACTTAGATGGTTATGATTTTAAAATAAGTGAAAATATCAGCAAAGATTACTGGATACCTTCATATTATTATGATTTGTTAAAAAGTAATACTCCACTTGATGACGTATTGAAATATGAAAAATATTGGGCAACAAAGATAATTCAATCAAGATATGATGAGGATGTTACATGGAAAGATGAATTTTCAATTTTAAGGTATTATTTTGGAGATTTCTATTTTGTAGTTTTTGGAAGACATGTTTATGATGATGTAGATTTCTTTGCCTATCTCGAAGAAGTTTCGGATAATAAAATAATCTATAATGTGCAAAGGATATACTCTCATTTCTTTGATTATAAAGAGCAAACTATTTATGTCCAACCAGAATATATTTCTCTTTTTGAAAAAGAAACTCCTTTTAAAATAATTCTTACAATTGACGGCGATTACATGAAAATGTATATAGATGAAGTTTCAGAAGAAAATTTGTTTCAAACATTAATCCGTACAACACCAGAAGCCTGTAATCAAATTGAAAAATGGATAAAAGGTGAATCAGATGATTTATCAAAAGTTGTAATACCAAAAAAATTATCTATTCAAAATGAATCTTCAAAAGCAATTTTTTCCTCAAACGTCTCACCAAACAAAACCATGCTCGTCACCGAAAACCTCAAACTCCGCTCTGGCGAAGCAACAACATCAGAGGTTCTTACAGTAATGTCTGCTGGAACAAAAGTAAAAATTCTAGAACTAGGCAAATCCGAAACAATTGACGGCATAAACAGTAACTGGGTAAAAGTAGAAGTCTTGTCAGGAGCAAAAGACCGGGACGGAAGGGCAATCCAAGCAGGAACAGTGGGCTGGTGCTACGGGGGATATTTGAAATAAAATACAAGCCGGTACTGTCGGCTGGTGCTACGGTGGGTATCTTAAGTAAAATATAAGCCGTATACATCAATCGGCTTTATTTGTTTATAACTGATCAAAAAGTTTCCTTTTATATATTCAAATGTAATTCCTTGCAAAATATCATTATGAGAAAATTCGGAATGTATTTCTTAGCTCCGTTTTAGTAAGAGAAGGAAAAAAAATAAAACTAACGAATAAAGAAGAAAGAGTGCCCCATAAAATGCAAAAACAAAGACTTTTGGAAAAAGAATTTTGCGCTAATATTATCATTGGAAAAGATGACATAAGTGTTGTAAATGTTTGTATAAAAATACTTTCAAATTTTGATTTAATTTTATTTATTATGTTTTTTTCTTTTGATTCGATTATATAAATCATGTTGTTTATAACAGTTCCGCATAGCAATGTTATTCCAATAAAGTCTCCCATGTCGAGAGGTTTTCTTAAAATGAATCTGAAAAAAATTGGTAAGAATAAGTTTGGAAAAATAGAAAAAAGAATTTTACTAGATGTTATTAAATTTTGTGTTTGAATAGTAAGAGTTATATAGAGTAAAAAAAGACAAAAGATTGTTATGAAAATTAGTTTAAAATATTTTAAGTCATTCTCCTTTATGGAACTTGGTAATTGTAAATTATAACCTTCTTGGTTATTTATTTTTGAATAAATTGATTTTATAAATTTTAATTCTTTTTTTAGATTGTTTGATTTTAGATAAATTGTAAAATAGGCACATGGTCGGTTGTTTAATCTGTAAATGCTAGTTGGCTTATTTTCTGCAACTAATTTCCCAAATGAAGATAAAGGGGTAGATGAATTATCGGTGGAAATAATCATTGAATCTAAAATGTTAAAATCATTTATGATGTTTGATTTAAGACGAATATCAATTTCTTTATTGGCTAATATTGTTTTAGTTATAATAGAGCCAAAGATATTTGTTCTAATTTGATTTGTAAGGTGTTTTACGGTAAAATTATTTTTACTAATAAAATAGTTGTCAGGAATAAATATAAAACTTTTTTCATCTTCTTTGAAGTTTAATACAATTTTTTTATTAAAATCGTTTGCGTTTAATTCTTTAATAAGTTCTTTTATTTGGGTTCTGCAATTTTTTTCATTGTCACCTGTTATTGCAAGTGTTATAGGAATTGATTCTAAATTTTCATCTTCGTTATATAAAAAAAGAGTCCCATTTGAAATTGTATTTCTTTTTGAGTGAATAAAATTTATTAATTTCGTTTTATTAGAATTATTGAAAAAGATTGATAATTCAGCTTTGCCACGAGAAATTTCTGTTTGAATAAAATTAATTAGTTTGGTATTGTTTAATTCATTTAAAAATAAATTGATGTCTTTTTTTATGGTTTTGATTTCTCGTTCAGGATTAAATTCAATAGAGCAATAGACTACATTTTTTTCATTTTCAAATTCTATTTTTTTATTCATTGTGAAGATAAGTACAAAAACTGTAATTGAGAAAA
>JAZUSR010000072.1:0-2525 GCA_045606765.1 Treponema sp.
GTTCTTTGGTCTGCTCCTATCTCCCGCTTATGATTCAATCATTAAAAGTACTCAAGATAAGAAGTTCTTTTCTACCGCGCAGTCTGCACGTGTAAATTTCAAAAGAACTTCTTTTATCAATAGTACCACGTGCGACGCGAATTATAAATTCGCTATGTCAATTCTATATAATTACAAAACTTCGTGTCAGTTGTGAAAATTCAATCTGTTTCGATATTTTTCACTTTTTCTATTGACTAAATTTATTAAAATTGTAATAATACTTAAGAATATTCAAATTTTATAGGAGCGCTCACCGTGCCTTGTGGTAAAAAAAGAAAACGCCAGAAAATGGCAACACATAAGCGAAAGAAAATGCTTAGAAGAAATCGGCATAAGAGCAAGTAATTTATACTTGTAAAATTAATATATGCCACAAAGACTGCAAAGTATTAACTTTTGCGGTCTTTTTTTTTAATCTTTTTTTTAGAAAAGCGGAGGCTTTTTACGATTCTTTCAAGCATAAAAAAACCTGAAGATTTAAAAAATATCTCTAAAGATAAATTACCAATTCTTGCATCTGAAATTCGAAAAAAAATTATTGAAGTTGTTGGTAAAAATGGTGGACATCTTGCAAGTAATTTAGGAGTTGTTGAATTAACAATAGCATTACATCGAGTTTTTAACGAAAAAAATGATGCCATTATTTGGGATGTAAGTCATCAATGTTATACACATAAATTATTGACAGGTAGATATTCATCTTTTGATACTCTTCGAAGTCATAATGGAATTTCGGGTTTTACAAAAATGAATGAAAGCCCATATGATTATTTTGACAATGGGCATTCATCAACAAGTATTTCTTCTTCTCTTGGTTTATTAGTTGCAAGAAATTTATTAAATAAAGGTGAAGCTCCTGAAAATAAAAATGATGGTAAAGTGATTGCAGTAATTGGTGATGGTGCTTTAACAGGCGGACTTGCTTTTGAAGGATTATGTCATGCAGGACAACTTCAAAAGAACTTAATTATTGTTTTAAATGACAATCAAATGTCGATTGGTAAAAATAATGGCTCTTTATCTCGACATTTAAGTCGTCTTACTATGACTTCTCATTATCAAAAATTTAGACGAGGAATTGATAATTTTGCTCAAAATACACCTTTTATAAAAACTTTTTTGCCGAAATTTATTTCTAAGTTTAAAAGAGGCCTAAAAGGTTTGCTTTTTGAAAATAATTTATTTGTAGAATTAGGTTTTGAATATGTTGGTCCGTTAAATGGACATAGTATTTCAGAAATGGAATTAGTTTTTAATCGTGTAAAAGATCTTGATAAACCTGTTGTAGTTCATGTTAATACCAAAAAAGGAAAAGGTTATAGTCCTGCTGAAGACGATCCTCAATCTTTTCATGGAGTTGGACCTTTTAATATATTAGATGGTTCTGTAGAAAAATTTGATAATTTAAGTTTTACTGAATGTTTTGCAAATACAATTGATAATATCGGAAAAAATAATAAAAATGTTGTTGCTATTACTGCAGCTATGACAAAAGGAACTGGCTTAGATATTTTTGCGCGCCATTATCCAGATAGATTTTTTGATGTTGGAATTGCCGAAGAGCATGCAGTTACTTTTGCCGGAGGACTTTCTAAAGGTGGATTAATTCCTATTGTTTGTATTTATTCTACTTTTATTCAAAGATCAATTGATCAAATAATTCATGATGTGTCTCTTCCTAATTTTCATGTTGTTTTTGTTCTTGATCGAAGTGGAGCAGTTCCAAATGATGGCGAAACTCATCAAGGGATTTTTGATATTCCATTAATTCGTACTATACCAAATGTAACAATTTTGGCTCCTGCATCTGCTTATGAACTTAAAATGATGCTAAACGAATCTATTGATATGAAAGGTCCTGTTGTAATTCGTTATCCAAAATTGACTTGTCCAAACGAACTTGAAATTTATAGTCAACCATTAGTTAAAGGTCGTGGTATTTTATTAACTCCAACTGATTATGAGCCTGCTTTATCTGTCAAGTTTGAAGATATTTCTATTTTGAATAAATCTTTAATAATTTGTGTCGGTTCAATGATTCGTGAGTGTATAGTTGCTGCTCGTTCTCGATTATTAAAAGATATTTATACAGATATTTATAATTTACGATATGTAAAACCAATCGACGAAAATTATCTTATTGATTTGATTAATAAAAATAATTATTCAAAAATTACAATAGTTGAAGATAGTATAATTTCAGGAAGTGTTGCACAATATTTAAAAGGGGTATTAGAAAGTTTACTTGATAAATCTTTTGAAAAAAATATTTCTATTTGTGCGTTCCCTGAAAATTATATTTCACATGGAACTCGTCAAGAAGTTCTTGATGATGCAAAATTATCTAGTTTTTATATTGAGAATGCTTGATTTTGAATTAAAAGATAGAAAAATTTCAACTTCTCGAAATGCTTTTGTCGTTGGGATTATTAATGCAAATAATGATTCATTGTGGAAAAAAAGTAGAGGTGGTTTTAGTCTTG
>JAZUSR010000073.1:0-5324 GCA_045606765.1 Treponema sp.
CAGTTTCATTGTATTTAAAAACAAGAAGAGCAACTTTTGAAATTTTTTCGTTTTTAAATGATTCAAGGCACTTTTTTACAAGGCTAGATCCAATTCCTTTTTTGCGATGCTTTTCTGCCACCGACATATGATAAATATAACCTCGTCTTCCGTCATGTCCCCCGAGAATAATTCCCAGCAATTCATCATTTTCCATTGCAACAAAGGAAGTGTTTGGATTTCGTTCCAAAAATCGTGAGATTTCTTCTTTTGAATCATCAATATCGTTGAAGCCCATGTTTTTACAACTCATCCAAAGTGCGTAAACTTTTTCATAATCGGTGACTTTCATTGTTCGTATTTGCATATTTTCCATTAAATTTTTCCTCCAGAATGTTCATGCCCATGTTCTTCACTATCTCCTGAATCGCCGCCAAAATTGCATAAACCGTAGTTATTGATTTTGAATTCATTTTACGCCTCAACAACTTTTTTACCGCAAATATGTTCAACAGACAACACCAACAACAAAGTGCGATGTAGACTTTGCTCAATTTCTTTTTTGATGTAAGAATCGTCTTTAGTAAATTTGTGACTCAGTTTTGTTGTAATTTCTGAAATAATTTTAAAATCCTCTACAATTTCAATTTTTCCAAAAACAATAACGCTTTTAAAATTCAAAGCCCATTCTCCATCTTTGCAAAAACCTTTGTCGTAAACACAAAATGAAACTTTGTTATCTTTTTGAAGTGATTCCAATCTGTGCCCCACATTCCCGCAATGAAAATAAATCTTACCGTCATCTTCATTGTAAAAATGATTCATTGGCATTCCGTAAGGATATCCGCCATCGCCATTTACCGAAAGCACACCACGCTTTTCTGATTTTAAGATTTCAATGCATTCTTCTTTTGATATTTCTTTATTTTTACGAACTAATTCTCTAAACATTTTTTTGCCTCCTAAGTTTATTCTTCATCTGGTTTTTGCCCCTCGTGAGCGAGCCATTTGCATTCACCAAAATCTAAGTTTGTAAAAGTTGCTTTAAAAGAGGATTCTTCTGGGCTGCAAGCGTAAATTCCAAAGTTGATTTTTCCTGCCCCTTTCCACATATGACAAATCCGCATTTGCTTAAAAATAATTCCGTCTTCCGAGCATTCAATGCAATAATCATCTTCTCGGCGACTAAAACGATACCACATTGATTTTACATTTGCAGGGATTTCTGTTGTTGCCCAATCTGAATATCCGGTATTTGTAACAACACTTCCCAAATGTTGAAAACTTTGATTTTCGTATTCAATAGAAGCTTTTAGCCAATTTTCTGAATCAAGATACATCACAATTCCACATTGATCAAAACGATTTTTTGAGTCAAATTCAGTTTTTACAGTAAATGAAAAATATTTTTCTTCCGTTTCCATCTGAAAAACAGGTGCATTATCATTTCTAAAATGATAATAAGTTCTTTGCCACAAATCGGTGTGAGGTTTTGTAATAATTTCGATTTTGTCCGAAGACACAGAATAACTTGCAGGTTGTCGCGTCCATTTAAATTGATTTAAGTTCATATTTTTCCCCTTTTTTTAAGCAAAATACAATTCTTTTTTGTGCAATAAAAAATCTTCAATATTTATATGAGTAATTCCATCATGAGAAAGATCTATTTTATCCAAAGACAAAACATATTTAGGTGAAGCATCTTTTATTGGTTTAAAAGCGTCAAATTCTCTTTTTATTGTTTCTTCATTAGGCATTAAATATGATACTTGGATAAAGCATTTTTTTTTGCCGTCAATTACTACAAAATCAATTTCTCCTTTATAAGTTTTTCCCGTATAAACTGTGTAGCCTCTTAATATAAGTTCATTATAAATTATGTTTTCCAAAAAAAATGTATCTTCATAATTTATTAGATTTGTATTTATTGTTCTAAATCCTGTATCAATGGCGTAATGTTTTTCTATTGTTTTTAATACTTCTTTTCCAACTATATTGAATCGTTTTACTCTAGATATTAAATACGCTTTTTCAAGTTTTTCTACATAATTATAAATTGTCTTTTTTTCTATTCCAGATTTGTTTTTTTCGTTCTGTGTGTTGTAATAATTTGTTATCTTTTCTGCTGAAAATTCTTTTCCGGCATTTGAAAGCACATAACTCGAAATTGTATTGAATTTGTATTTTTCAATATTTGAATCCCTTTTATAAATATCTTTTTCCACAATTCCTTTAAAGACATCTTCCAAATATTTTTTTATTTCACTTTCATCTTCAAAAACAAATCTTTGAGGCATTCCACCCCATTTGATATAATCAATTATGAAATTTTCGGGAAGTGCCTTTTCATTTATTTCGAACAATTGAATAGTTTCTTGATATGAAAATGGCATTATTTGAAATTCAACAGTTCGACCTACAAGAAGTGTAGCAAGTTCGCCAGATAAAAGTGTTGAATTGCTTCCTGTAACAAAAATTGAACAATTTAAAGTTGCCTTAAAAGAAGCAAGTACTTTTTCAAAATCTTTTACATGTTGAATTTCATCAAAAAACAAATAATACTTTTTTGAATCCTTAATGAAGGGTTTTATATATTCATGCAATTTTTTTGCTGTATTTATTTCTTCAAATTCAAAATCTTCAAAGTTTATGTAGATAATATTATTTTCTGCAACGTTAAGTTTTAATTCATCCATAATTTGATTAAGAATGATAGATTTTCCACAACGCCGAACTCCTGTCAAAACTTTTATGAGATCGATGTCATAGTATTTTCTAATTTTTGAAAGATATAATTCTCGTTTTATTATACGCATACAAACATTTTACACTAATTCAAAAATAAATCAAGTTTGTGTAAAATCTTTGCATTAAGCTATGGAGCCCCTTTAGTCCATAGCAAGCGTTCAGCTTGCGACGGAATGCCCATACTTTACATATTTAACAACTTTTGCACTTCTTCCATTGTTGGCGGATTTAGCGGCAACGGAAAGCGTGAAATTGCGATTGCAGAACATGCGCTTGCAAAACGGACAATTTGGTCGTCGGAAAAACCTTTTAAAAGTCCATAAACGCAGCCCGCCTTAAAAGTGTCGCCGGCGCCCAAAGTGCTTTTTACTTCCACAGAGAATGGCTTCATCCGTTTTGGGCTCTGCCCTTTGCGTCCGTAAATCATATCTTTTTCGCCAGAAGTGATTATTACAAGACCGTCTGTATTTTCAACCATAAGCGCGTAGATTTCTTCAAGGGATTTTCCTTTGTACGCATCAGAACCAGTACATTCTTTAGAAACAACATTAATTGCGGCGTATTGGTGAAGGCGCGAATCGTGGTGGCAATCAATTGTAACATAAGGCTTTTTGTGTTTTATACAAAGTTCTGTAACCGCTTCTGTTGCTTCCAAAAAAAACGGATCAATTGCAGCAACTTTACATTCAACAACATCACTTTCTTTTGGCATACTCCAACGACGTTTTGCGCCCGGTTCATAAAGCGACTGAAAAACTCCCATTGGAGAGCGAACAAGCCCTGCAATCACAACATAATCCATTAAACCTTGGTAATCTGGATCAAAAAATAACGATGATAAATCTACAGATTTGTCTTTATAAAAATCTTTTAAAAGAGGCACAACTTCTGTTCCAATGTGAGTTCCATCAATTTTTACACTAACGCCCAAAGACGCCAAAACAGTTGCCGCAGTTCCAGTTTCTCCACCAGGTAAAAAATATTTTGCTTTAAGTTCCGAATATTCATCCGGCTGCAAAAATTCCCCTTTAAGCAAAAAAGAATGAGTCCCCAAAACTTGCCCATGCATATAAACTTCTGACGCCATAAAACCACCTCGATGAAAATGTTCTTAAAACAATTATTTTCTAGAAGAAACCAGAAGTCAAGAAAAATAATGGCGCAAATGCATTGGGATAGGCGCATTTCGTAGCTTGCCTAAAATCGAAAATCCGTTAAAAAACAAGCCGTAAGGGTTGTTTTAGGATTTACGAAAAAATGGCTTGACCAGATTTATCTGGGCCCTACGGCCGGTGCTTCGCACTCGCTTCGCGCCCACTCAATTCTCGGCGCCATTTTATTTTGCAAGCTTTAAATCATAATTTTCTTAATTTTCAAACACACCACAGCAAATACTATTGAAAAAAAAAACAAGTGATTGTATATTAAAAAAAGGAAACGCCCAAAATTCATTTGGTCGTCTCCACTGGTTGGTTTTAAAAGCCGCCTAGTGGTCAGACTACGGCGGCTTTATTCTTTCACTCTTTGTCTTTCTTTTTTAGGAAAGAGAGCAAAGTTATAACTGTACTAGTTATAGTTGCAGCACAAGTTACAAATGCAATAACCAATTCAAAAGTCATAACAAGCCTCCCTAATCTTTATTTCGGCCAAAACCGATTCGAGTTGGGAGACACCGCCTGTATTTAGGGCATTTCCAGTAAGTGTATTATATAATTTTCATACGTATTTTGTAAAGTATTTTTCTTTATTTCATTCAATTTTTGTATAGTAAAAAAACATTTTCCCTCTCTTCACTGTTACTCCCAAAAGCGTACGACACGTCATTTTTTTTTCTTCCAGATATTCTTTTAAATTTTTCATATACGAATAAAAACAATCGTATTTTGTGTTTTCATGCATATCAATAATTGAATTACATCGCATCAGTTATTTTTTTTATTTATTTATTTTCCACATATATCATTAATAATTTGCTGAACATGACGAATTTGAATTTTTGTAAGATTAGTAACTTCTATATAAGTGTGGTTATCTTCCCCTAAAAGAAAATCTGTACTAACATTAAAAACTCGGGCTATCTTTACAAGCATTTCTATAGACGGTTGTATATTATCATTTTCCCAATTTGAAACACTTTGCTTAGAAACACCAAGTTTTTCGGCTAACTCTACCTGACTAATTCCTGCTGCAATTCTAAGCTCTCTAATTCGTTCATTAAGCATATTTTCTTGCCTTTTCAATACATTTATTTTGTACTATTGTATTGCAATGCTTGACAAATTATAAAATACTATAGTATTGTAAAATTAGATTATTTAACTTGTATTACTTACATCGAAGAAAATTATTTTTACTTTAAAAAGCAAACAAGGATGTTTTATGAAAAAATTTTTTTTCAGTTTATTTACGCCTCTATTTATTTTAGGACTGATAAGTTGCTCATCTCCAGCACCAGAAAGTCCTCATGAACACGAATTTTCAGAGGATTTTATTTACAATGAAATTTTTCATTGGCGACAAGCATTATGTGAACATACAGACCAAGTTCTTGATTATGAAAGACACAATTTCAGTGATTGGCTAATATTAGAAGAGCC
>JAZUSR010000074.1:0-4268 GCA_045606765.1 Treponema sp.
TCACACCAATCATAAAAATATTCAGGATGCTCACGGTAAAGAGGAAGAAAAATTTTGTACAATTCGTAGAACTCAAAGAGCCCCGGAAGATGAAAGTGGGCTTTCAAACTACACCACCCCTTCCCACTCGCTTTCCTTAAATCCCACAAGGACAGCTTTTTCTGTAATCAAAATTGGGCGTCTTACTAACATTCCGTCGGTGGCAAGTAAATCAAGCTTTTCTTCATCAGACATTGAAGAAAGTTTTTTGGAAAGTTCCATTTCTCTGTATAAAATGCCACTGGTGTTAAAAAACTTTTTCAAGTCCAAACCACTTTTTTGCCAAAGAGAACGCAAAGTTTCTTTGTCAGGGTTGTTTTCTTTTATGTTGATGTATTCGTATTTCACAGATTTTGCGTCCAAATATTTTGTTGCTCGCTGACAAGTTGTGCAACGTGGATAACAGTAGATTTTTAGCATGGGAAACTCCTTTTGAATTGCAGGATGGTTGGTTTATTTTATATTTATAAATCTTCTAAAATAAAAGATAACATATAAATCGGTTTTAACATAAGCTGTCCTTCGTTACCTACATCTTTTTGAGAAATAAGCAAAGGTCTACCTATACGACTTGAATACTTTTCACAAAAAACATCTATTGATTCGTGATTTTTGTTGGCAGAAGATTTTACTTCAACTGGAATAATCTTTGCGCCTGTTTGCAGAAGAAAATCTACTTCATAATAATGAGTGCTGCCTTCTTTTTGCCATGTATGATAATACAGAGTTCTATTTGTTGAAGTAATTATCTGTGCTACCACATTTTCATAAAGATATCCTAAATCAGCAGGAAGTTTGTCACTTAAAAGTTTGGTATAAATATTATCTCCTGTATCTGGAGAAGATTCAAAAATCATTGTTGTAAAAAGTCCAACATCAGAAAGATATAATTTAAACGTATCATTATCCTGAGTTTGAGAAAGAGTTATATTTGGATCTCTTGTGTTATAACAAGGGATAACTGTTTTTGAATCCAACAAATCAGAAAGGCGTTCAATATCTTTTTGGATTGTTCTTTTTTTTGTTGCAGTAGAAATCACATATCTTTTTTTCTGGGTAGCTAACTGACTAGGTATAGATTTATACATCTTACCTATCAATCCCGAATCATCAATTTTTTTAAAATCATCAATATATAAATCTATAATTCCGCGTTTAACTTTATCAATAAAAGAAAAATTTTTCCCATCTACATAAGCTTGCACGGCCTGTGGCATTCCACCTACAGCCATATAAATACGAAAATCTCTCATCAAACTTCGGTTAGCTCCGTTTCCAGCAGGAGCATTTGTTTTATACAACTGTCTCAAAACATCATAAGTAGAATTTCCGATGGCCCACATAAATTCTTCATAATCCATTGGGTAAACTGGAATCTTATACTCTTCTGAAGGAATTACAATATCTTTTACATTCTTTTTGATGCTGATAAGAGAACCTGTTTCTATATAATCATATCTACCGTCTGCAACAAGATATTTGATTGCTTGACGAGCTTTTGGATAAAGTTGAATTTCATCAAAAATAATAACAGACTCACGGGGATAAAGATTTATTCCTGTAATTGTCTGAAGTCTTAAAAAAAAGATATCTAGTTTTGCAATATCGTCAAAAGCAGATAGTAAATCGCCATTAATATTTGCAAAGTCAATTTTTAAATATGACCTATAATTCTGTTTTGCAAACTCTTCGGCAATAGTAGATTTTCCAACACGACGAGCACCTTCCAATAAGGCTGCATAATTTGGTGCGTAGTTATCTTTCCATTCTTTTAATGAATCAAAGGCCTTTCTTTTAAACTTCTCCATTTTATACCATTCCTTCAAGTTAATTTTACCCAGAAAGTACAGTTTATTCAAGTTTTTTAATAATAAAAAGTGCATTTTGTTCAAGTTTTTCAACTGAAAATTCCCATTCACTTTCCTTAAATACCACAAGGGGAGGTTTTTCTAAAAACAAAATCAGCATTTATTCCTTGACTTTTATTAAAAACTCGACTAATCTAGGATTGACACTAGATTAGTCGGAGTATTTATGTTTTTATCAAGAACCCTTAAAGACTATATTTCCAAAGTAAATGATTTTTTTCCTATTGTTATGATTACAGGACCACGCCAAGTTGGTAAAACCTCGCTTTTGGAAGAATGTGCAAAAGATAATAGAAAATATGTTTCTTTAGATTCCAGTGAAAAACGAACTCTTGCTCAGAATGACCCGGCATTATTTTTACAAAGGTACAAACCTCCAGTTCTAATTGATGAAATTCAATATGCTCCACAGTTATTTCCGTATATCAAAGAATTTGTTGATAAAGAAAAGCAAAAAGGAATGTTTTGGATTACAGGAAGTCAGCAATTTACTTTAATGCAAAATGTTTCAGAAACTTTGGCAGGACGAGTTGGAATAATGCATCTTCAAGGATTTTCTCAAAGTGAAAAATTCGAAAATTATCAACAGTCGCCCTTTTTACCAGAATTGCAAAATATTGAAAATCGAAAATCTAATGACATTGGAACTGATAATATTTTTCACACTATTTGGAAAGGTTCTTATCCAGCACTTTGGCTTGGGACTGATGAAAATTGGGAGTTGTTTTATAATTCTTATGTGCAAACATATATTCAGCGAGATGTCAGACAAATCCTTAATATTTCTAATGAATTGACTTTTATAAAATTTATGAAGGCTGCGGCTGCACAAACCGGTCAACTTTTAGATTACGCATCTATGGCAAGAGATGTTGGCGTTGCTGAAACTACAATAAAATCATGGATTTCTGTTTTAAATACTTCTGGAATCATTTTTTTACTTCAACCTTATTCAAACAATCTTACAAAACGTGCTTTAAAAACTCCAAAAATGTATTTTATGGATACAGGGTTGGCATGTTATTTAACTAGATGGAATAATTATGAAGCATTAGAAGATGGTGCATACGCAGGTGCAATTTTTGAAACTTACGTTATTTCTGAAATTCTAAAATCCTATTGGCATAATGGAAAAGAACCTTTTGTTTATTTTTATCGTGATAAAGAAAAACGAGAAATTGATTTATTAATCGACCAAAACGGAAAATTATATCCAATAGAAATAAAGAAAAAATCAAATCCCGACAAAAATGATATTCGCCATTTTCATGTTATTGAAGATACAATCAAACAACAAAGAGGCGAAGGTTGCGTAATTTGCCTTTCAGAAGAATATTTGCCAATTTCTGAAAATGTTTATTCTGTCCCTGTAAAATTGATTTGATTTTTTTGAAACTTGTTAGATTTCTATATAGATTTGGATAATCTGAATTTTATCTTTTTATAAATTACACCACCCCTTCCCATTCACTTTCCTTAAATCCCACAAGGACAGATTTTTCTGTAATCAAAATTGGGCGTTTTACAAGCATTCCGTCGGTGGCTAGTAAATCAAGTTTTTCTTCATCAGACATTGAAGAAAGTTTTTTGGAAAGTTCCATTTCTCTGTACAAAATAAGGAACATGCACGACTTTTAGGAATAACATCAATTGATGAATATATCCGTTATGGTGGAACCCTTAAGGCAGGTGAGTTGGATTTCGAGGACGCTGAACTGAATGTCGAGGAAGCTTCCTTCCGTGACGATGAGACAGCAAGAAGATACATCGACACAGCAATTTGCAAAAATATTCAGCACAGTTTGAAATGCTATCAGAAGGGCCGCTATTTCAGACACCTTCGAGAATTGTATGATGCTAATAAGCTTACTAATGCAATCAACAGAATTATTGAAGATGAGAACCATGATTTTACAGTAAAGGTTATTACTGACTTGTTTGAAAGTCACGACTTAGGCTCAACAGCACAACTTTTAAGAAAAGCTCGTGATGAAGATAAACGAACTGATATTCTTGATGAAATAGATAAATCTCAGATATTAGAAACTCTAAAAAAGATTCTTGAAATTAAAGAAAAGGATAATCAGACAATTGGCATTACTGATTCTCATGTGGAGGAAATAAAACAGTATCTGAAACGCCTTGATTTAATAGATGACCTAGATATTGAAACTCTTACAGGTAGTAAAGGAAAGCTTTCTTATACAATCTTTACGCAGTCGGGAATGAGATTCTGCCAGGCTCAGGCCTTGGTTTATTCTTTGATGAAAGATGAACAAATAAAGAACCTTCAAGAACGGGAAATAAATCTTATTACCGAAAAGATAATTGAAGGCGTTCTTGGACACATGCTGGAAGATA
>JAZUSR010000075.1:0-8428 GCA_045606765.1 Treponema sp.
CAGTAATAAAAAGTCTTACCGAATAACCTGCATTTGCAAATTGATGTGCAAGTTGATTTGCAATTAAAGTTTTTCCAGACCCGTTTGGCCCTACGATAACATTTACTTGAGACCAATTTTCTTTTTTAAAAACTGCTTTTCCCCATAAAAAGGGGAGTTTTATTTTTACTGGAACTTTAATCATACGGTTTGCCTTTTTTTAGATTGAAGTATATTTATATTATAATTCACTTTATTTTAATTGTCATCTTTTCTAAAAAAAATATTCTTTGCCTTTTAATATACAAAAAATAATTTTTCGATTATAGTGATATTGTATAATAATAATTTTAAGCGGGGATTTTTTAGATGCAAAATTTTGTTCCTTATTTAAAATGGATAGTTTTAGTAATTTCAGTTTTAATGTATCTTTTTGTAATATTTTTTCAAAATAAGAAAGTTGTTTTTACAAGTTTGGCTGCATTAGTGATTTTTGTATTAAGTTTGATTTTTACTAACGAGATTTTTATCCCTCAGCAAAATTTATTATGTGCTTTGCATCATATTTTTTTTGAATTAATAAATTGGAATGTTTTGTTTATTTATGTCGGAAGTATGATTATTCCTTCTCTTTTTATTTATTCAAAAGTTCCTGTAAAAATTGCAGATAAGTTGATTTCAATTTCTCCATCTACAGGAATTGCAGTTGTTTTAATTTTAGTAATGACAGGTATTATTTCAATGTTTGTTGAAAATGTTGCAACTGTTTTAGTTATGGCTCCGATTGCTTTGGTTATTTCGAAAAAATTAAATATAAATCCTATTCCATTTATTATAGGTCTTGCAGTTATGTCAAATCTTGAAGGTACTGCAACTTTGGTGGGAGATCCTCCAAGTATGATTTTTGCAAGTTTTGCAGGATATACTTTTAATGATTTTTTCATCAAAGATGGAAAAATTTCTATTTTCTTCTTTATTCAGTTTGCTTTAATTGTAGGCTGTTTATTTTTCTATTTAGTATTCGGCCGAATAAAAGAAAAAGCTTCTGTAAAAAGTGAAGATGTTATTTCGTATGTTCCTTTGTATTTGTTACTTACTATGATTTTGGGTCTTGCAGGGATTTCTTTTGTTTCTAGCGAATTAGGTTATAGTTCAGGGATTTTTGTTTTATCATTAGGACTTATTGGTCTAATTTGGTATAAGTTTTGTCAAAAAAAGTCTAAAAGTGAAGTTTTTGAACTTGTAAAGGCATTGGATTGGGAAACTATTTTTTTCTTAATTGGAATATTTGTTGTAGTAGGTGCAATTTCAGAAATTGGACTTCTTGATGATTTATCTGCTTTTTTGCAAGATGTAACAGGTGGAAATAAACTTATTGGATTTATTTTAATTTTGTTATTATCAATTTTAATCTCTGGATTTGTAGATAATGTTCCCTATATTATTGTAATGTTGCCAGTTGCCCAGAATTTGGCAAATTCAATGGGGATTGCAAAAGAATTATATATGTTTGCTCTTTTGATAGGTTCTTGTATTGGTGGAAACTTAACTCCTTTTGGAGCTTCTGCTAATGTTGTGGCAATTGGAATTTTGAAAAAAGAAGGAAATCCTGTTTCATTTAGTGGCTTTTTGAAAATTGGAGCACCTTTTACATTTATAACAACTTTTGCAGCTGCTTTGTTGTTGTGGTTTGTTTGGGCATAATTTGTTTTTAAGAGTAATTTGTAAATGTTTTTTGTTATTGGGTGGGTGTTGAAAAGTATGGAAGTTGCTCATAAATATTATTTTTGATATAATTGTTTATTAATTTTTTTACGGAATAAAATAGATGTTTACACTAAAATATGCTTTTAGAAATATAATTTCTCGAAAAAGTTCACTAGTAATTATTTTATTTATTTCATTTTCGATTGCTCTTTTAGTAATGGCAAATGCTGTGTTTGATGGAACTGGAAATGGAATTGAAAAAACTTTTTCATCAAGTTTTACAGGGGATGTGGTGATTCAGCCTCTTACAGATTTTCCGATGAGCCTTTTTGGAGATGAAACTCCTGTTACAGGAGAATTATCTGAACTTCCTAGAATAAATCCTTATACAATTGTAAGTGATTATATTTTGAATCAACCCGAAATAAAATATATTTCTCCTCAATTGACAGGACAAGGTGTTCTAAAAATTGATGATATGAAAAAATCTGTTGTTCTTTTTGGTGTAAATCCATCGAATTACTTAAAAATAATGAGTGCTATAAATATTCTTGAAGGGAATGTTGAAAATTTTAATGACAAATCAATTATGATTTCTGATATTGTTCGTCAAGATATTGAAAAATCTATTGGTAAGAAAATTCAAATTGGCGATGAAGTTCAATTTATTTCTAGCAACGGTTCATCATATACTTTAAGAAAAGCAACTTTATGTGCTATTTATAAATACGAAGTTCAAAATGATTTGCAAAAAAATATTGTAATTGTTTCTCCAGAAGTTGTTCGTTCATTACTTGGAATTGAATCATTAAGTTCTTCTCAAGTGATTATTGATAAGAATCAATCTACAATGATTGATGATTTTGAAAATATTGAGTCTTTGTTTGGCGAAGAAAATATTTTTGATAGTTCTGAAGATGCTAGTTTGTCTTTAGAATCATCTGCGGATGTTTCTTTTGAAAATTCATCTGAACAACAAATTGAAAATTCTGTTACACAGGATAATGAAGACACTACATGGAATTATATTATTTGTAAACTTCAAGATGAAGAAAATCCGAATAAATTTGTAAAAAAAGCAAATGAGTTTTTTAAACAAAATGAATATAATGTTGTTGCTGTTTCATGGCGTCAAGCTGCAGGAATGTCAGCTCAGTATATTTATTGGATGCGACTAATTTTTAACATCGGTCTAATTTTATTAATTGGAACAGGATTTATTGTGGTAAATAATACTTTGATTATTGCTGCAATTGATAGAACAAAAGAAACTGGTGCGTTACGGGCAATTGGTGCTGATAGAAAATTTATTGCAATTGAATATTTGTTTGAAACATTGCTTTTAACTATAACAGCAGGAATTTTAGGTTGTGTTTTAGGTGTAATTGGAAATCATTTAATCGTAAGTGCAAATATTACTTTTTCTAATTCATATTTAATTCAATTATTCGGTGGAACTCAACTTAATCCGATTGTTACAATTTCAAATATTATCAAAGGAATGTCTTTGGCTTTTGTTCTTGCAATCATTGGTTGGTGTTATCCTGTTCATATTGCATTAGGAACAAGTCCTGTTGTTGCGATGGAACATATTTAATTTGGAGTGGTAAATGTTTTATTTTAAGCTTGCAATAAAATCAATTTTTGAACGACATCAGCAATATAAATCTTTATTTTTAGTCAGTGCTGTTGGAATTTGTTTAATGTTGAGTGCTATAATGATTACTGACGGTATGATTGACTCAATGAATGAAAAAGCAAGACAATATTATGGTGGCGATTTACAATTTGTTGGAGGTCCTGCATATAGTAATATTGAATCTGATGCTGATTATGCAATCTCGATTTTAAAAGAATGTATCGATGATGACGAAGTTGTTGTTTCAAAACGATATAATCATGATGCATCTTCTGAAAGTTATTACTTTGAAGGAACAAGTGTTCGACAAAGAGTTATTCTTGGTGTTGATTTTGAAAATGAGAAAAAACTTTTTGATAAATTCACTTTTGTAGAAGGTTCTTATAAATACGAAGGGGCTGAAAATACAGTTTTAATTTCTGAACCGATTGCTGCAAAACTTGGGTGTCATATTGGAGATTCTATTACTTTATATATTACTACAGATGATGGTTTTAAAAATACATTAGATTTAATTGTATCTGGAATTTTTCAAGATACAAGTGTCTTTGGTATGTACACATCTTATGTAAATTATAATTCTTTGATGAAAGGCTTGAATATGAGCCAAAACGAAGTAAATAGAATTGGAATCTATTATGATGATGGAATGCCTTCTTTAATCGAACAGCAAAAATTGCAAACAAAATTAGAAAATCATTTTCAAATGTTTCCTTTGGGGTTAGAAAAAGATTATTTTTATGATGAATATGATGACGATGGAAGATGGGCATTGATTTCGTTAGATTCAAATGTAAGTGAGTTAAAACTTTTGGTTCAGGCATTAAAGTTAATTGTTGCTACAATTGTGATTTTACTTGTAATAATTATTTCGGTGGGAATTTCAAGTACATATAGAGTAATTGTTATCAAGAGAAATGTTGAAAGCGGAACTCTTCGTGCACTTGGAATGAAACCTTCGGGAATTATGAGAATGTTTGTAACAGAAGGTTTTGTTCTTTTGTTAAGTGGAAGTATTGTAGGTTTTATTTGTGCATTACTGATTGTAAATATTGCAAAGGTTTTTAATCTTTCATTTATTACAGGATTTGATTTGTTTTTAACGGGAGGGTGTTTGGCTCCGTCTTGTAATCTTGTAAAAATCGTTTTATTTGTTTCTGTAATTATCGTAACTACTTTATTATCTGTGTTGTTTACTTTAAGGAAGTTGGTTCATGTTAGCCCAGTTGGGGCAATAACTTCTACAAATTAATTTATGAGGTTTAAAATGAATAAAATTATTAAAAAAATTTTCCCATTATTAATTATTTTTCTTTCAGTGAATGTTTTTGCAAATGAAGCAAAAGCAAAAGAATTATTAAAATTAGCAGATCAAAATACAAACTATGGTGAAAAAGATTTTAAAGCTGATTATGTAATTGTTACTAATAAACCAGGTTCTGGAAAATCTGTAAGTACTGCTACAATGTATCGTCGTGACTCAAAATCAATGTTTACTATTTTAATTACAGGTCCAAATGCTGATAAAGGTAAAGGATATGTTCAATTTGATAATGTGATTTGGTTTTATGACCCACATGATAAACAGTTTACTTATACTTCTGCAAAAAATAAATTTCAGAATACTGCATTGAATAACAGTGATTTGATTCCACAAAGACTTTCTCAAGATTATAAAATTAAAAATTTTTCAGAAGTTAATCTTGGAAAATTTAAATGTATTTATTATGAATTAACTGCACTTTCAAATAATGTCGATTATCCAACTGTAAAACTTTGGGTTAGTAAAGATGATGGATTGATTCGTAAAAAAGAAGATTATAGTTTGTCTGGGCAATTATTAAGAACTACTGCAATTCCTAGCTATCAATTGATTTCTGGTAAGCAAGTTCCAATTGGAATGTTGGTAGAAGACAAATTAAAAGGAATTAAAATAGATGGAAAAGTTCAGTATGAACGAACTCAAATTACGATTTCAAATGTATCTTTTCAAAAACAGTCAAATATTGTATACTCAAAAAAATATTTAGAAGAAATGAGTGACTAATAAATGACTAAATTTTTAAAAAAAGTATTTTTCTTTTTGTTAATTTTTAATTTTTTATCAGCTTCTTTTGCTCAAGAAGCTGGTTCTTCACAAAAATCATCAGGAAATCAAACAAATGATTATTCTGATGATTTTGATTCAATTTTCGATGTTGATGATGAATCTGTTTTTGAAGAAGTTCCTACCATATCAAATGATAAGGTGACTGAAAAAAAGGGTATCGTTTTTAGTGGAAACCTTGAATCAGTTTTGGGTGGGTATATTTGGCTTAATCCTGTTGATTTTGTTCCTGGAGCAATCTTTGAAAGTGTTTTATCTTTTACTAGTCGTCCAACAGATAATTTCTCAATAAAGGGTTCTATTTTGTGTTCTTTTCCAAAGATGGACATTGGCCTTTATGAATTGTTTTTTACATATAATCTTTTTAATTTTGCATATGTATCTGCAGGTAAGCAAAAATTAGGTTGGGGTTATTCAAAGATTTTTGATACAAATATATTGAATGATAAAAATGATGATGTTCACGATCCTCAAAAATTATTGCATTATGAAATTAAAGATCCTGAAGATTCTAAATTTACATTATCACTTTTTGTTCCATTTTGGAAAATAAATCTTACTGCATTATTATTTTACAATAATTATGGCGATGAAAATGATGAATCTTCGTGGGATGTTTCAAATATTTCTAATGCTGACCTTTCTTATGCGGGTAATATCGAATTTAATCTTCCAAATATGTCGTTAGGTTTGTTTGGTAGAATGTGGGCAATTAATGATTCATATAAATTTGATCCTGCAATTGGTACAGATGTGAACTTTCAAATTAAAGATTTACATTTTTATACTCAATATGTTTTGCATACTCACTTTGATGAAGTTACTCAAGAATTTTCTTTTCCTCGTATGAAAGGAACTGCAAGTCTTTGGTGGTTTACTCGTGAAATTGCAGATTTAGGTTTTATTTTAGAGTACCAAGTTGTTGCAGATGAAAATAAATATGTCGATGGTTCAATGATTGATAATGGAGTTACTGGATATCTTGTAAAACATTATTTAGCTTTTGAAGGAGCTTGGGGAAATATTTTTGATTCAAAATTTACTCTTGGACTAAAGTATTTTCATGATTTTTATGAAGAATATGGAACAATAATTCCTGGTGTAAAAATTCGTAATTTTATTCCAAATACCGAAATTGATTTAGGCTTCCCTATTTATTATGGTTCACAAAATAATTATGGGCTTGCTCTTCAAATTAAACTTAATGTTGATTTTTAGTCAGATTATTTAATAATATTTAAGATTGAACTTTTTGAAATTATATTGAATCTTAGTTTAGCTTTGGAAAATAGTATAAAGATAAAAAAAACTTGATGTCAGTAAATTAATTTGCAAAAAATAATTTTTTTATTATAAATTTTACAAATTAATTTACTTGATAATTTATAAAGGAATTATGGTTGAAGAATTTTTCCATCTTTGATTTTTATAACATGGTCAGACATTTTTACAATTTTTGAATCATGCGTTGAGAAGATGAAAGTTGTTTTTAATTCATTGTTAAGTTTTTTCATCAATTCTAGAATTTGGTCTCCATTTTTGGAGTCCAAATTGGCAGTTGGTTCATCAGCGAAAATGATAGGTGCTTTTGTTGCTAAAGCACGGGCAATGGCAACTCGTTGTCTTTGCCCACCAGAGAGTTCTGTTGGTTTGTGGTTTTTCCAGTCTGTGAGTCCTACTGTTTCAATTAAAAAATTAATCCATTCTGCACTTTGGCTTTTTGACATTGCTCTTTCTTCTGGGAGTTCTCCGAGTTTTAGAGGAAGTTCAATATTTTCATATACATTTAGAACTTGAATAAGATTGAAGTTTTGAAAAATGAATCCAAGATTTTGTCGTCTTAATTGAGTTAAATGGTTATCAAGTTTTGCTGGAATTGATTTAATTTCTTGAACATTAAAATCTTTATATACATCAATTCCATTAAGAATAACTTTTCCAGAGCTAGGTAAGTCAATTAATCCCATCAAGTTTAGTAAAGTTGATTTTCCACTTCCTGAAGGACCTGAAATTGACGCAAATTCACCTTGATTTATAATAAATGATGCATTGTTAACTGCTTGAACACAAACTTTTCCCATCTGATAATTTTTACAGATGTCTTTAATCTCAATAATTGCCATAATTATAATATATCATTCATAAAAATTAGTGTCTATACACTTAAGTTTATTTATGATATTATGAATGAACTATCTAATTATTATTCACACCGGAATATAAAAGATAGAAAAATCAATAACGGCCCACGCCAGAGAGTCGTAAGCGAGGTATAAAAAATGGCAAATAATGAAAAAGATACACATGCGTGTACACTCGAAAAAATTGTAAGTCTTTGTAAAAGACGCGGCTTTGTTTATCAGTCATCTGAAATTTACGGTGGACAAGCAGGAGCTTGGGATTATGGCCCACTTGGTGTAGATTTTAAAAGAAATATTCAAAATGCATGGTGGAAGGAAATGACCCAACTTCATGATGATGTTGTTGGTCTTGATGGTGCAATTTTTATGCATCACACAACTTGGGAAGCTTCAGGACATGTAGGGCACTTTTCAGATCCAATGGTTGACTGTCTTTGTTGTAATGCTCGTCATCGTGCAGATAAACTTATTGAAGATTATTGTGCAGCTAATGATGTAAAAACAGACAAACCTGTTGATACAATGACTCATGACGAAATGAAAAAATTTATTGACGAAAATATCACTTGTCCTACTTGTGGAAACAAAGACAAAAAATATACAGATGTTCGTGAATTTAATCTTATGTTCAAAACTTATCAAGGTCCTGTAGCTGATGATTCACATCTTATTTATCTTCGCCCAGAAACTTGTCAGTCAATTTTCGTAGATTTTAAAAATATTGTTCAATCTAACAGAATGAAAGTTCCTTTTGGAGTTGCTCAAGTTGGAAAATCTTTCCGTAATGAAATTATTTTCAAAAACTTTATTTTTAGAACTTGTGAATTTGAACAAATGGAAATGGAATATTTCTGT
>JAZUSR010000076.1:0-15188 GCA_045606765.1 Treponema sp.
GATGTTAGCATTTTCTGCAATCACATGATTGTTGATGCAAAATCCGTTTTAGGAGTTTTAAGCTTAGACTTATCCAAAGTGCTGATGGTAGAGTATGACGGAAATGACAGAGCACTTGAGGAAATTCTGGACGCAAAAGATGCAGCAAAGATTACAGCTGTAGCGTAATAGACAATCGAAGAAAAATACAAATCATTACATAAAACTTCACTTTCCTTTGTACCAGGGCCTCTTCATCGTCTTGATAAAAAAACTACTGGATTAATTGTCTTTTCAAATAATTTAATCGGAGCAAATGTTTTTTCAAAATTAATTTCTGAAAAAACAGTAAGAAAATTTTATCTTGGTATTTGTCAAGGTCATATAGAAAATCAACAAACATGGAATAATACTATCGAAAAAAATCAAAATAATAAATCAAACTTTTTTACAATGAAAATAAATTCAGCAATAAAATCAATAAATCAAAATCAATTAAATTACGCTACAACAATTTGTACTCCTCTTTCATATGGGAAATATAAAAATAACGAAATTACATTATGCCAATATGAAATTATAACAGGTAAAAAACATCAAATACGATTACAATCATCTTTTCACGGACATCCACTATTAGGGGACACTGCCTATAATGGAATTAAAATTAACGAAAAACAAGATTTTTTTCTGCATGCATATAAATTAATTACAGAAGAAAATAATCAAATAAACTTACCAAAAGAAATTACAGCTTCAATTCCACAAAATTATAAAGATTTTTTAAATCAAACATTGATAAATTACGACGGCAGACTTATAATATAAGTTATGGAATCTTTTTCAAATTTGCTTAAAAAAATATCAGGTGTTTCTGTAATGGCTCTCATTGGAGAAAGTGGTACAGGCAAGAGTTTTAAATCAAAATTATTGGCACAAAAATATGGAATTGATGCAATAATTGATGACGGACTACTTATTCAAAATGATAAAATTTTAGGTGGACGCTCTGCTAAGACTGAAAAAACATATATGGGTGCTGTTCGTGTTGCTTTATTTGATGATAAAGAACACAGAGATTCAGTTGCAAAAATTTTAAAAAAATCTCACATTAAAAAAATTCTTCTTTTAGGAACTTCTGAAAAAATGGTAATAAAAATTGCCACAAGACTTCAGTTACCTCCTCCATCAAAAATTATTAAAATTGAAGATATTGCAACTCGAGAAGAAATTGACAAAGCTATTCGTTCGAGACAAATTGAAGGAAAACATGTAATTCCTGTTCCAGCAATTGAAATAAAACGAAATTACTCGCAAATTTTTTATGATTCAATAAAAGTATTCTTTTCAAAATCTGCAAGATTATTAAGTAAACAAACTGCCAAAACTTTTGAAAAATCTGTTGTTACACCTGAGTTTTCAAAAAAAGGTAGAGTTAGTATTTCAGAAGCAGCTTTGACTCAAATGACAATGCATTGTGTTCAAGAATTTGATTCAAATATAAGAGTGAAAAAATTTTCGATTAAAACAAATTCACGAGGATATAGACTTGTAATTACAATTGATGTTCCATTTGGAAAACAGCTTACTGGTGAAATTTATAAATTACAACAATATATTATCGAAAACATTGAAAAATACACAGGTATTTTAATCGAGGAAGTAAGTATTGTAATTGATAAAATTACAGGAACAGATAAAATAAAAAAATAAAAAAAAATTAATTTTTTTTATTTTTTATATTGACATTTTTTTTTAAAATCTGTATATTATAAACATAAGCAATGCGGATGTCATATAACGGCTTATTATCTCAGCCTTCCAAGCTGATGACGAGGGTTCGACTCCCTTCATCCGCTCTACCGACCTAAGGTTTAGGTCGGTTTTTTTTTGCTTTTCACTTTTTGACAATGACAACTTATAAGTGTTTTTTTTCTTAAATTTTTCCCATAATTTTTTTTACTTTTTTTAATGAGAATAAATACTTTTTTATTGCGATTATTTTTTTATCGTAAAATAAATCAACTTATCAAAAATTCTTTTTAAAATATTGGATTTATTAGATTCACGATCGGCAATCAAAGACTCTTCCCTAATAAGAAAATTTCCATAATAAACTTTGATTTTTCCATATTCTTTTCCTTGAAGAATTTCACCAAACAAAACATTTGGTTTTATAATTTCAACTGAAATAGAATTATTAATTTGATTTCCATTTTTATCTTTGAATTTTGGAATTGATGTTTGTAATGAACAAGGAACTATTAATTTTATAGCATCTTTTTTAGATCCTAATACAGGAACTATAAATTCTTTATAATTAATTTCCTCCGTTGTTTTGAATGTATTAAATGCAAATTCCTGTAAAGTTGTTCCATCTTTTTGGCGTAATTCATTTCCAATAAAAATATTTCTTCCAGGACCTTTCATAGTTACGCTTAAAAAGCGTTCTCCATTCCTTTGACAAGTTAATGATAAATTATATCCACTTTCTTTTATGTAACCAGTTTTTAGGCCGTCACAGCCATCTAAAGTGTTTAATAATTTATTTGTATTTCCTTGAACAATTGTTGACCAAATTGAATCTGGAAAAACTCCATTAAAAACTTGTGAGCGTTTTCCTACATCTTCCGGGGCAATATTTTTTTTCTGAGGATATGCAATTTGTTTTACAGAATGAAACATTTGTAAACTTTCAGGAAACTTGGAAATATAAACTCTTGCAAAATCAGCCATTTCTCTAGCAGTTGTAATATTTTTATCACTATACCCCGAAGGCTCGACAATTATTGTATTTTTTAATCCAATCAATTTTATTTGTTTATTCACTTCTTCAAGAAATTTTTCAACACTTCCAAATAAATAAAATGCTATTGCATGACTTGCATCATTTCCAGAACATACAGAAAGTCCTGTCATTAATTCTCTTAAAGTAACTATTTGATTTTTTCCTAAAAACATTAATGATGATCGAGGAGGCATATGACTTGCCCAACATTCTGGAGGTAACGGAACAACATCATCAAAAGAAATTTTTCCTTCTTTTACTTTTTGAAAAACCGTATACATTAAAAAAATTTTTGTCATTGAAGCAGGTGGAATTAATTGATCTGGATTTTTTTCATATAAAATATCACCTGTTGTTGCATTAATTAAAATTGCAGATTCTGCATTTATTTCTAAATTAGCTGGGACATATTTATACGGAAGGGATTGAGTATTTTTTAATCCTTGTGATTTTAATTTTGAATTTCTATAGTCTTGAATTATTTTATCAAAAATAATTTTTTCATTTTGAGAAAGTTCTTGGATTGAATTAATTTTTAAAATAGAATTTCTTCTAATAAAAAAACAACTTAAAATTGTTACTAATAAAATACAACTAATTGATGCAATATAAATCTTTAATTTTGTTTTTTGAAATTTCATAAATAATTATTTTTTTCCTTGAAGTTTTTCATATGCAAGTTTAGCAACTTTTTGTTCAGCATCTTTTTTACTTTTTCCTTCACAAGGTCCAAATATTTTATTTCCAAGATGAACACTTATATAAAAAGTTTGATCATGATGAGGTCCTGAAGTTTTTATTAATTCATAAAATGGACACTGTTTACTTTCTTTTTGAAATAATTCTTGTAATAAAGTTTTATAATCAAGATTTCCTTTATTTTGTTGAACTTTTCGTATTTCGGGAATAATAAATTTTAATACAAATTCACTAGCTTTTTCGTAACCTGAATCTATATAATATGCTCCAATAATTGCTTCCACACAGTCTGCTAAAATTGCAGGCTTTTTTCGACCTTTTGATAATTCTTCGCCTTTTCCTAAAACTAACATTTTATCAACACCAATTGATAATCCTATTGGTGCCAAAACTTTTTCAGAAACAACTTGGGCCTTAATTTTTGCCAAATCCCCTTCTGGAGTTTCATCCATATCCATATATAAAAATGCGGCAGTTGCCATTCCTAAAACAGAATCGCCTAAAAATTCAAGTCTTTCGTTATTATACCTTTTATGCTTTGTATTTTCATTTGAAAATGACCTATGATGAAATGCTAAATCGAGTAATTCAATATCGCTAAATTTTATGTGATTCGTTTTACAAAATTGGTTCAACTGATTTATTCGTTCTGGAGAAATTTGTTTTGAATTAAAAAATAATTTTTTTAACTTATTCATTTACATACCTAAAAATTTCAAAATATTTATTTAAGTATACACAAAAATGCAAAAAAAAAACACAGATTTTAAGAAAAATCTGTGTTCCCTAAAAAAGAATTATTGTACTAATTATTTAGACTGTTCAGCTTTGATAAAATCATAAGCATTTCGAACTGATTCAAATTCATTAGCAACATCATCAGGAATTGAAACTCCTAATTCTTCTTCGATTGCATAAACTAATTCATATGTATCGAGACTGTCAGCTCCTAAATCACCACGGAAAGTAGAATCCATAGTTACTTTAGCTACATCGATATCAAGTTTTTCTGCAATAAGTTTTTGAATTTTCTCGAATAATTCGTCCATTGTAATTCTCCTAAAATTAGCCGTTTACTTCTGGTGTGATTACCTGACGTCCACGGTAAAATCCGCATTTTGGACAAACATGATGAGACTGTACTAAATTTCCACAGTTACTGCATTCAGCAAGCTGAGGTGCTTTAAGTTTCATATTGATTGTCTGACGTCTTTTTGTAACAGCTTTTGATGTTTTCGCTCTAGGTACTGCCATATATAAACCTCACTATTGTAATTTACTTATTTCAACACTAGGTCATAATACAACATTTTTTCCTTGAGTGTCAATGCATTATATCAAAGATATTAATTTTGTCAAACACTTTTTAAAAAAATGTCATAAAAAAAATTAAATTTATTTTTTATTAAATTTTTTCTTTAATTCATCTGCTACAAGTTGAGGAACCATTTGTGAAATATCCCCATTAAATCTTGCCAACTCTTTAATTGAACTTGATTTTATAGTTACATATTTTTGTTCGCAAGGAATAAAAATTGTATCAATTTTTTCATTTAAAGAATGATTAATTAATGACAAATCAAATTCATATGCAAAATCTGTTGCATTACGAATTCCTCTTAAAAGAACATTTGCATTATTTTTTTCTGCATAATCAACAATTAAAGAATTCCAAGTATTTATGGAAACATTTTTATATTTTTCAGTTAATTTTGAAAGCATTTCTACCCTTTCTTCTGCAGAAAATAAGTATTTTTTTTCTGGATTAACAGCAACTACAACATCAATTTGATCAAAAAGAGAACTTGCTCTTTCAATAACATTTAAATGTCCTAATGTAGGTGGATCAAAAGACCCTGGAAAAACAGCTTTAGTCATAAAAACAATGTAACAGATTTGACGAAAATCAACAAGCGTTGTATATTTCTATTTATGAAGAAATTTATTTTTACTATTACTGTTTTATCATGTGTACTGTTGGTAACTTCTTGTAAGTCTACAGAAGTTAATGAAAAAGAAACTGCAACAGAAAAGGTTGCTGATGAAAAAAAAGAAACAACATCCATTGTTGAATCTGAATATGAAAGAGCAACAAAAGACCTCGTTGATGAAAAAGTTTCTAGAGAAACTTTTGAAGAAGATAAAAAAACTATTCTTCAAAAAATTTCAGAATTAAATTCAATAATGAAAAATTTTGATTATAATTCATGGATTAACTACATTGATCAAAGTTCAATTAATTATTGGTCTTTAAAAAGTAATTTATCATCAGCATCAAAAAAACTTCCTGTCAAAGGGATTCAATTAAAAAGTTTACAAGATTATTTTAGATATGTATTTGTTCCTTCAAGAATGGGCAGAAAAATCGATGAAATTAGATATATATCTTCTAAATCGATAAAAGCAGTTCAGGTTAGAGATGAAGATATTATTATTTTTTACAATTTCAAAAAAATAAATGGTGAATGGTTTGTTGAATTGCCAGCACTATAATTTTTTATTATTTTAGTTGAATTTTTAATTTTTCTGACTTATAATTTTATATATTCTAGTCGATTATTAAAAAAATGACTTTATAGGAGATATTATGAAAATAAATAAGTTAATTGCACTTGCATCAATTGCTTTATTTTTTTGTGTAAACACTTATGCACAAAGTTCTGAAAACGAAACTTCTGTTGAAAATGAATACATGAGCAGCATGGAAGATATCGTTATTATGGAAATGGCTAACTCAGACCAAAGAGATAATAAATTAGTAGCTTTACAATATCTTGAAGCTGCTGCTGATAATGGGAATGTATCTCCTGATATGATTCAAGCTTTGAACCAACTTTCAGGTGAAGGTATTTCTACTCAATCTAGAACAAAAGGTCGTCTTTCAAATAATTACCCAGATGTTAGAGCAAAGGCTTGTGATATTCTTGGAAAAGTTGGAAATGAGGAAGCTGTTCATATTCTTACTACAGTTGTAAAAAATGACAATGAACCTTGGGTATTAACTAGTGCTGTTCGTGCACTTGGAGAAATTGGTTCTAATGAAGATGACAAAGTAACAGAAACAATTGCTTTTATTTCTAACCGTGTTGAAATTTTAAATCCAACAAGTTCTCTTGCAAATGAAATTATTACAGCATATGAAAAACTTTTACCAAATACAAAAAATAGAAAACCTGTAATTGATTCATTAACAAGAATTGCTAGTGACTATAGATTAGTTCGCCCTGTAAGAACAAAAGCATTAGAATTACTTCGTGCAAATTCTGGTGCTGGATCATCAAAAAATTCTAAATAATTTTTTTCAAAATAATTAAAAAAAAGTAAAAAAAAGATAGCCTGAATTTATTTAGGTTATCTTTTTTTATAGTTAAAAATATCAAAACAATAAGGAAACTTAATGGACCCAATTATTTTAGCATCATCTTCACCAAGAAGACAAGAAATTTTAAAAATGATGAATATTCCTTTTCAAGTAATTATTCCAAATATTGAAGAAAAGATTGATTCATCAAAATCAGCTATTGAAATTACACAAATAATTGCAAAACAAAAAATGCAAGCAATTATAAATTCAATTCCTTCAAAACAAATTGTTCCCTGGATACTTTCTGCAGATACTGTAATTTCTCTTAATAATAAAATTCTAGGCAAACCAGAATCTCAAAATGAAGCTTTTGAATTTATAAAATTACTTCAAGGAAAAACCCACGAAGCAATCACTTCTATTGTGCTTTACAACGGTACAAAAAAAAGTACTTCAATAAAGACGGCTGTTACCAAAGTTACTTTTGTACCAATGACAGATGAAGAAATAAATTTTTATATTGAAACTGGTGATTGGCATGGAGCTGCCGGGGCTTACAGAATTCAAGGAATAGCTTCTTGTTTTATTTCAAAAATTGAAGGTAGTCAAAGTTGTGTTGTAGGGTTGCCTATTTTTGAACTATATGATATGTTAAAGTCGCAAGGTTATTGTATTATTGAATAAATACTACAATTTAATTTTGTCGGATTTGTGCAAGAATCGTAGATTTTGAGGCACAGACCGAATCTTCCGGGCAAACTTTTGTTTGTCACGTGTAATAGAGTCAGGTGGTAAATGCTGGTTTAACAATGTGCTTTTTGCATTGTTAGATAGTTAAATTTACCGGTGAAGGAGTTATCATGGCAGTTGTAACCATGAAAAGTCTACTTGAATCTGGTGTACACTTTGGTCACCAGGTAAAACGTTGGGATCCTCGTATGAAGAAGTACATTTTTGCTTCTCGTAACGGAATCCACATTATTGATTTGCAGAAAACTATTGCTGCAATCCGTGAAAGCTATGAAGCAGTTAGAAAAATCGCTTCAGCTGGAAAATCAGTTCTTTTCGTAGGAACTAAAAAACAAGCACAGCAGGCTATTCAAAAAGAAGCTGAACGCTGTGGAATGTACTATGTAAACAATCGCTGGTTAGGTGGTATGCTTACAAACTTCTCTACAATTAAAAAATCACTTTCTCGTCTTAAGAAGATTGAAAAAATGGAAGTTGATGGTACATTTGCTAATCTTACAAAAAAAGAAGTTTCTTCTCTTCAAAAAGAAAAAGCAAAATTAGAAAAAAACCTTGGTGGTATTAAAGAAATGAAAGAACTCCCTGGAGCAATTTTCATTATTGATACTCACAAAGAACAGATTGCTGTTGCAGAAGCACACAGAATGGGAATTCCTGTAATTGCAGTTGTAGATACAAACTGTAACCCAGAAGGAATTGACTACCCTATTCCTGGTAATGACGATGCAATTCGTGCAATTACATTATTCACATCTATCATTGCAAATGCTGTTATTGAAGCTGACAACGAAGCTGGACTTAAAATCATCGAAACTCTTAATGATGAAGATGAAGATGGTATTCAGACAGATGCTGTTAAGAAAAATGAAGATGAAGAAATCGTTGATTATTCAAATTATCAGCCAACAGAAATTAAAGAAGAAGATGTTGAAGCTGACGAAAAAGAAAGCTTAGTTGACGAAGACAAACTTTATAAATAATTTGGGAGCATAATTATGGATATTAAAGCATCTGACGTAAAAGAATTGCGTGAAGCAACTGGCGCTGGATTAATGGAATGTAAAAAAGCTCTCATCGAGGCTAATGGCGATCCAGCCGAAGCTACAAAAATATTAAAAGAAAAAGGGCTTGCTGCTGTTGAAAAACGTGCAGAAAGAGCAACTTCAGAAGGTCGTATTTTTGTTCGCCAGAATGGAAATAAAATCGCTTTAGTTGAACTTACTTGTGAAACTGACTTCGTTGCTAACAATGAAGACTTTATCGCAGTTGGTGAAAAACTTTTAGACATTACATTTGAAAAAGGTCTTACATCAGTTTCTGATGAACATACAAATCTTCTTCAGGATTTACAACTCAAAATTCGTGAAAATATGACTGTAAAAAATGTAGTTGTTGTTGAAGTTCCAGCAGGAGCTGCAAGTGCAACTTATGTTCACAGTGATCACAAAACAGCATCTTGTGTTGTTGTAAATGGATCTGATGCAGAAGCTGCAAAACAATTTGCTTATGATTGTTGTTTGCACCTTGCAGCATTTACTCCTGAATACATCAAAAAAGAAGATGTTCCACAAAGTTACATCGAAGAACAAAGATCAATTTTCAAAGCACAAATGGACAATGATCCAAAAATGGCTTCAAAACCAGACAATGTTAAGGAAGGTATTCTTGATGGAAAAATCAAAAAACTTCTTGCAGAAAACTGTTTTGTTGACCAGATGTTCGTAAAAGATGATAAAGTTTCAGTATCTGCTAAAATGGCACAAATTTCAAAAGAAGTTGGTGCTGAACTTTCATTCGCAGTTACAAAACTTTTAGTTCTTGGTAAATAATTACCACTAATACGTCCGGTCAAGGCACGCTTTGCTCAAGGCCTTGACTCGGCCGTTTTTAGGGTTTGTATTAAACCCTAAATAAAATGATGGTTCTATTACTATAAAAATTATAGAAATAGAACCTCTTTTTTTTTGATATTTTAACAAAATTATGTTATAATAAATCAAATTTATATTATTATTTTGGAAGGTTTAATATGTCTGACAACACTAGTGTTGAGAGAATGGATAAAACAATTGCCGCTCTCAAAGATTCTTTTAATGCAATTAGAACAGGTCGAGCATCAGCTGCTATTTTTGATAAAGTAAGAGTTGATTATTATGGTACAAAATCGCCATTAAGTCAGGTTGCTACAATTTCAATTCCTGAAGCAAGAACAATTATTATTCAACCATTTGATAAGTCGTTAATTTCAGAAATTGAAAAAGGAATTCAGGTTGCCGATTTAGGTCTTAACCCTTCAAATGATGGAAAAGTAATTCGTATTTCAATTCCACCTCTAACTGCTGAACGACGAAAAGAATTAGTAAAACAAGCTAAAACAATTGCCGAAAATTCTCGTACTTCAATTAGAAATATTCGTCGTGATGGAAATGACGATCTAAAAAAACAGCAAAAAGCTGGTGAAATTACAGAAGATGATTTGAAAAAAATGGAAGATGATCTTCAAAAAACAACAGATAAATACATTGCAGAAATAAATTCAATTTATGATGCAAAAGAAAAAGAAATAATGGACTAAATATGTCTAATTCGTTGCAGCAAAACAAACAATCTAACAATCCTCTTCATGTCGGAATAATTATGGATGGTAATGGTCGTTGGGCCCAAAAAAAAGGGTTACCTCGAACAGCAGGTCATAAGGAAGGTCTTGAAGTTGCAAAGAAAATTGTAAAATGTTGTAAAGAATTAAATATTAAATACATAACTCTTTATACTTTTTCTACTGAAAATTGGAAAAGAGCACAAGAAGAAGTTGGATATCTTATGGGACTTATAAAAGGTCATTTAAGAGCTGAATTTGAGTTTTACAAACAAAATAAAATAAAAGTAGAACACATTGGGGATTTAAATGGTTTACCACAAGATGTCCAACAAGAAATTATAAATGTAAAAAAAGATACTGAAAATTTTTCTGATTTAACAGTTGTTCTTGCAATCAATTACGGCGGGAAAGACGAAATTATACGAGGAATAAATAAAATTTTAAAAGATTCAAATAATATCAATTCCATTGATGAAAAAGATTTGTACAAAAATTTTGACATTCCCGATTTGCCAGATGTTGATTTTTTAATTAGAACAGGTGGAGAAAAAAGACTTAGTAATTTCCTTCTTTGGCATTCAGCTTATGCAGAATTGTGTTTTACAAATACACTGTGGCCTGATTATACCGAAGAAGAATTTAAAAACAATATAAATGAATTTTACAATCGTACAAGAAGATTTGGCGATGTTTTAAGATAAGGATGAACGGTATGAATAAGGTTTTACAAAGACTATTGATATTTTTTGTTGGAATTCCTGTGGTAGTAGCTTTAATTATTCCCAACTTTTTAAACAAAATATTTTTTCATGCATTAGTTTTATTTTTTGCTATTGCAGCATCTTGGGAACTTTGTAATATTTTAGATGAAAAATATTCAAAAAAATTTAAAACTTTGATAATAATTTTAAGTTCATCTTTACCTATTTCAACTTTTTTTTGTGGCCTCTTCAATATTGGCTATGAAATGATTACTTTAATTTTCATTGTAGATTTAATAGTTTTATTTATTTGTGAAATTTTCTTTAGACAAGATTTTACAAATTCAAATTCCAAAATATCAAAAGCTATTCTCAATATTTTTTACAGTGGTTTTTTAGCAAGTTATTTATGTAGATTAACAACTTTTGAATATTCAACAATTTTAATTTGTTTTTTCGTAATTACAGTATTTTTATCTGATTCAGCAGCATGGTTATTTGGTATGACATTTGGAAAAAATAACAGAGGTATAATCGCCGCAAGTCCTAAAAAAAGTATTGCAGGATTTATTGGTGCTTTTTTAGCTACAATTGCACTCGCCTTTTTATTTTACTATTTTCTAGGTAAAACATATTTTCCAAAAGTTTCCCTTTGTAATTGGATTTGCGTTTGTGTAATTATTACTGCAATTTCAATCATTGGAGATTTAATTGAATCAGTTTTTAAACGCTCAAGTGGTTGTAAAGACAGTGGGAATATTATTTTAGGTCGAGGTGGAGCTTTAGATTCGATAGATTCAATGTTTTTAGCAGCGCCCATTTATTATTATTTAATTTATTATTTTATTTAAAAGGATTTTAATTTTAAGCATGAAAAAAATTGTGGTATTAGGTGCGACAGGATCCATTGGAAAAAGTACTTTAGATATTGCACGAAATATGCCAGATGATTTTAAAATTGTTGGTATAACAGCAAATAAAAATAAAAACCTATTAGAAAAACTTTCAAAAGAGTTTAATTGCAAATGTTCTTTAACATCTGTTGATCAAAATGATGGCATAAAAAAATTAATTGCCGAAACAAAACCTGATATAGTAGTAAACGGAATTGCTGGAAGTGCTGGTCTTGAACCTAGTAAAATAGTATTAGAAAATAAAATAGATCTTGCTCTTGCAAATAAAGAAACAGTTGTAATGGCATGGCCTTTAATTCGTGCATTAGCCTTAAAAAATAATGTAAATATTATTCCTGTAGACTCTGAACATTCTGCAATTTTTTGTTTGATAAACCAATGTAAAAAAGAAAATATTAGTGAATTAATTATAACTGCTAGCGGAGGACCTTTTAAAAATTATTCATTAAAGCAGTTGCAAAATGTTACTTTAGAAGATACTTTAAAACACCCAACTTGGAATATGGGTCAAAAAATTACAATTGATTCTGCAACATTAGCAAATAAAGGTCTTGAAGTAATTGAAGCTACGCGACTTTTTAAAATGCCTGTTGAAAAAATAAAGGTCATTGTTCATCCACAGAGTATCGTTCATTCTTTAGTAAGAACAAATGATGGTATGCTTTATGCACAACTTTCAGATCCTGATATGAAACATCCTATTTTTCAAAGTTTAGTTTATCCTGAAAATAAATCAAATTTTATGAAACCATTCGATTTATTCGATAAAGAGCTTACTTTTTTTAAACCAAGATATGATGATTTTCCAATGTTAAAATATGCTTATGAAGTAGCTCAAAAAAATGGTGGTTACACAATAGCATACAATGCCGCCAACGAAGTTGCAGTAAAAAACTTTATCGATAAAAAAATTCAATTTATGGATATTCCTAAAATTACATATGCTGTCTTACAGAATGATTTTACCTACACTCCTTCTTCATTTGATGATATTTTTAAAATTGATTCACTTGCGAGAAAATATGCAGAAGGTCTTATATGAAAATAATTTTTGGCTTATTGATTTTAAATATTATTGTTTTTATTCATGAATTGGGGCATTTTATTTTTGCAAAAATTTTTGGTGTAAAAGTATTAAGTTTTTCTATTGGAATGGGACCTATTTTATTTCATAAAACTATAAATGATACTGATTATAGGATTTCGTTATTACCACTAGGTGGGTACTGTGGAATGGAAGGTGAAGAAGATTTTAAAAATGCAATAGAAAATAATCTTTCTTCATTTCCTAAAAATAAAAATTCTTTATATGGAATTCATCCTATAAAAAGAGCTGTAATTGCTTTTGCAGGTCCTTTTTTTAATCTTATCCTTGCTATATTTGCTTATACCATTATTTGTATGACACCATTAGATCAAGTTATTTTATCAAACAAAATTATAATTCCTGATTCATCTGTAGAAAGTGTGGCTCGCAATGCAGGACTTAAAACAGGCGATAAAATTATTCAAATCGACAATAAAAAAATTGAATCTTTCGATCAAATTTATGAATATGTTTCATTACGACCAAAAACAAAAATGCTCATTTATGTTGAACGAGATTCACAAACTCTTACTTTTGAAGTAACAACATCACTTGATAAAACACAGGGAACTGGTTTACTTGGTGTTATGGGTGACATAAATTCAAAGACAATTATAAAAACAAAAACTTATCCTTTTTTTATTGCCATAATTAAAGGTACTGAAAAAATGTTTGAAATGATATCTAAAACATTCCAAAGTTTTAAACTTTTATTTACAGGTGTTGATTTAACAAATGTTGTTTCTGGTCCTGCAAGAATTACCTCTATATTAGGAGATACTGTTACTGAAGGTTTTAATTATGGATTTACTTTAGGGCTTTGTGCAACTTTAGAATTAGTTGCTCTTATTTCAATTTCTCTTGGAATCATGAACTTATTGCCAATTCCAATTTTAGACGGAGGAATTATTTTATTTGCATTAATTCATTTAATTTTTAAAAAAGAAATTTCACCAAAAACACAATATAATATTCAAAAAATCGGTTTAATTATTCTAATAATTTTATTTATTATTGGAACAACTGGCGATATTCGTTATTTCTTTTCAAAATGGAGTGAACCAAAATGAAAAAGTTATTAATTGTTTTTCTACTAACATTATTCTCATTAAATTCTTTTGGACAATCGAGAATTACAACAATACCACACGAAGATGATGTTATTGCAATATTTCCTTCAAACAGCAATGATTCATTTTTTTCTGTTGGAACAGATGGTTTTATAATCGAATGGGAAAATAACAAAGGAAAACATTTTCAAATTACCAATAATAAAATTAAGAAGGTTGCAAAAAATCCTTTCAAAAATGAATTTGCAATTTATGAAACAGATTTAAATAATAATAATATTTTATCAGTATGGGACTGGGATACACTTGAAAAAAAATATTCTCATAGTTTTTCTGATTCAATCTTATCGATAAATTATAGCAAAAAATCAACATATCTTATTTTAGGTACAACAACTGAACAAGGAACTATCTTTATAGATACTTCAAATGGAAAAATAGTAAATCCAATCAAAGAAAAAATATTTATGATTGGATATGCAGAAACTGCTACAAGTGAAAAAAATATTTTTACTTATTCTGTAAGTGGTAACATTTATTATCACAATTTGCAAAATGGTCAACTACTAAAAAAAATTAAGACTGAACTTGGATTAGATAACATCCTTTCTTTTAGAAAAAACAAATATATTGCAGGGTTAAAAAATGATAATATACTAATCATAAATTCAATAACTGGTAAAATTGAATATTCTTTAACTTCTTCGAACCCAATTATTTTTACATACCAAGATGAATTGTATTATTCAACTAATCAAAACAAAAAAATATCTATTTTCAAATTCAATTCAAGTACAGAAAAATTTGAAACACCTACTATTTACAAAAATATTTCTTTTCCAAAAAGTGAAAATATTACAAATGTTTTACTAACTCAAGAAAAGATAATCTTTGGAACAAAATCAGGAAATATTTATACTTCAAAAATCCTTGAAGAAACTTCTTTAGTTGCAGAATTAATTTCTGATACAAATATTCAAAAAATTATCGACTTTCAATATATTGAGGATGATTTATTTATTTTAACAAAATCACACCTTTATGTAACAAATGAAATTAAATCAAATGTCATTCAACTTTTAAGTCACGAAAATTTTACAAAATTACTTTCGAATAATTCTAATTTAATTTTATGGTCTCAAGATAACAATTCAAAAGTTTCAATCTTTGATAAAGAATCAAAAAAAGTGATTCCTCTTTTTACTTCGAAGGGGGAAATTTCTAGTTTAAAATCATTTGGTTCAAAATTATTATGTATCGAAAACAATTCTACAATTTACACTTATAATTTTGAAAA
>JAZUSR010000077.1:0-2394 GCA_045606765.1 Treponema sp.
ATACAATTTATCACACAAAAAGACATTGCCATCTGATCAAATTTGGGGAGAGACCAGACAACAATGTCTTGTATGAAAGGAGGCAGACAATGACCTCACTTACATTTTAATTCATTCGCCATTGTTTGCAATGTTCTTTTCATAGATCCCTTGATACTTCTTTTGAATGCCCATCTCTTTAACTTGGAACACAATAATTGTTCCACCTTGACATCTGAATGCTCTTTGCACTTTGAACGAAGATGAGACAATGTTTATTTCATCATATGGGATTTGATACTTGCTTATCATATCATCCCTTTCTTCTTGGGACACGATTTTAGCTTCTTTTGTGAGTAAGTCATCAACTCTTTCCTCTTTAAACTTATTGAAGTTTATTCCACCTGCCTTGATCGTTGTTTTTCCATTGCATTCAGTTTTGTATCTCTTTGGTGCTGTGAATTGCGCTCTTGTAAGCACTTCTTCCAATGCCCAACCACCAAGATAATCGACTTTATTGATTTGCTCATCCCATACCTTTTGAGTGTCTTTATCTTTCAGAACAAATATGCTGTCTGTGTCAAAGTATAGAATTTTTTGCCATCCAAATTTTAAAGCAGTTTCAATAAGCATAACTCTTGAATATGCAGGTATGCATGATCCAACAGGAATGTATGTGTATTTCGCTGAAATATCAATTTCTTCTGGTGGTTTATCAAACACTTGGCTGTCAATAATTCCCTCATTATTGATGAAATTTGCAAACACTTGTGTGTGAGGTTTTTCGAGTAGTTTTCCATATGAAGAATTGTTCAGTAGTTTATAGTAAAGGACATTGAAATCATCTCCATTTTTTCGAGCTTTTAGTCTTTCATCATAATTTGAAGCATAATATTTTCTCCAAGGAAGTGGCCTTGTTTTGTAAGCATATCCATCTATATACTCAATTTTAAGATTGACATAGACTTTCATCATTGTAGGAATTTCAAAATTCCAAACAACTAACTCTCTTTCTTCGCAAAAATCAGTTCCAATCAAAGAAATCACAGAATGAAGAAGAACATCATCATATGAAATCCTAATTCTGCAAGCAGAAATTCTCGCCATTGGTGGCTTTCCTGTGAAATATTCGCCAAAACCATATGGAAATTGCTTGTAATATGCTTGTGATGGGTGCATTTGATGTGCGTCAATGTGCAAAATATCGTGTTTTATGTCTTTAAATTGCCATTTACTTGGTGCATATGTAATGCCACCACCAACTCCTTTTCTCAAAAATTCAGTCTCTTTCTCATCAAGTTCTGGATAAACCTTTCTAAATTCTTTATATGGTTTTGTTGCTCTTGGCCAGCCAGTCTTAATCATCTTTTTAATTGAATATGTTGCCATAGAAACAGCATTGAAAAATTCTTTGTCATTTCTTTTAATCATTTCAAGAAGAATATCAATAATAATTCTCGTATCATTGAAACAATATTCTTTCTCTTCTTTTGTAATAATGTGATTATGAAGTCGATTTAATGTGTAGTCGATTTCGCCCTTTTGCGTAGGCAAATTAAATGCCTTTGCTACTTTCCCCAAACCTCCACCAAAAATCTTCGCTAAATCACGAAAAACAACTATTCCAGACTTCTTATGAAACTTTATTTGTGCGCACCATACTGATGAACAAGTTTTTGTTGATACTGAATTATAAACAAATTCATCATCTGCTTCGATTTTCTCTTTAAATTTGAAACCTTTTTGAATAAGAACAGGAAGAATAAAACTCCATTCAAAAGAAAAGTTATAAATCCAAATAGCAACATTTTTAATTGGTATTCTTTCATTGTGTCTTCGTTTTGGTGTGCTTTCAGCCTCTAATCTTTGAAGTAAGTCATCAATCGAGTATAGATATGAATTCTCATCATCAATTTTAGAATTTTCATTAAGAAAACATCCCAACCACATTGAAGTCTTTTTATTAGCAATACTTTCGCTATCATTATGACTTTCAAGGTCGAAAGCAAAACATTTATATTTTTTTCTTCCTAATCTATGGATCATTGAAGTCTCCCCTTACTTCAAAAATTTAGAACTAACTAATTAACTAATAATTTCTCGAATTTGTCTTGCGCATTCTTGGTCAGAAATTGCCCCTTTTTCCCAGTCGTAAAGTGCTTGATAACAAGGAGAAATCCATTCTTCTTTAAACATCATCAACTTGCTTTCAATTAAAGAAATGACTTCTTCCATATCAGAAGATGGCTCAACGGATAAATCTAATCTAATTCTCTCGATCAAGTGATTTACATTGACAATATAAGCAAAACCTTGTGAATATCTATAAGATTTGTCAAGAGATAGCATTGTTGCTTCTTTTCCGTGAGTTTTTAGAAACCAACGGACATTCTTCATTGTTGCTGTGCCTCTAAT
>JAZUSR010000078.1:0-6152 GCA_045606765.1 Treponema sp.
TGATACGGCAAAAGCTCTTCATTCTCCTCTCCAAAGGTCTATGCCTTTATTAAAAATGGCGAACTGTTGCCTGGGTTCCGCTGAATATACTCAGCTTATCACATTACCGCTTGTTCGTTTACTTTTTTATCATGCCTCCTCTACATCCCACTAATTCGAGAAATTACCAGTTGTTTTAAATCATTTAATTTGATTAATTCCTTTTGATTGATTGTTATTTCATCAAAACATGTTTTTAATTGTTTTGTTAATTCAGATGAATCTTTTTCAGAAAAAATATGTAATTCAATTGGATTCAAAATGGTCATAGTTAGAAACTTTGTAGTTGTTCCAAAAGAAATACCTTTAAATTCTTCCAATTTATTCTTTAAATCAAAATAAATCTGATAATTTGAGATTAATTTATTATTTGAAGATATTACATATGTTCTCTGATATGCATTAAATTTACCTTTATATATTTTTAGTGGATAAATTGCACTTGCATTATTTCCTGCAAGTAATACAGCTTCTTGATTAAAAGCATATGTATTTGTTTTATATGTTTCTTGAGAACAAGTAAAAAAAGGATATTCACCATCAATTGTTGCATCTTCTGAATTTAGTTTTCCTGTTGTAATATTACATTCTTTTCCAAGTGATGAAATTGATGTTTTTTTTGTGGTAAGAGAATTTTTATAAATTACCTCTGCCGTCTTTTCCAAATCTTCATTTATCTTCTGCTTAATCTGGATGCGTTTTGTTATGGCGTTGTAGGTGTTTACGATTTTTTCTTGTTCTTTTAGGTCGGGAACTGGAAGCTCAACTCGGCACATTTCATCCCAGTCAAAAATTTCGCGGACACTTCCGTGTGATTTATAGCGGGCATATCGGTCAAACTCTGGACGACTGAACCACAGCATAAGATATTCAGGCAAAAGTTTTGTTGTGTCAGTGATTTCAAAAACAGAATAGGAACTTGAAATGATGCAAACATCAGCTTCCTTCAAAAGAGCAATTGTAATTTTATCACCATTACGAGAAGTAACCGGGCCATAAGCAAACTGTCCTTTTTTGACAATTTTGTATGGTCTAAAATCTGTTCCGATTGTATTTGCAATAGATTCGATAAAACATTTTTCTATGCTTAACCCAAGCAAATGAGAAACTTTCAAATCAGAATTACGGACATCAATGGGCTGTATATAATCCCCAAGTTTTTTATAATTCGTACTCACTACGCATTCCTTTATTATCACACGGATTCGGAATTGCTAACGCAATTCCAAGCATAAATTATTTAAAGATTTTCCGTTAGGAAAATCGAATCCGTGTGATATTTTTCTTTCAAGTTTTCTACAATTTGTGCTCATTTCTTTTTCCTTTTTAACAAGCGGATTTGCTCAGACTTAACGGTCTTCGCTTCTTAAAAGTGAGTGTAGTTAGACACGAACAAATCTGTTTGTTTTTTTTATAATTCGCACTCATCTACTTTTCTTCCTCATCTTCCAAAAAAACAGAGGCCTTTGTATCTTCTGTAAGTCCGATGCCGTCTCTTGCATTAAGGGGTGTAACGACTTTCTTTCCAGTTTTCTGCTCAAGTTCTATGCGGGCATTTTTTGCGATGCTTGCGCCGTCTACTGCATTCTTTACATGGTCGCTAAAATTTTTTGGATCGTTGGACTCAGAGATTTCTTTTGTAGAAAGTTCTGCCAGCATATTCAAGACGAGTTCCTTGTTAGTCATATTATCGCGTAGATTTTCTTTTTTGAGGCCTTTGTATTCTTTATATTCTTTTGCAGTTTTGCCGGCCCATGTTTTGTAAATAATGTCCGTGAGCGTGGCAAACTGAACACCTTCTTTTAAGCCGTGCTTTTTCCATTCGTCAGTAAGGTCTTTGCGGATTTCTATAGATTTAAGCCGCTGGTTTATCCAGTTTTCCGAGTATCCTAAAGCCCGGTATTCTGCTAAAGCCCGCTGAATTCCCTGCTCAGGATCCTGCATTTCATCAAGACGTTCTTTTGCAACCTGAGCCATCCAAAGCTTAAATGGCTCAGCCTTTGGAGAAGGAATTGACTGAATCAGGCGGAAAAGCTGCTCGGTATTCATGCAGTCGGTCTTGTACATTTTACCGTCGGCAGATGGCATTTTCAGTTGGTTACAATCTGTAACCAACTTACTTCCTTCTTTTTTAAGGCGGTTTTTCAACACCTTCCAATAGTTATTTGGATTTGCACTTTCTGTCAAAACAGCAACTACATCCACGACCGAAAAATACCATTCCTCGCTTTCTTTATCCCATAGGGTGCGGACTTTTTTGTCTTCAAATAGTTTTATTTGTGTGTTTTCTGTCATTCAATCACCTCCCAATGGCCGTTTTTGTCTGCGCCGATACGCTTGATGATGCCCTGCTCCTGCAATTTTTTCATGTTTTTATTTATGTTAAGGCGTGCAATTCCTACAATATTTGATAATTCTTCTTGTGTGGCAAAAGGATTTTCTTTAATCACATCAATTATTTTCTGTTGATTTACAGTAATCTTTACAGTTATCTTTTGAGTAATCTTTGCAGTATCGTTTATTGACTGTTTTTTCTCCGAACTTTTAACTTTTTCACCGAACTTTTTGATGTATTCATCATAATCAATATGGGTGTAGCGGTTTTTGAGTTCGTTGTTTTCGTCTAGAATGAGGTTGCGGAAGAAGCGTTCAAGATAGACAGGATTTTCTTCAATTCCTTCTTTAAGATTTTTGTAATTGGCACGCACAAGGGCATTTCTAAAATACCAGCTATTTTGGGCAAAAATATCATTATCAACTTTGTAGCCCATTGAACGAAGATACTTGATTGTAAAAACGGCTGTAGTTCGGGTGTTACCTTCTCCAAATGCGTGAATCTGCCAGAGCCTTGAAACAAAAAAAGTAATATGCTTTATGATTTCATCTGTAGAAAGGCTTTTGTACTTAAAATTACGTTCCATTTCAAAATCGTAATCAAGAGCGGTCTTAAGTTCAAAAGAAGCTCCGTACATTACTGTATCGCCATTTAATACCCATTCTTTTTTTGTGATGTCGTAGTCGCGGATTTTACCAGCAAACTTGAAGATTCCTTCAAAAAGTCTTTTATGAATTGCAATCAGATGAGAAGGACTAAAATTAAAAGATGGCTCGCTAAGAATCTGAGCGATACGGCTGGAAACTTTATCGGCCTCTTCTGTTCTTTCATCATCCTGAGTTCGGGCTGTGCGGTTTTCATAATAAGAATCAATCAGATTTTTTGCTTCATCAAAAGAAAGTTCGCCTTCTATATTCTTTTTGGCGGTTTCGTACAAATATGAAGAAGGCTTAAGACCATCAACCTGCTGCAAACCAATGGCTGTAGACCAGGCAAGAGTTTTGTCTTTTTTGCTTGCATCTGTATGGCGGATGTATTCTTCAAAATCTATTTCGTATGAATTTTTTTCCACTAAAAACCTCTTTTTATCACACGGATTCGGAAAACCTAACGATTTTCCTTGCTTTCAAATTTCGAAATGCGTTCCCATTTTAATGAATTACAGCCGAAATTCACTAATAAACCAATTTCCTTATTAGCAGCTTTTAAATAATTTATTACTTGAGCTTTATGTGCTTTTACTAAAGCTGTTACAGCCTTTAATTCCACGATTATTTTATCATAGCAGACAAAATCAGCATAATACTCTTTCGAAAGAATTTCGCCTTTATACAGAATTGGCAGTAGTTTTTCTCGTTCATATGGTATTTTTTGGATAATAAACTCTTTTTCCAATGCTTCCTGATACACAGCTTCCAAAAAGCCATTACCTAATTCGTTATGAACTTCAAAACACGCTTTTAAAATCTTTTCTGTTTCTTTCTCATATAGTAACATCTGCTTCCCCTAAAGATTTTGCGTTAGCAAAATCGAATCCGTGTGACAACATCTTCTACAGTTTAATTTCGTAGCCCAAATCTTTGAAAACACCAAGCAGTTCTTTTTTGCTTTCTTCTTCTTGTTTTAGTAATTCTGTTAATTCTGTCTGAAGAGCTTTCATGCTAGAATCAAAATCTTGTGTTTCATCACGGTTTACAAATTCTATATATCTGCTAGGAACAAGGTTATATCCCTTTTCTGAAATTTCTTTTATTGTAGCACTGTAACAAAACTCTGGAATATTTTGATATTTTGTTTCTTTTTCAACTTGTTGCCATGTATGAAAAACTTCTGCTACTTTTGTTCTGTCTTCTGGGGTAAGTTCTATGTATTTCTTTTCAAAAGGAGAGCCCATTTGTCGCAAATCCATAAACAAAACTTCATCTTCTCTGTTTCGATATTTTTTTATATTTCCGTTTTGTTCTATAACTCTAGCTTTTTTATTATTGTTTAGAATCCATAATGTAACACTTATGTCTGTTGTATAAAAAAGATTTCTTGGCAAAATGATGATTGCTTCTACAAGTTTATTTTCTATTAGCTGACGACGAATTTCTAATTCTTGTCCTTCTCCACTTAAAGCACCATTTGCCAACAAAAATCCCGCAACTCCGTTTAAACTAAGTTTTTTTACCATGTGCAAAATCCAACCGTAGTTTGCATTACTTGTAGGAGGAACTGTATATCCATTCCAGCGAGAATCATTTACAAGTTCGTTTTCTTCTCTCCAATCTTTTTGGTTAAAAGGAGGGTTTGCCATAATAAAGTCTGCTCGTAAATCTTTGTGTAAATCGTTTGTAAAAGTATTGGCGGCTTTTTCTCCAAGATTACAAGGAATTCCTCGAATTGCAAGATTCATTTTTGCAAGTTTATAAGTTGTGGAAGTTCCTTCTTGTCCATAAATTGAAATGTCTTTTATGTTTCCTGCATGACTTTGTACAAATTTTAATGATTGAACAAACATTCCACCTGAACCACAACATGGGTCGTAAATTGTTCCTTTGTATGGTTCAATTAATTCAGCAATAAGATTTACAACAGATTTTGGAGTATAGAATTCACCTTTTCCTTTGCCTTCTTGAAGTGCAAATTTTGTAAGAAAATATTCGTAAACACGGCCCATAATGTCGTTTTCTGCATCTTGAGTTGTTTGAATATTGTTTATTTCGTCTAAAAGTGCTGCAAGTTTTGAAACATCAATTCCAAGTCGTGAATAATAATTATCTGGCAAAGCACCTTTAAGTGAAGGATTTTGTTTTTCTATTGTGTTTAGTGCTGTATCAATTTTAATTGCAATGTCATCTTGTTTTGCATTTTGAATAATGTATGACCACCGAGAATTTTCTGGCACAAAAAAAACATTTTTCATTGTATAAAAAGATTGAACATCAATATATTTTTCTTTGCCTTCATTTATTAATTCTGTTTTTCTTTGTTCAAATTTATCGTTTACAAATTTTAAGAAGATTAAACTTAAGACAACATGTTTATATTCCGCAGGTTCTACAGTTCCTCTAAGTTTATCACAAGCTCCCCAAAGAGAATCTTCCATTGAAAGTATTTTTTTTGATTTTGCCATTATAATTTATCCTTAATATATCTTTCACATATTATACCATAAATTGTATGATTTTTTAAGATTCTTCCCCCACAAAAAATACTTGAAAAAAAAACAAAAACTAATAATAATTTAAATATGAATACAAGCATTTTTTTAGTTTTATTAATTCCATTTTTGGGAACTACTTTAGGTTCTGGAACAGTTTTTTTCTTAAAAAATCAAATTAAAGATTCATTTCAAAAACTTTTGTTAGGTTTTGCTTCTGGTGTTATGATTGCAGCGTCAGTTTGGTCATTAATAATTCCTGCTATAGATTCTTCAGAGGCTATGGGAAAATTTGCATTTCTTCCTGCCGCAATTGGAATTGCCTTGGGTATGGCGTTTTTGTTTTTACTTGATATGATAATTCCTCACCTTCACCCAACATCAGACACTCCAGATGGTCCTGCAAGCAAATTGAAAAAAAATACAATGCTTATGCTTTCTGTAACTTTGCACAATATTCCAGAAGGAATGGCAGTTGGTGTTGTGGCAGCTAGCATGATGTATGGCGAACAAGTTATGAGTTTACAAGCCGCCCTTGCCCTTTCAATTGGTATTGCACTACAAAACTTTCCAGAAGGAAGTCGGATCGTAGCCATGTCGTTCTGTGAGCCAACGAGTTGTCCTAATATGTTG
>JAZUSR010000079.1:0-4471 GCA_045606765.1 Treponema sp.
AATGATTCCTGGGTTCCCAATCGTTCTCCACGGATCTTCTTCAGTTCCAATGGAATATGTAAAAATTATTGAAGAATTTGGTGGAAAAATCCCAGATTCAATTGGTATTCCAGAAGAACAATTAAGAAAAGCAGCTAAATCAGCAGTTTGTAAAATCAACATTGACTCAGACGGACGTTTGGCAATGACAGCAGCTGTTCGTAAATTCTTGGCTGAAAATCCTGGAAAATTTGACCCACGCGAATATCTTGCTCCAGCTCGTGATGAACTTAAGAAAATGTATATGCACAAAAATAAAGATGTTCTTGGTTCAGCAGGACATGCTAACGACTAATTCAATATTTTTGCATAATTAAATCGTAAAAATAAAATAATAAGTGCACCATAAAATTTGAAAATCATTTTTTATCGGTGCACTTTTTTTATTTCAATTCAAACTTGACAAGATTTATTTTGATATGTATTTTGCATATAATTTTACTTTACAAAAACATAAAATACATATAGAATTTAAATATGTTTTTAATTAACTCAATTAACTTTATTACAAGCACAATGCCATGGATTTGGCTTACTATTTTTGTAATATGCATTATTGTTGAATCACTCACATTTTCATTAACAACAATTTGGTCTGGGTTTGCAGCTTTTATAATGATTTTTTTATCAAAACTTGCAATTCCTCTAAAATGGCAAATACTTATTTTTATAATTCTCACAGTAGTATTTTTATTCGTTACTCGCCCAATTGCATTAAAATTCTTAAAAAATTCAAAAGCAAGAAAAATCAATTCACTTATTGATCAAGAAGTTGTTATTGTAAAAAAAATCAAACCTTTTGAAAAAGGAGAAGCAAAAACATCAAACGGCGTAGTATGGAATGTAAAATCAGAAGATAACACTGAGATTCCAGAAAAAACGATTTGTAAAGTTACAAATATTGAAGGAAATACACTAACAGTTAAACAAAAATAAAAATTTGCGTTGCAAAAAACATATACATTTTTTATGATTTCTTTTAAATATAGCAAAAGAAATCATTTTACGAGGTTATTATGCCAATTTTATTATCATCACTAATTCTTATTGTTTTTATTTTAATCATTAAAAACATTAGAATTGTTCCACAATCGTCTGCATGTGTAATTGAAAGATTAGGAGCTTATCACAAAACATGGGAAGTAGGAATTCATGTAAAGCTTCCAATTATTGACAAAGTTGCAAACAAAGTTTCATTAAAAGAAAAAGTTTTTGACTTTCCTCCTCAACCAGTAATTACAAAAGACAATGTTACAATGATGATTGATACTGTAGTTTATTTTCAAATTACAGATCCAAAATTGTACACATATGGAGTTGAACGCCCAATTAATGCTCTTGAAAATCTTACAGCAACAACTTTGCGTAACATTATTGGTGAACTTGAACTTGACGATACTCTTACAAGCCGTGATGTAATTAATACTAAAATGCGAAGTATTTTGGATGAAGCAACAGACCCATGGGGAATCAAAGTAAATCGTGTAGAAGTAAAAAATATTGAACCACCAATTGCAATCCGTGAAGCAATGGAAAAACAAATGCGTGCAGAACGAGAACGACGAGAAGAAATTCTTATTGCAGAAGGTCACAAACAATCGGCTGTATTAGAAGCAGAAGGAAAAAAACAAGCATTAATTCTTGAAGCTCAAGCACAAAAAGAAGCTCTTATTTTGGATGCAGAAGCACAAAAAGAAGCAGCAATTCAAAAAGCAAAAGGTGAAGCTGAAGCAATTCGTGAAGTTCAAGAAGCAAAAGCTATCGGTTTAAAAATGCTTAAAAGTGCAGGAATAGACGAAAATGTCTTAAAACTTAGAAGTCTTGAAGCTTTTGAAGTTGCAGCAGATGGCCAAGCAACTAAGATTATCATTCCTTCAGAAATTCAAAATATGACAGGATTGGTAACAAGTCTTACAGAAGCCACAAAAAAATAAAATTACAAATACGTCCGGTCAAGGCACGCTTTGCTCAAGGCCTTGACTCGGCCGTATTTAGGGTTTGTATTAAACCCTAAATACTATGAATTAAAAATTATATTTTTAATTCACAACACAAAAAAAACATATCCTACAAAAAAAATCGTAGGATATGTTTTTTTTATTTTCGAAAAAGATTTCCTAATTTATAATTTTTTTCCACATAAATCTTTGTAAAATAAATCTTTATAAATCTTTTTACTAGACTAAACCAAACTTAAAAAACTAGGAAGGAAAAACAATCTTATCTAAAATTCCAAGAAAAGCTGCAATAAAAATCCCATAATTTGTCATTGGAATTTCAGCATCTTTTGCTTTTATTTGCCGAGCTCTAACAAAAGCCGAATTAAACATACAAGCCCCACAATGAATAATTAAATCATATTTCTTATTTCCTTCATCATCAACTAACTTAGAAGGAAAATCTTTTCCACTAACAAAATCAATTTTTATAGTTGGATTTTTACTTCGTAACATGCGTGGAATTTTTTCTCTACCAATATCCTCTTCAAGTGGTGAATGAGTACAACTTTCAGAAATTAACACTTTTGAAATAGACTGAATATTTTTAACAACTTCAGCACCTAAAATAAAATCATTAATATCGCCTTTATTTGCAGCAAGCAAGGCCGAAAAAGAAGTTAGCAAAGAAGACTCTGGCTTTTTTTCATAAACAAAATTAAAAACTTGTGAATCGCAAATTATCAAACTTGGACTTTTCTTTTTTGAATCTAAAGTTTGTTCAAAATTATCTGTAGAACAACAACTAACTATACATTTTTTATCTAATAATTCACGCAAAATTTGAACTTGAGGCAAAATCAAACGCCCTTTTGGAGCCTGAATATCTTGTGGCATTACAAGAAAAACTTCATCGCCTTCAGAACACAGTGAACCAGTAAATGATTTTTTTTCATAACTTTCCGGAATCATTTTTACAAGTTTATCTTTTAGCATTATTACATCATTTGAATTTTGTAAACTAATCTTTATTGAATCCACTGAAAATTTATTTTTTATACTTTTTTCAATTGAAGAAATTAAATTTAAATTAAGTTCATCACATTTATTAATTATAGGAATTATTTTTTTACCACAATTCTTTGCTTTTAAAATCCAATCATAATCGATTTGCTCAAGCTCAGAAGTAAAAATAAAAATACATAAATCAGATTTTTCTAAAGCCATCATTGTTTTTTCAATACGTTTTTTTCCAAGTAGAGAATCATCATCATAGCCAGCACAATCTATAAAAACAACAGGCCCAATTGGATTTAATTCCATTGACTTTTGAACAATATCAGTTGTAGTTCCACTAACATCTGAAACAATCGACATATTTTGATTTAATAATTTATTCATCAAAGTTGATTTTCCAACATTCATTTTGCCAAACAAACCAATATGAACTTGCATCGATTGAGGTGTATTAACCAAACTCATTTTAACTCCATAAATTTTATACCCATCAATTTAAGTAAAAAACTAAAATCTAAAATCCCTTAAACCGGCATTTTCTTGATCAATATAAAATTTTGCTTTTTCGCGAACTTGTAAATTAGGAATTTTTAGCAACTCAGATTGAATTAATTTTTTACCTATTTGTTTTGTTTCAGGTGAAGCATAATCTTCTAAATATTCATTTAAAGTCATTAACGCATTTGGGTGACAGCAATTACTAATTTGGCCAGACTTTAACAATTCCATAAATCTGTCCCCCGTTCTTCCAAGCCTATAACAGGCAGTACAAAAACTTGGAACATAATTTAATTTCATCAACCAATTTAATACTTCATCTAAAGTTCGAGTATCACTAACATCAAATTGCGAAGTATCATCTATGCGTTCTTCTACAGTATACCCACCTACACTAGTTCTTGACCCACCAGAAATTTGAGAAACCCCTAAAGATAAAACTTTTTCTCGAACAGACTGAGACTCTCTAGTAGAAATAATCATTCCGGTATATGGAACTGCAATTCGAATAAGACTTACAATTTTACAAAAAGTTTTATCATCAATTCCATTTTCAAATTTAGAAGGATCAATATCATCAGCTTTTCTAATTCTAGGAACACTAATTGTATGAGGACCACACCCTTTTGCTTCTTCTAAATGTTCTGCATGCATTAATAAACCAACAAAATCATATTTATAAAGATTCAAGCCAAATAAAACGCCAAGACCTACATCATCAATCCCTGCATCCATCGCCCTGTCCATTGCTTCTGTGTGATATCCATAATCACTTTTTGGACCTGTAGGATGAAGTTGTTGATATGCCTTTTTATTATATGTTTCTTGAAATAAAATATAAGTTCCAATTCCTGCATCCTTAAGCATTTTATATTCTTCAACTGAAGTAGCCGCAATATTTACATTTACTCGTCGAATTGCTCCATTTTTATGCTTAATTGAATAAATTGTATCAATACTTTCTAAAATATATTCAATAG
>JAZUSR010000080.1:0-3375 GCA_045606765.1 Treponema sp.
ATTACTGAATCAATTTTTTGAGTAGGTTTTTCTTTTTTGTTTGAATTAGATAAAAAATCAGTGATAACATTATTATAATTTTTTATGTAGTAATTTTTCTCATTGTCATTAAGTGGTTCTATGTATCGAAGATTGCTTGAATGAAAAGGTATCGGAGCTTGAATTCCACTTATAAACTGGCTGATTGTTTTATCAAGTAAAATTGATTCTAACATTTCAAGAGGTAAAGCTAATTCTTCTATGTTGAATGAATGTCCCGATTTTTTTAATTGATGCAGCCAGAATAATTTTCTTCGATTAGGTAATGGAAATGGATGGTTGTAAAAAACGATGGGAAAAATCTTATTATGGGATTTAAATAAATCATAAGGATTGAATAAATCAGGCTCGAAGTAAAGATAATCAAGAAACAAAACTGTAGGCAAGATATTTAAATCAAAAATATCCCTGAATAAATTCGTAACGGTGGGAAAAATTTTTACTATACTTTTTTCATTCGAAAACTTGTCAGCAATAAGTTGACATGCATCCGGTTCCTTTGTTAAAAAATAAATAACCATACTTTTTTATCTATAAATATTTTATGATGATTTTTTCTACAATGCAAGTTTTTTTTATTATTTGTAGTTTTTTTTTTATTAATTCAGTATATTAATTATGAAGAAATTTAAATATTTAATACAATTTTTTAAGGGGAAAAAATGGCTAAGAAAATTCCTATTACGCTTTTAGTTGGATATTTAGGTGCTGGAAAGACAACTTTGATGAATCATATTTTGAATAATCAAAAGGGGTATAAAGTTGCGGTTATTGTAAATGATATTGGAGAAGTTAATATAGATGCAAGTTTGATTGCAAAAGATGCAAATATTACAGATACTTCAAGTTTAGTTGCATTGCAAAATGGCTGTATATGTTGTTCACTAAAGAGTGATATGGTAACTCAAATTGAAAAGTTGATAAAAACTGGAAAATTTGATTATGTTTTAATTGAAGCAAGTGGTGTTTGTGAACCAATGCCAATTGCTCAGGCTATTGAACAAATTGACAATGGTTATATTGATGGTGTTGTTTCTGTAGTTGATGCAATGCGAATGGTAACTGAATTTGATGAAGGTAAAGCACTTCTTAAAGAAGATATGGAAGGAGAAGATATTGAAAGTCTTCTTGTTCAGCAAATTGAATTTTGTAATACATTAATTATTAATAAAGTTGATTTAGTGACTGAAGAACAACTTAAAAAAGTTCGTGCTGTAGTTAAAAAACTTCAGCCAAATGCTCGTGTAATTGAGACTACAAAAGCAAATGTTCAAATTGAAGAAATTCTTGGAACAAAGGAATTTGATTTTGAAAAAGTTTATACAAGTGCAGGTTGGGTAAACGAATTAAATAAAGCAGACGAACATGGGTACGATGAAGATCACGAAGAACATCATCATCACGATCATGACCATCATCATGCCCACGAAGAATGTGATGATGAAAATTGTCAGTGTCATGACCATCATCACCACCATGACCACGATGAAGAACATTGTCACGACGAACATTGTAAATGTCATCATCACCACCATCATCATGATGGAGAATCTGAAGATGAATATGGAATTGGTTCATTTGTGTATTATAGACGAGGATGTTTTGATAGACAGAAGTTAGATAAAGTTGCAGATAATTGGCCAAAGAATATTATTCGTTCAAAAGGATTGATGTGGTTTAATGATGAACCAGAAATGGCTTGGGTTTTAGAAACAACAGGTCGTCAAATTGTTGCAGGTTATAGTGGAGCATGGCTTGCAAGTCTTCCTAAAAAAGAACAAGATGAGGTATTGAAGCAAGATCCTGAAATGCAAAAAAATTGGCATCCAAAGTATGGAGATAGAATGATTAAACTTGTAATTATCGGAACTCATTTGGATAAAAAAGCAATTTCAGATTTACTTGATACTGCTTTAACAGAAGATCCTGTAAATTTATAATTTCTTTGCTCCAGAATAAAAAAATATTATTTGATGTAAAAAATTGAATAATAAGTATGATTAATATGTAGTTTATTTAATCAAAAGACTAGAACAAAAAAAGTTCTAGTCTTTTTTTTTGCGTTGCAAAAAAAATATTTTTATTTTGGAGGAATTTATGAATGAATGTTTAAAAAAAATTATAGCAATATTTGTGCTAAATAGTTATTCAATGATGTTGCTACCAGCAAATGAACTTAAACAGATTTTTAGGGAAACTTATAATTTTTCTGAAAATATTGTTTATGAAGAAAAAGAAGAATTAAAACAAATTGTTGAACGAATTCAAAATAATGAACTTCAATCTGATGATTGTTTTTTTTATGAAAATGGTTTTGTAAATAATTCATCAGATATACTTTTAATTCACAAAAGTAACTTGTACAGGGAATTATTAGAAGCAAAAGAAAATTTTTATTTTAATAAAGCGGGTACAAAATATAAAAAGGCTACTTTTGATGATGTGGAAAATGTTAACTCTCAATGGAAAGAAATTGTAAATGCAATTATTCAAAACTATTTAAGTTCTAAAAAATTAGAAAATGGTGAAGTTCAATTTATCGAAAGTGAATTTTATTTAATGGAAAAAGAAATTTATAATTCTTTGTTAAATGAACTTTTGTATGATCAATATTCATTAAAAAAGATTAGTGATGCTGAAAGTGCCAATGTAATTGTAAATGCTTTGTCAAATGAAGTCGAGGATTCTACATTAAAAAATGTTGAAAAACTTTTTAATCAAGCAATAAATGTAAATAGTAATTTGACTCCAGATGATATAAAAGTTACAAGCGAAAATTGGCTTTCTGAATTAAATATTCAGATTGAAAAAGGAATAAATCAATGGAATGAAATTGAAAAAGATTTTCTTTTGATGAAATTAAAATGGGAAGAATCTGCAAATAATATTTATGAGCAAAATTTGACTATTTGGAATGAAGCTTATAGACAATTGACTTCTCGTAGAGAAAAATGGAATTTAGAAATTAGAGAAAAAATTCAAGAAGGATATAAAATTTTTGCTCAAAGAGAAAGTGAACTGTTAGATGAAATTGAAAATTTGGAAAATGTATTTTTGTTGGAACAAGAAGAAATTATAAATCAAAAAAAAGAATATTTATCGATGAATCAAAAAATGTTTGTACAATCAAAAGAAATGATAAAATTGGCAAACGAAAATATTCAAAATTGGTTTTCTTCGTGGACTAGTAAATATAATGGAATTTATTCATATTGGAAATCTGAAGATAATTTATCTAATGAAAATCTTTTAGAACTTACGATTAATATTTCGGAGATTGAAAATCTTACTTATGAGCAAAGTTTGCCAATTTTAGAAAGTTATATAGAAAAATTA